>NZ_JBTLQH010000011.1:0-174223 GCF_054461575.1 Flavitalea flava
TTTCTTACCTCACTTACTGTCCTGAGGCAAATGTAAGCCCTCCAACGTTCCATTCAAAGATGCTCCGGATCGTATGCCTACGCGGATAGATACCCAGTCCGTCGAAGGATTTTGCCCAGGCGATACTGCCCTGCTGAGTATATTTTACGAGATAGGGGAAGGTATAAGGGGGAGTACCGGAACTCCAGCGATAGCCGGGAGCAAGGACGCCGCCGTCACGGGTCTTGGTGATATAGTCGACTCCCAGCCCGGTGTTATTTGTCTCGCTGGTCAATATGTGTCCCATGGTGTCGATGCAAGCCGATGCCCCGAGCGGGCGAGCCGATCTCCCGGTCACCAGTTTCCCCGCCACCGCTTTACCGACTGCCACGGCCTTTCCCATTGCGAAGGCGCCAGTTTGTGCAGGCTTTGGCCGTCTTAGTGCGGAAGCCGCATTTTGAGCAGGCATCGGCTGCCGTCCGGCAGCAGGTTGCACCGGCCGGCCGCCGTTCTCGTTAGCTCCCATCGTCTTCTGGAAATAGGCGGCACTATCTCCTCGAATAGGTGAAAAGAAAGGTCTTGGCCTATTGACAGGTGGCGCCTGTGCAAGACAGGACAGGGTAAGCAACAAAATGGCACCAAGGATAAGCCAGGGTTTGGTCATTGTACGATTGGTTCAGGGTAACAGCGCCCAAAATAGTATAAATCAATGAAAGTTCGACATTTGTCCATCTTTCCCGATCATATTTTACCTTTTTTTACGAAACCGGCTACCAGAGCGGTTTTTACGGTTCGAAAAGTTAATTTCCTTCGCAGAGGCTTCCGTTCAACGCAGGCTGTGAAGTCTTCTTCTACAAATCGTTTTTTAGCTCGGTCTATCATTCGCATGCTCACTTTTAATACCCGGCAGATCTCCTTATAAGATATCTTTTCCCCATACTTCCCCTCGCCGATAATTAACCAAAGAAATGTGGGGTATCTATTAAATGATGTATGTCTGGGTCTGACCCTGATGCGCCTACTTTCTTCATTTAAAATAAGGTACTTACGCTAGCATAGGGCATTAAGAAGTCATCTATGACGACGTTTGAAAAGTCGGTTGACTCTTTACAAATCGCACGTAACTGGGTGAAATTTGGCATGGAACTTATTCTTATTTGGGTGCCAAGTTAAGGATAACGAATAACTTATATTCTAATTATTTAATCTGCTGTTGTTTATAGTAGGAAGGCGAGAAAAAAACGCCACCAACTTATCTAGTTCGGTAATAAAATGGTTCGATGTGATCGGCAATTACGACTCAGTTATTTTAATCTGAAATATTTTTCCAGCTAACTATATTGTACTGTGACCTTTTCTCATTTTCTGTTCCGCCATAGATCAGTGTTTTACTTACATTAGCGGGCTCAGCGAGTTTTTCAAAGTGGTTCAGTTGTTTAAACAAAGCTGTACTTATGGTCTGAGTCGACTTTATTTCGAAAATCGAAAAGCCTGGTGTCTCTTTTATCAATAGATCAACTTCATGAGCACTGCTATCTTGCCAGAAATAATAATCCTGGTGAAGGTATAAATGATGATTCTTTTTCTGGTATTCAGCCACGATCATGTTTTCAAATACATGGCCTTTCAGACTGGTTTCTTCTAATTCAGCAGATGTTCTTATTCCCAGTAAATAATTCAGTAGGCCTGTATCATAGAAGTAAAGCTTGGGAGTTTTGATTAACCGCTTGTTGAAATTTTGATGATAGGGCTGTAAAAAGAAAATAATGTAACTGCTTTCCAAAAGCGATAACCATGCTTTTGCTGTATTGTGAGAAATATCGCATTCATTGGCCAACGCACTATAATTTACTAATTGGCCAGCTCTGCCAGCACATAAGCCTACGAATGTCCTGAATAATTTCAAATCCCGTATATTCAATAATTCAGTTACATCCTTTTCAATGTAGGTTTGAATATAGTTGGAATAGAAAACCACGGGGTCTATATCCCTGTCAAAAATGGCCGGATAAAAGCCCTTAAGGCTGGCTAACGTAGGTGTAGCCTGCAACAAATCGACAGATTTTAGTTCAGTGAAATCTAAAGGAAGCAGCTTGAACAATGCGACCCTTCCTGCCAGGGTTTGAGTGATGTTATTGAGCAGGTGGAAGTTTTGTGAACCTGATAATATAAATTGTCCCATCTGTCCGGATTCATCCACTCTGCTCTGTATATATGAAAACAGTTCCGGTACCCGCTGAACTTCATCGAAAATAACTTGTCTATCATACAGGTTTAGAAAACCAATGGGGTCTTCGGATGCGAATGAACGAGTGTTGGGGTTTTCAAGTGAAACGTATCTGTAATCCTTAAAGAGCGTTTTTAACAAAGTTGTTTTCCCGGATTGCCTGGGTCCGGTAACGGCAAGCACCGGAAACTTTGATTGCTGAGCTTCAATGATGGGGGCTATCCGTCTGTGAATAAATCTGCTCATTTGGGACCAAATTGTATGTGAAATCCGATTAAAAATTGCCAATTTGCATATAAAATATATGCAATTTACACATAAAAAATTGCCAATTTACATGAATTTTATTGCCAATTTACATACAATTCAACGCGACATTATTATTCTTTAATAATCAATCAGTTATGATACAAAATTTGAAAAACTCGGCCACCCCATTTTAGGATCACTGGAGGCTTGAGGCTGGAAGTAATCTTTCTTTCTTTCAAAAAATTACGGACGTACTTGATCAAGACGAGATACCCTACATGCTCTCGGGCAGTATAGCATTGGGTATATACACTGTTCCGAGAATGATCAGGGATATCGATTTTGTCATTCACCTGGAAGCGAAAAACCTCGATCTTTTTGTGGATAGTTTCAAGGAAGCTTCGATGGCTGCTTAGACCATACCATAGGGGCTCCCGATAAGGAATTATTTGATTTTTATATCAACAGTAGAATATAAAAGAAAATGGTCACTCTATTTTTTACTCTGTTTTTTGAAACCCGCTTTCACAGCGGGTTTATTTAGTTCGAAATACATCCCTTACATGTCAAAGTTTGGTGGTCAACAGATCATCAACAACCTATTCTGTCCGGATTTTTCCTTTGGTGCACGGTGAAGACAAGGAGAAACTTGACTTTCAGGATGATCAACCGCCAACCTCCATAGGTGACCAAGGCCTAAGCTTATTGGACGTGCATCAGGTTTAGCTTGATAGTGTAGATCAAAGAAATGTTCACTTAAGAATGATTCAAAACCTTCATCTGCTCCATGATATAGTTTTTTAAGTTCATCACGTATCTCTGGAATAAGTACTTTTTTTTTGCCTTGTGAATTTGGCAATATTTCACTCGACTCGCCATAGTAGGTGCATAAAAAGGTATCAATTGGTATGGGGGAGCGATCTACATGAAAAGAATAAACATCTGTTGGAAAAAATGGGTAGGTGTCATCCCGATCATAGTAGTTAATCACATTAAGGATTGGCGATGCGCCATGATCTTTCAATACTTTAAAGTCATTTAAAAGAATTTCACGTGCAAGTTGCCCTTGTACACTTAACTGAAGTTCACGAAGTTCCTCTTGTTCAATTGCTGTTATATTTCCGCTTAGCTTTACCTTTTTAACAATCTCAGAAAAATCACCTATCAGTTTACGAGTCCAACAAATCGCATTTATTTTTCCATTAAAAGGCGTAGAAACAAGGTCTTGAAAATTCGTGACATAGTAAATTTGTTTCTCAGCATGAGATAAATCCATCATAATAGTTAATGTAAACTCATTTGATAACGAAGTATGGGAATTGAAGCCGGTCAAGCATTTTTTCTCTCACTGTTTAACGTAGTGAAGAACAACACATCCTGACTTGAGAGTCTTTGACTCAACAAGTTTCAATGGTAATTTCGCCTGAATTACGCGAAATCGTCGATCTTTTGTCTTCAACCTTATCCAGCGAACGGGAAAAACACTTATCGGTGGAGGCAAATACCTGCGCAAATTCGATTTCCTCTGCATCTCCGGACTTATTTTTTGCGATATCAGGCCAATAGGGAACCATCAATTGATAGGTGGTGATGCGGGTTCCGACGAAGTCGGGACGAGGCTTTTTGGGTAACCGAGCGAAGCGATGGTTACGACCGAGATGGGCCGTGGCAAAGCAGGCCCACTGAAGGTCAGCAGAGCTACAGGATCACAGGAGGCCGGGGGCCGGAAGTAATCCTCTCTTCCCGACACATAGATTGGCAAAGCCTCCGCGACAGCGGAGGTTTTTGCTTTTTGAGAAGGGCGCGTCGCTTGCTCGAAAGGGGACGGCGAAAAAAAGCAAGACATCCCGAAAGACGCTAAATCGTATGGCTCTAAAGGATAAATCGGTACTGGTTGAATGTAGTTAAGTATATGCATTGTCTAAAACTATAAAGAAAGGTCCTGGGAAATTGAATGTGTGTTTTTCTCCCAATGATCCTGTAGGTTTTTCGTGACACATTGTAAAGTGCCATATTTCAATTACTTATGGCCTTTTATTATTTCTGTTTTTTAGTCAAAAAATTATCCAAAGCTTCCTTGCTTAATAGCTTTTCAATAAGCCAATGATGTCCAAACGGGTCTTTGATCTCTCCCTGCCGATAACCATACTCATAATCGGTAACCGTCGACAACAACGTGGCCCCAGCAGTCACCGCTTCAGCAACTACCGCATGTACATCCTGTACGCTCAAGCCGATTGTCACCGTGGTACAGCCTGCTTTATCCGGGCTTAAATGTCGGCCGTCTTTACTTTCTTCATGCAGACGAAACACAAGGTCGTTAATAGTAAATGCTGCCACATGCACAGAGCCATCCGGGTTGTCAAGCCGCCACAATTGAATGGCCCCAAAAGCTGTTTTATAAAATTCAATATCCGTTACGCCACTGCCAATTGATAGCACTGGCACAAATTTGGTTTTTGATTCCATTTGGATTATCCTCCATTTTTAGTGATTCGCTGTTTTAAAATCAGGACTGCTTTAATCTCCTTCTTCCAATATAAAAATTGTTTCCAAAGGCTTGCTGAATATCCTTGCTATTTTTAACGCCAGCACGGTTGAGGGTATATATTTATTGCTTTCAATCGAATTGATAGTTTGCCGGGATACTCCAACCTGGTCGGCAAGCTCTGCTTGTGTTATGTTTTTTACAGCACGTTCTATGCGAATAGTATTCTTCATTTCTACTCCTCCTGGCTTAATGATCGATTCAGACGAAAAATAGCCCACCTGAAGCAAATGATAAAAAAGATAAGCGGAACCCATAAGTTGAGCTCCAGAATATGCGCGGTATCATTGAAAAAAACAAGACTAATGATTAGGATCAGGTAATTGATACAGATGGCCCAACGCAGGCAATAAAGCCGTATATATCCTATTTGTTCGTCTTCAATCCTATCCCTGGCAAAGGCAACAAAAAATAAGCCCAGTGTCATTAGTAGGGTGGTACCTGTAAAAAAGAGATGTTCGCCGCTAAAAAGGCCGCTGCTTCCTGCAGGATTGTCAAGTGGGTTGATCATTCCATTCTTTCTGCCGATTATCGTTATAGGAACATGGGCAATGACCATCCCCCAACCCAGATAACGACACCAGTAGGGAAATAAGATATGCCGTTTCATTTTATGTAAAGTTTAGTTTACTAAATGTAAAACAAACTTTACATAGCACCAAATATAATATCCTCCTGTCCCAGATTTTTCTTTTACTGTTTCACGTAGTGGAGCACCACAGACCCTGACTTGAGAGTCTTTGACTCAACAAGTTTCAATGGTAATTTAACCTGCAGGCTTATGCCATCCAACAAGCGTCTCCCTTCGCCTGCAATGACCGGCTGAACCACAAAAATAAACTCATCAACCAGACCAAGCTCTATAAGTTGCGACGGAAGGTCTACACCGCCGAGCAGGATATATTTACCCTGTTGCTGTTTCAATTTCAGTATTTCGCCCTGAAGTGAATTTCGCGCAATCGTCGATCTTTTGTCTTCAACCTTATCCAGCGAACGGGAAAAAACAAGCTTATTGGCGGAGTCAAATACCTGGGCAAATTCGATTTCATCTGCATCTCCTGACTTGTTTTTTGCGATATCAGGCCAATAGGGAACCATCAATTGATAGGTTATCCGCCCATAGACAAGCAGGTCAGCGCCCCGAATGAGGTCTGCAAAGAATTCAAGTATGTCTTCACTTCCAGTCCCTTTAGTGTGGTCGACGCAGCCATCAATGGTAAGGTTGATGGAGTAGATTAAATTCCTCATTCGATTGAGTTTAGTTTTAATTTCTTTCAGCCCTGGTAATGCTGATCATTTTTTAAGGATTTATGAATATAAAGATAAAAACCGCTTCGCTTCAATATAAGGCTAGAATAGGACATTGTTAGGGTGTGGTTGCGCCAAAATCGCCATCGCTTTCTGACTTTTCTATGAATTGGGCTAATGGGTATATAACAAAAAAGGGGTGCCTTGGCTAAAACTCTTAATAAAAAAATCCCTGCTTCCGGAAGAAACAGGGATTTGAAAGAAACTTATCCTTTTGAAACAATTGTTTTAGTGCGTAGTTGGTGAAACCACCGTCAACCAATAATTCCGCCCCATTGTCTTTCATTTTTTTTGACTAAAAACCATACATACCACCCGAAACGGAAATTTGCTCTCCCGTAATCCAAGCTGCATCATCGGAAGCAAGAAATACAGCAGCTTTCGCAATATCTTCGGGCTGACCTCTACGACCAAGCGGTGTTTTGGAAATAAACATTGTTTCATACTCACTGCCAGTGGTGACGCCCGCACTACGTGCACCTTCTGTTTCCGTAGCGCCCGGCAAAATAGAATTGATACGAATGTTTTTTGCACCCAGTTCTTTGGACAAAGAAATTGTTATAGCATCTAATGCCGCTTTAGATGCAGAATATAACGAGGCTGCCGGAAGAGGCATTTTGCTTGCAGCCGAACTGATATTAATGATATTCCCACCCTTATCGCTAAACAGTTTCAAAGATGCCTGCGTAGTAAGTATAGGCCCCAAAACATTGACGTTGAAAGACTGATGAAAAATTTCTTCTGATATCTGTTCAATAGGTGCGTATCCTTGAAAGACCGCGTTGTTTACTAAAATATCCAACCTGCCGAAAGCCTTCTTTGTTTCTTCAAACAGCCTGGTTACATCGGCTTCTTTCGAAACGTCGGCCTGTACCGAAATGGCTGTGCCTCCATTATCGGTTATGGCTTTCACCACTTTATCCGCTCCTTCTTTGCTTGAAGCATAATTTACTACAACCTTTGCGCCTTCAGCGGCAAAGTGTTTTGCGATAGATGCGCCTATTCCTTTTGAAGCACCTGTTACAATCGCTACTTTGTTTTTTAATTTATTCATGAGTTCTTTTATTTAAGATTTGAGCGACCAAGTTAGATAGCTTGCTCGCTGATATAATAATCGCGGGAATATTCTATTGCCGGTTTAATGCAGTTGGTGATAAGTTTATTTCACGGAGAAGGAATTAGCCATACCGCCGTCCACTAAGATATCGGCGCCTACGATGAAAGATGAATCGTCGGAGGCTAAAAATACAGCCGTTTTTCCGATCTCAGCCGGAGTACCTTGCCTGCCAAGCGGCGTAAGATCTATATAAATTTGCTTCACCTGGTCCACCAGATCCTGCGGTACCATCTTTCCAAAAACCGGCGTATCAATTGAGCCAGGCGAAATGGTATTCACCCTTATTCTCCTTGATAATAAATCGAGCGATAAGCCTCTGGCCAATGAAATAACGGCCGCTTTTGCAGCGGCATATATCGTCGCTCCGGGTGCAGCCCGATGTGCGGCGTTCGACGCGATCAGTATAATGGAAGCGCCGTCATTTAAATAAGGAAGCGATTTTTTTACGGTGAAATAGGCGCTTTTTAAATTCAGGTCCATATAGCGATCGTAACCTTCTTCCGTTACATCGGTTATCGCCATCAAGGGAATCCCGTCCACAACGCCACCTGCATTCACTACCAATGCGTCTATCTTCCCAAACTTATCGGCCGTAGTCCTAAACAGGTTCTCCAGGTCATCAAGATTTGTTACGTCTCCTTTTATACCTATAAAATTACCACCCAGGGTTTCAACAGTGCTGTTCAACGTAGTCTTATTTCTTCCGGCGATGGCACCGACTGCGCCTTCGTTTTTAAATGCTTCAGCAATACCAAACCCGATACCGCTATTGCCGCCTGTAATCACGGCAACCTTGTTTTTCAGTTTACTCATTTTGAAATCATTTAATTATTTAATGACACAAAAGTAGACTTGAAAAGTTATTATTAGTAACTTAGTGCTGTAAAATAACAGTAACACAGATGTAACAAAGTAACATTATGAGGTGTAAAATAGAAGAGTTTCAACAGGAACAAAAGAAAAGAATGAGAGCCGTTCAAGATTCAATGGATGTGCTGAACGGGAAATGGAAGATCTCTATTATTTCGTCTATTTGCTGTTACGGTAAAAGGCGATTTACCGATATTTTGAATGATGTGGATGGAGTTTCCAACAGAATGTTGAGCAAAGAATTAAAGGAATTAGAAATAAACCGGTTGGTAAAACGAACCGTTTTAGATACACAACCCATAACGGTTCAATATGAGCTTACGGAACACGGCAATACACTACAAACCATAATCACGAATCTTACAGATTGGGGAATGGCACACCGAAAAAAGATAGTCGGGAAATAAGATACTTTTCATACTTGCCTAAATCTACTGGCATATTGATTGGCAAATTGCTTAAAGGTGGTTGGCGATAGCTTGAAAACCTGGTGTGCGGCGATATCAACGATGGCTTCCGGGTGCCTGCAACGCTCAGCAGCCTGTTCCGCCAGTGCTTCAATAAAATAGGACGGCAAACCGGCCCCTTTCAGCATTTCGCATCGTTCCTCCCAACTGACCGGCACATAACGCAGCGACTTGCCAACTACAATAGAAATGATGGCCGCTATGTCTGCCATTCCCAGCGCTTCCGGTCCCGTGATCCGAAACGATTCACCTTCATGCCCGCCTTCTATTAGCAGTGCAGCTATAACCTGTGCCACATCCTGCAGATCCACCGGTGACATCCTGATCTGTTCCAGTGGCAGACGAAGCTCTCCCGTACGAAGGATGCCGGCCGCTTCGCGCAGGTATACCTGCATAAACTGACTGGGCCGAACATGGGTCCACTCCAGCCCGGAATTCTCCAGGTAGTCTTCAATCTGCTCATGCTCCCGGGTAAAGCGGAATCGTTGCGGGTCATAGCCTAGCTGTGACTCCTCGCCCGAAAATTTAATAACGTGGCGCACACCCGCTTCTTTACAGGCATCAATAAAGCTATGCTGGGTTTCCACCATCTGGTCATTGGCGGATGAGATGAGCACCGCCCGATCTATTCCTTCCAGTGCTGTTTTCAGGCTTTCTTTCCGAAGCATGTCCCCCTGGAAGATCTCAATACCAGGATAATGATTAAGAAAGGTTGCTTTGGCCGCATCACGCACCAGCGCCCGTACGGGTTGACGTCTGTCGCTTAGCGCCTGTAAGATAAGGGAGCCGCTAAGGCCGGCAGCACCACTGATCAGTATGTTCGTATTTTTCATAAAGGCAAAATTATAACGTTGGTCAATTAATCATAGGGGGTACATTTAGCATTCTAAGGGGTTGTTTGTACAGTGTCTTCCTGTTACCTTAGCCAAATGAAGGAAGTAACATTTTTAGTCGTAGACGGAGTGCTTAAACCGAGTTCTCTGTTCGGCGCTATCGAAGTGTTTGAGAAAGCCAATGAGTTTCACCGGAGCAAAGGAGAACAAGCTTATTTCCAGATACGGATTGCCGGTACGAACCTGCGGCAGCCGCTGCTCAACGGGTTCTTCAGCCTGCAGGTAGCGCAACTCAACGATACCGACAAGCCCGGTCTGATCATTCTGCCGGGTTTTGGCGAGCGGGACGATTATGCGATTTGCAAAAGTCGCGAGGCCCTTGATTGGGTAGTCCGGCAATACCATGCCGGCGCGGAAGTAGCCAGTCTGTGCACCGGCGCCTTTTTGCTGGCAGCGACCGGCTTGCTGGAAGGGAAGTCCTGTGCCACACACTGGAAGGCGGAGGGTAATTTCCGTCGGCTGTTTCCTGAACTGGATCTTCATACCAATAAGATCCTTACTGACCAGCAAGGGATATATACAGCCGGCGGTGCGGTTTCGAGCCTGAACCTGGCGCTTTACCTCGTTGAAAAGTACAATGGCCGGGAGGCGGCACTCTATTGCGCAAAGGTGCTGGAGATCGATATCGACCGCAACTCGCAGTCGCCATTTATGCTCTTCGAGGGCTTGAAGGATCACAAAGATGACACTATCCGTACCGTACAGGATTATATTGAATTGCATCTTGGCGACCGGCTGACGGTGGATGAACTCGCTGGCCGTTGTGCGATGGACCGGATCAATTTTTCACGTCGTTTTAAGAGGGCGACCCAATTATCACCCGCAGATTATATTCAGCGTATAAAAATGGAAGCCGCCAAGCGGCAGTTTGAATCTACGCTGAAACAAATCACCGAAGTGATGTATGAGGTGGGATATGCCGATGTGAAAGCTTTCCGCAGCACTTTCAAAAGGATAGCAGGTATTACACCTGCCGGGTACCGGAATAAGTTTAACAAAGTCACTTAATGCCACCTGGATTTCAAAAGAGCGGGCATTCGACGGAAATCCTGATTGATTGTCAATTGATTAAAAGCAGTTCAACCATATTTCGGGCAGTTATTTTTATAGAGTCTCATTTATCAAATAATTCCTGGTTTCGATTATGCCAGGATGATTGTCTATTTGCTCTTCGGTTAAATTATCGTTTTCCTCTTGAATCTTAAAATCAATTGTGTCTGTCAGGCAGGTACCAACATGATAAATATCAATTGGATCCTTATCAATTAAGAACTGCAATGAATAGGATATTGCTACGCACGCATTCAATGCATATGAACCCATGTATTCGCCATAATCATCCGTATCAGGGGTTATAGCTTCAATTCTTAGAAGCATATCCTCGATTTTAGCCTTGTCAATTTAAATATTCCGCGATTGTTCGCATAATTTAATCGCCTCTTTCAATAAATCGGGATTGCCCCACTTGTAGCGCGAAAAAAATGCCTCGTAATCAGGAAACAATCTCTTGCAGATTGTTATTGCTAATTCTATTTGCCTCTCATAAGACAGTATATAAACCTGATTTTTAAACGTGGAAATAAAGTCTTGATATTTTAATAGCATTCTAAAAGTTTTGTCCTTCTCGTGGATGCAAATATTTCTTCGGCTAAATATTTGTCAATAGGCAATGTGTTTATATATTCTCTTGAAGAGTCCATGTTTAATGCTTGCTTGTATTATAAACTTTCTAACTCGCTAAAATATTCTATTCGATTGTTATTAGTAAAATTTGTATTACCTCTATCGATTACCAGAACTTCCACCACGACTTTTTTGCTGGCTTGTTATCGATTCCATTAGGTTTCCTAACATCTAAGGTCATTTTCAGCATCTTCTTGTCAGTCCAAAGAGTACATGTTTCCCAATCTATATTATGGAGGTTGAAGAATAAGTCAATTTTAGTTTGAATAAAATCGTATTTGAATTCCTGCCAGCTAATACTTTCTTCTGGTGAAAGCATGCCATTAAAGTCCAAATTTGTTCTTCCATTTTCAGCATCGATGATTTTTAGCAATTCAGAGTTATTCGAATAAGTATGACTGCCCAAGAATGTTTGCATTACCTCTTTTCTTTCTTCTATTGTTAATCTCGGGATTGATAAAATGAAATTCGAGTTATCCTCTTGCCTATCAATTCTTTCAGATAGACTGTCAAGTTCTTCCTTTGAATAAGGAGAATTTGAATAAACTTCAGTTGAGTTTTTGTCTGTCAGAAAATAATCGGTTATAAAGACAGAGTAGAACTCGCCGTTTCGACTATCAAAATAATAACTCTCGTTGATTCGGTCAACTGGTTCTGCAAATGCGATTTGCAGCCAACTCTTGATTTCATTTAAACTGTTCATAAAAAGGTAAAAATACATATTCTGGTAGCTGCATCAATTTATTACTGCGAAATCGGTTACTAACCTACAAATGCTTCCCGTTAAATCAGTACCAACATATGTTACATAATTTTCATCTCCCCATCCAGATTTGAACGTTGCGACGTTCATCGTATTTCTTTCCCCAAGAAGCCAATCCCAGATATGTTTTATTGTTCTCCATTTTCGTAACAGACCAGTGGATCGCCCCGCCATCCCATCGTATGAGGCTGAACGGGCAATTGTATGGTTTCTCTAAAAAATTTCATCTGGTTTTAAAATTAATACCTTAACGTTTCCTGGTATAAAGAAAATGTGTAAAGTGATGAGATGCAAATGTATTTTCATTCAAAATAATGGGAAAAGTTCATTTTATATCAGATAGATTGGCAAAACGCCTTAATTCAACTTCAAATCGGTTTCAGCTTCAATTTTGGCATTAACCCTCCCATAGAATTCTTTCAATCCCTTATGCAATCTTCCTTTCCCCGCATCTTATAACAAACCTCTATGTATGCCCAAATCCGTGCAGATCCACATTCCAACTCCCTGCCAGGAGCAGTGGGCGACCATGCAGCCGGCCAAGAAAGGCCGGCATTGCGCGGCCTGCCAAAAGACCGTCGTGGATTTCACGGCAATGAGTGACCCGGAAATTTTGCGCTACCTGGCCAAGGCCGGCTCCCATGTCTGTGGTCGGTTGACACCGGATCAGGTGAACCGAAAGCTAATGCCGTTTTCTCCTCCGAAAATGAACCGGTTGCCGGGATGGCCCTGGTTGTTGGCAGGACTATTGCTGAGGCCCGATGAGTCGGGACTTCACTGTCCCACTAAGCCAGGGACCCAGGAGTACCGGCCGAGGCCAAAAGCAGTGGATGCCGGTGACGCTATTTTCGGAAACCTGGTCCTGGCAGACTCCGGGCATGTTCCGAAGCCGGTAGATTCGGTTTCACAAGAACGTACCCTAATCGAGGTTGCCACGATTCAGGAAACCATGGGCGCCATTGGCGTGACCGTCATGGATTCCGTTTGTGAACCGGAAGATCCTCGCCTGGACACCACGTTGTTGCCGAAGGCCAGCTCTTTAGGCGAGCCTGAAGATAGTCCGGGCATGCAGGGAGGTATAGTTGCTACGCGCATCGGTCTGGTAGATTCATTCAAGCAATTCTTGGCCGATACGCTGATCACCTTGCAGCTTTTGCCGAGAACAGTACTTTACATTTACCCCAATCCGGTAACCCGGGGAACCAATTTTCACCTCTCCTGGCAGACGGGGCCGGGGATCTATCAGGTTGCCCTGTTTAATATCACGGGGACGCTCATCCAGGAGCGGGTGGTGGTAGTGAGTAGCTCGTCACAAGTGGACAGCTGGGAGATGCCGGGTGGGATAGCTGCCGGTGTTTATATCCTCCGGGCAGTGCGGTCGGGGAATGGGAGGGAATATACGCAAAAATTGGTAGTGGATTAAACCGTCACAAAGGACTTAACGAGCACCTAGCCGTCTTTTTTTATGTAACTTTATTGGCTATTAACCTAAACGATCTCCCCTATGCGAAAATATGTTCTATTTCTATTACCAGTAGCTATCCTAATGTATAGTTGCACGCAACAGCCTGCCCGAAAAAACGGTATCGGCGAGGACAAACTTCCCGCTACCATCTATACCATTGATCTTTCCAGGGATACCCTGCTGCGGACGGCCCAGGGAGCATTCCTGAACATTCCCCAAGGCGCCATCGATGCCGATAGCGCCTCGATTATCCAGCTGGAAATTAAAGAGGCGTATTCCATGGCCGACATGCTGAGGGGAGGATTGATAACGCGTAGCGATGGGCAGCCGCTGAGCAGTGGGGGTATGATCTACATCAATGTAGCGGGAGGAGCAACCGTCCGCTTGAAAAAAGCAATAGTGGTATCCATCCCTACCGACAGGCTTCAAGAGGGTATGCAGGTATTCAAAGGGAATAAGGACAGTAAGGGGGTTATCAACTGGACGAACCCGGTTCCGCTAACCGATAGCCGGGAGTCCAAAGCGATAGCCGAAGGCAAAACGATCTTTATCTCTAATTGCGCAAGCTGCCATAGCATGGGCAATTCGATAACGGGGCCGGCTCTGGCTTTTTTACCCGAAAAGCGCAACCGGCAATGGCTGGTCAATTTTATCCGTGATAATAGGAGTATGCTAGTCTCGGGAGACCCATACAGCCGCTGCTTGTTTGAGCATTATAATAAAACAGCGATGCCGCTATACCCGAACCTGGACGATGGTGCAATGAACCGGCTTTTCCGTTATATCGATAACGAAAGCAAAGGGCTCGACAGGAGTACGGTTCGGGATTATAAAAGCGCTTTCGACAGCTGTATCCTGTATAACAGGCTAAAGGATTCATTGCAAGGTATAAGACGGGCGTTGATATCGGGCAACGGTGCCCAGGTGGAGTTGAAAAGGGTCGATCCCGCCGGTACAAGTACTGTCGTTGAGGGACCTGCGGGGCCCGGAAGAGCTCTTCCCCCGGATAGGGTTGAGCCGGTAACCCATTCTGCGGTATACTACCAGTTCAGGATCGAAACCGTCGGATGGTATAATATCGATATCCTGATGAAAGGATTGCCGGGTTACGAGGATAGCGAACTCATGGTAAGACTACGGGGATCCTATAAAGAAAGCGTGACTTTGTTCCTGGCGATCCCCGCTGCAAAGATATTGCTCGAAGGAGGACCCCTGGACAGTCAGGATACCTATGGATTTTGGAAGAAGGACGGTAGGCTACCGCTGCCTCAGGGCACAAGGGCATATATTATCGCCATGGGGGAATACAAAGAACAGGTCGTTTTCGGGATAACAAATTTTATCACGGGCCGGCAGCAGTCTCCGGACCTGACCCTTTCCCTGGTAACGAAAGCACAAATGAATGAAGCCCTACTGGGGCTTTCCATGGATAAATTGTCTGTCACGGCCACAGACTCGAAGAATGCGGTGCAGATTCGCGAGGCAGATAAGAAACTCGCAGGTCTCGAACGGTATAAGCCTCTGGACTGGGATTGTGGATGTGGAATGCCTGTACAAGTAGAAAGAGATACTACGGACCATTACTGAAGGCCATGGCTTGCTCGCAACATAATGACAAATTATCTCCCTATTCATTACAGGCTGTTTTCCTTTTCTTCCAGTTCGTCAATGTGTTGTTTGGCACCTTCCAGCCCCTCTTTATCGTATATGGATCCTTCGTAGTGCTCATCCATCTCAGCGTTGTAGTCGACCGGATCCTCTCCCAGATAAATTTTAATGATGTCTTTTCCAGGCGATGAAAATGTTTTTATCGTATAGCCTTTATAAGTTACTGTGGATTTTAATTCCATATGCTGTGGTTATGAAATAAAGGTAATATTTTCTAAACCGCCGGCCGCGTCGTAAAGGGCATTTGAATAGCGACAAATGAAGCGAAATCATGAACTTCTGCAAGTGAGAAAAAGGCCAATGCTATTAATTGAAATTGTATAAGGGAGAAGAATTCACGCTGGACGAAAACCCGCTTTTGTCAAAACTTCTTTGACCTTTTTTATCTTGTCAGGAAAATTCGCCTCCGTTGCAGGATGATAGGTCTTTGTGACCATCACAACAGTAGGAGGATTTTTTTTAGCCCTTTTACGGGTAGTATTTTTCTTTATAACTGACATAATGCGAAGTTAAATAATTCTTTTCACTAGAAAAACCTCATAATCAGCCTTCTCCTCCGGATTGAATTCGACTTCAGTATCCAATCTGGGGTTTGTCTTCCGGAATAAAGGGATGAATTTTAAGGTTTTTGCGTTTGGAGCGGAGTCGCCGAACTTGTTCGGGCGGCGGTTAAAGCTAATGCCAGACAATATAGTTTTTCAACAAAAAAGTGCCCCTGAAAATTTCAGGAGCGCTTTGCCTGCAATTTTGCATTCAATAGTTTTTCGGTGCCGGTCTTCTATTACATAACGCATTTACCAGGGCGCCAATCTGTCTTCCCTGGGCTATTCCCAGCATGATGGAAGGGCCATAATGTATCCCTCCCAGCAATCGTGAACGACCTGCTTCCCTGGCATACGCATCAAAGGAATCAAATGAGCGAGTTCCAAGTGTCGTTTCATAGGTATGATCTGAGAACGCATAGTTTTTACCAAAGATATTTTCCAGCACGGTTGCGCTTGCTCCCGACACAACCGCATGGGCCGCGGTATACTCAGGATGAGGAGGCGTGGGGATCACGCTATTCCATAAGGGATGTAACAGCACACTTCTGATATAGGTGATGGGCCGCAACAGATTATATTGATACTTGGTACTAAATACAGAAATACTGGCATCATACATGGCAATCCCATGTAAGGCATACGCTTTTGCAGCACTTTGCAGATCCAGCCGGTTCAAGGTGATCAACTGAGTGATAATATTGGTAGCATGTGCAGGTACGTTAAGACTGCCTGGGACATCTGCCCAGAACTTTACAATGACTGTATCTTCGTGCGTAAGGGATAACGAGATGGTGTACAGTTCATTGACCATATTGTAGAAGGGGGAGCCGGTCTCAGTGGAGTAGGCTAAAGGTGGCGGCGGTTGGGTTAGTGCGGCGATATTGGGTACAAAGGAGCGGTTCTTTCCCCAATAAGGATGTACCGGCGGACCAAAAAGAGGGGGCGTGGGAACCCATTTACCTTCACCCGTTGGCGGTAGATAATCGGGGAACGTAATGTGATGGTAAGCCTGATCACCGCCATCCGTTTTGGACCATTCGAAAATGGCCTCGGCTGTTGCACGTCCAAAGTCCACGGACTTTTTTACCAGCACCGGGTCGACTAAGGATTGAAATTGTCCGGCAAAGAGTTGTTCCAAAGAATCGATGGATGCCAGGCCGGCCGGTGTGGCATTGCCAAAAAGATCTCTTGCGATGGCAGCCATCGCAGCGTTGGCAGAAGCGGGCCAGAAAAGAGATTTGTCGGCAGATGTATTCAGCACCGGGGCGTTGCTTAACAGTGGAAGCAAAGAGGCCTCTTTTCCGATACCAGGTGCAATTGACTCATAAAGTGTGAGTCCGGTGTATCCAAACAACCGGTCGGACACAATAGAATTAAAACCCGGTGTTGTCAGGGTCAGCCGGATATTTAATTTCATCCAGGCGACAGCTACCTCATTGGGGTATCTATCAGGCTGTGGCGCCTGATAACCGGGTTTGCTACAACTCATTGACAAAAGCACGCCTATGGAAATTAATCCGATCATGAACTTTTTCATAATATAAGTAATTATACGGTGAAGGAAAAATGAAATGCCGTGAAGCAACACGTCACCGTAAAAATAAAGGCAGGCAAAAAAAAGGAGCTGTCTGTATGGGTCTTAAATCTGTCTAAATGGTTCAAACTTTAGTAGCTAGTATTAGAATTAGACCAGCGGTGGCTGTGGCGAGAGCCATACAGTCGCCTGCTTGCGGTATTGAAGGGGGGGAGCACCGAACTGTTTCTTGAAAACCCTGCTGAAATGGGTGCTATTTTCAAAGCCGCTCTCAAAGGAAATATCGTTTATCGCTTTATCGGAAGTATGCAGCAGTTTCTGGGCATAGATCAGTCGTTTATTAAGCAGCCATTGACTGGGTGGGAGACGGTATACCTTTTGGAAATCCCGTTTAAATGAGGAGAGGCTCCGGTTGCACAATTTTGCATAATCGTTCAGCGTCAGATTATAGTAACAATTGGCCTCAATGATTTTTTCGAGGTTGTCCGGATCGCCTGTCAGCAGTGTCTGCAGATAAGCATTTAATTCGTCATTAGCCGGATTTGAAACAATGTTGAGCAATAACTCGCGAAATTTCAGTTCCAGCAAGTCCTCGGGAGGTCGGATACCTGACGTAAAATAAGGCAATACTGAGTTATAATAGGCCTTCATCACCTGATTTACTTCGATTGGGATCACCGTCTCAGTCGGACCATCAACGAGTTGCATATTATGACGAAGGGAGGGAACACCTGAAAGGAATGATCTCAGATAAGAGTCAGGTACAAAAAATGCCATCAGGCAAAGAAGATCTTCGGAAAAACGTTCTATAATGCAGGCCCCTTTTTTTACAAATACAGCAGAACCTTCTTCAAGGATCCAGGAACGGCCCGGTGTATGAAATCCCTTATTACCCGTTACCGCGTATAGCAGATAATTGTGTTGCGACCAGCAGTCCTGCTTGCATACCAGTAAAGGACAGTCATAGTATATAAACAATAACTCTTTATAAGCAAATTGTTTAAATATCTCAGGTTCGGCAATTACCTTTTCATAGTAGTTGTTCATGTTCAGCTGGGAATAACTAAATATATCGAAAATATCAAACAACCATCGTTTAAATTGCCAACTTTAAAGTTCTTTTACATACTTCGCTTTCACGTCGATAACCGTATATCTCTGCCTGCCGTGGCAAAGCTGGAGGCCTATATTGCCCTCTAAAAAGCCTTCGCTATGAAGAATGTCGATAGTTTTAATGCCGTTCAGCCATGCCTGTATATGGTGGCCTTTTGCGATGATATAATAGTGGTTCCATTCATTGGCTTTTACAACTTTTGCAGCCAGTGAATCGGGGTATTTTAGAACCATTTCTGCGCGGCCCTCTTCCCAAAGCGAGCCCCAGTAACCTTTACCCATGTCTATTTGGTAGCCGGGTACAATATCGAAACTGGCCGGATGTAGCCGGATACAAACACCAGAGTTTGCTTCTTCGTTACCCGTCATTTTAATCAGCACGTTCAGTTCAAAATCCGTATAGATTTTTTTGGTATAGCCATAGTGATGCTGATCCTGCCCCTTACTTTCGCCATGTCCAAACCGCCTGGGCCGTCAACCATTTATAATTTTCCGGATCAACTTCAGGATTTGGATATGTTCGAGTTCGGTGTTGTCATTCCACAGGCAGACCGACTGGGCTTTTTGGGGAATCTTGTTCATTTCAATAAATTTTATGGCGAGGTTTTGGCCGGACAGCGATGCCTTTGGTTCTATGGTGATCCCCAAGCCGGCTTCTACTAACCGAAACGCCGAATTTACGGAGGAGGTGTGGTGGACTACATTCGGGAAAAAGCCCGCGTCAAGACAAATGGACTTCACCGTGTGCAGGTAGCCGCTGCCCTCGACTTCATGAGGAAGGATGAATTTTTCATGGGCAAATGCGGCGATGTTCCTGAATTTTTCTTTTGGGAGCGGGTAAGTTTTTGGGAGAACAAGGACAAAGAGGTCTTCAAAGAAGACTTCGCTCTTGAGGTTATCCGGGACGATGGGATTGGTTGCGAAACCGATGTCTATCTTTTGTTCAGTGAGATCTTTGTACTGCTCGTTGTTGCTCATTTCTCTCAGGATCGTTTGTACGTCGGGGAATTCGGCATGGATGGCCTTGATTATTTTGGGGAGGATCATTTGTACGATGGAATGAGTATAGCCTATCCGGATCTCGCCGGCCAGGCCGTTGTGGATCTGGCGGGTTCGATCAATGGCGTGTTCGAGTTGGTCGATGGCTTGTTGAGCAGCCTTCTTAAAGAAGACGCCCGCGGGAGTGAGAGCGACGTTCCGTTTGTTGCGTTTGAAGAGGGGCGCGCCGATGGACCGCTCCAGGTCTTTTATTTTGCGGCTGAGCGCGGGCTGTGCTATTGGAATCTGTTCCGAGGTCTTTGTGAAGTGTAAGGTTTCGGAAAGTCGTATAAATGTCTTTAGTGTTTGAATATCCATTTATGTATATTTTGTTATTAATAGATACAAATTAAGTATTTATTGGTATTAATTGATTTTGTTTATTTTGTATTAAAATGAAGTCATATGAATCTGCCCAATACGTTAAGTGTAGAAGACGATACGAAATACAAGTTGACCTTTGCTCAGGGAAAGGCGAAAGAATTGTTTGAAGCGATCGGGGAAGGAGGGTTTGTGGTAGCGGGAAAATCCGAGAGTGAGTTGATCGGGGAGATCGTTGGGCTTGCGCGGGAGGGTTTCGGCATCGAAGCGTTCTGGCACAAGAAGATCGTGCGGGCCGGTATCAATACACTGCAGCCATACAGCGGTAATCCGCCGGATCTTGTGATACAGGAAGATGATATCGTGATCGTGGATTTTGGGCCGATAGTTTACGGACATGAGGCAGATGTGGCAAGGACGTTTGTGCTTGGGCATGATCCTTTGAAATTGAAGATCAAACGGGATACGGAGGCTGCATGGCAACAGGCCAATGCATGGTTTGGGGAAAGAAGGGGGGAAGACTGTGAACGCGGGTTAACAGGCGCGGCCTTTTATGAGTATATTATCGGGCTTGCGGCGCGATACGGTTATGAGTACGGCGGGGAGATAGCCGGGCATATCGTCGGGCCATTCCCGCACGAGCAGCTGGGCCCCGGAAATTGGGGGCTGGACATCCATCCGGAGAATCGCCAGGATATGTTTGGGAAAGACTCAGCCGGCAACAGCCGGCACTGGATACTGGAGATGCATTTTATCGACCGCGCGAATGGGGTCGGGGCTTTTTTCGAGCAGTTGTTGACATGAGGGTATTTTTCACTGTCGATATGAACGAGCGAGTCACATTTACGTTCGAACCCATCAAATCAGGGGATTTGATGGGTTTTTTTGTGCCCGCGACGCCGGTCTCCCACCACCAACAACAGCTACAGCCGGACGTTCGTTTCTATCCATAGCAGCATGTTTAAAAATCACCATTGTTGTATTTTGGTAGTTTAGTAGGATCCGCCAGCTTATTTTCAGGACACTTTACTTATAACGATTATCGGACATAAAATATCTATATGAAAAAGCTGGTTACCTTTTTTTTGCTTATTCTTCCCTTTGGCCTGATAGCCCAAACGGCAACAATCAAAGTTGATATTGACAGAACGATTGGGGAAATTGATCCTAAAATATATGGCGTTTTTATGGAACCGATTCAAATTAGCGGAAGGAGAGGCTTGCCTGATTCGCCAGTGATTAATACACTTTATGGTACACTTTACGACCCCTTATCTCCTCTTTCAGATGAAAATGGCTTCAAAAAAAATTATATAGAAGCTATGAGGGAGCTCAAAGTAACAAATATGCGTTGGCCTGGTGGCAATTTTCTGATGGGATATAACTGGCAGGATGGAATTGGTCCAAAAAACCAGCGTCCGGCAAGAATAAACATGGCATGGGGGGGGATTGACAATAACCAGGTAGGGACTGACGAATGGTTTAAGCTTAATAAATCGATAGGTAGTGAAAATATTCTGTGTGCAAACCTGGGGTTGGGTACTATTATGGATGCAGCATACTGGGTGGAATATTGCAATTACAAAAGCGGTACTTTTTATTCGGATTTAAGAATAAAAAATGGGCAGAAAGAACCCTACCATGTAAAAATTTGGGACCTTGGAAATGAAGTTGACGGTAAGCCATGGGAGTTAGGTCATAAAAATGCGGAAGATTATGTTGAAGCAGCAAGGGAGGCCGCAAAAGCAATGAAAGCAATTGACAATTCTATTGAATTTGTAGGTTGCGGTTCTTCCTGGTACAGTCAAAGTGAATGGGATGAATGGAACCGCAAAGTACTTAAAGGGATCGGTGATAAAATTAAATATCTTTCCATTCACAGTTATTGGGAAAACTCCACCGACTATTACAGTTATATTGGCGCCAGTGCCAGGATCTTTGAGGAACGGATTAATATAACTGCAGGAGAAATCAAGGCGGTTTCTGCAACCGAGGGGCTTAAAAATCCCATTTACCTGTCAGTAGATGAGTGGGGAGCTTTTGGCAGAAGTTTTTTGAATGTATTGCCTGTTGCACAATCATTTAATTCTTTTGTCCGTCATGCAGATGTGGTAAAAATGGCCAACTTTACCATGATGACATCCCTGCTGGCAAACGATCCCCAAAAAGGCACTTACAGGTCTCCCTTATTCCATACATTCAAACTTTTTTCAAATAACTGCCTTGGTAAATCTGTTGATACCTACGTGCAATGTGATACTTTCAATACAGAAAAATACAACGGTATCCCTTACCTGGATGTTACTACCACTTTTTCAAAGGAAACCAATACGGTTTTCATTAATGTGGTTAACAGGCATAAAGACAAAGATATCACCGCTGAGATTTTAAGCACTTCAGGTATGTTTTCAGGAAAAGCAGAGTCTACGCTTGTTAGCGAAACAGATTTGGTGAAACCATTTGAATTTGATAAGCAAGATCAATATGTCCCTGTAAAAAAGGTGATTGACATTAGGGATAATAAACTGTCCTGTACATTTCCTTCACATTCCTTCACACAGATTAAGGTAACCATTATCCGAAAATAAATCCGGTGCAATCTATTATTGAAAAAATACAACTCAAAAAATTAAAAAATGAAGGCCAAATTGTTAGCCATAGTTTTATCAATCGCGTTCATAAGCGGCAATAGCGTTGCTCAAACTCAGCCCGCTGTAACCGAAGATTTTAAACCTTCCACGCTTAATCAACCCGGACAGGAATATCCGAAGGTAAATTCGCAGGGCTATGCAAGATTTAAGATTATTGCTCCTTCTGCTGATAGTGTCAGGGTAAGCCTTGGTTTGGGCGGAAGAGGCGGCACCAAACTTGAAAAAGCAGAAGATGGTTCATGGATGGGCACTACCGAAGGGCCGATGGATGAAGGTTTTCACTATTATAACCTAAAAATTGACGGCGGAAAATTTAATGATCCAGGGGCAAAAAATTACTACGGCTCTATTCGTTGGGAAAGCGGTATTGAGATACCTGCGCATGACCAGGATTTTTATGCGTTAAAAAATGTTCCTCATGGAAATGTGCAGCAAATACTTTTTCCTTCTCCAAGTACTAATACCTCACGCCGGGCTTTTGTCTACACACCACCTGGTTATGAAAAAGATATATCAATAAAATACCCGGTATTATACCTGCAGCATGGCTGGGGAGAGGATGAAACTGCATGGAGCAACCAGGGTCATGCCAATCTTATTATTGATAACATGATTGCAGAAGGCACAATAAAACCGTTCATTATTGTGATGACGTATGGAATGACAAACGACGTTAAAATGGGAGGAATAAGGAATTTTAAAATTGATTCCTTTCAAACTGTACTTGTGGATCAACTTATTCCTTACGTTGATGCAAACTTCCGAACAATTGCAAACCAATCACATCGTGCCATGGCCGGCCTTTCGATGGGAGGTATGGAAACGCATACCATAACACTCAACAAACCAGATGTGTTTTCATACTATGCTCTATTAAGTGGTGGCATTTATAGTCCTGAGGAAATAAAAGACAAATCGAAAGTAAAACTTATTTTTCTGAGTTGTGGAAGTAAAGAAAGACCCGATGGCGTCAGGAATGCAGCTGCTGCATTAAAAGCTGCCGGATATAATGCTGTTTCTTATGTTTCTGAAAACACAGCTCATGAGTTTCTTACATGGCGCCGTAGTTTACACGAGTTAGCACCCCTGCTGTTTAAAGATTAAAAGCTATTCTGAATGGATGGAATGAAATTTAACAGAACTAAATTAAAAAAATGAAACTCAAATTTGTAATACTAATTGCATTCACCGGTTGTGTAGCAATTAATAAACTTAAGGCGCAAAACCCTATTATCAGGCATATTTTTACGGCCGATCCTGCGCCTATTGTGTATAATGACACGTTATTTTTATACACGGGCCACGATACAGCCTCTGTTTCGGCAACTAATTACAAAATGCCTGATTGGCATGTGTTTTCAACCACAGATATGGTAACCTGGAAAGATTATGGTGCATTACTTTCTCCGCAAACTTTTTCGTGGGGGACAGGAGATGCTTATGCAGCACAGTGTATAGAAAGAAATGGAAAGTTTTACTGGTTTGTTGCCACTTTTCATAAAAAAGACAGTATCAGTAATGGAGGAGCTGCAATTGGAGTGGCTGTTTCAGACAGGCCAACAGGCCCTTTTAAAGATGCTATCGGGAAAGCACTTATTATCAATGAAATGACCACTGATATGAAGTATGGATGGGATGATATAGATCCAACCGAGTTTATAGATGACGATGGACAGGCCTACCTGTTCTGGGGCAACGGCAGCTGCAAATGGGTAAAACTGAAAGAGAACATGATCGAAATGGATGGACCGATCACAACGTTTAAGCCATTGCATTATATCGAGGGCCCCTGGGTTTATAAACGTAACGGTATCTACTACCTTGTTTATGCAAGCGCTGGTACAAAGCCCGAAATGATTGAATACTGTACCTCTTCCAGCCCGACTGGCCCTTGGTATTATAAAGGTATCATACAGGAAAACGTGCCCAACAGCTTTACCACCCATCCGGGAATAATTGACTACAAAGGGAAATCCTATTTCTTTTATCACAATGGATCATTGCCTACCGGAGGCAGCTACAGGCGGTCTATCTGTGTAGATTATATGAACTATAATCCTGATGGAACTATTCAAAAAATAATTCAAACTACTGCAGGAGTGGGCCCGGTTCATTAATCATCTTTCCGGTATTCACTGGGCGGATTCCGCACACCGGGCGTGGGGATGTTATTTTTACTGTTTAAATTCCGGGGGCGGGGCTTCCTAATCAACAGGCATCATTTGTGGGTTCCAGGCTATTTCCCATAAGTGTCCGTCAGGATCCTGAAAGTACCCGGCGTAGCCCCCCCAAAATGTTTTTTGTGCTTCTTTGGATATTTTCGCCCCGGCCTTTTTCGCCAGTTCCATAACGGAATCTACCTCTGCACTGCTGCTGACGTTATAGCCGATAGAAATTTCTGTTGCGCAGGGTGGGGTCCCGGTAAGCCCGGTATCCCATGCAAGGTCCTTGCGTGGCCAGAGAGCCAGCTTCATTCCGTATTGCAAGTCAAAAAAAGCGACCGCTCCATGTTCAAATTCCTTGCCTATAATCCCTGCGCTTGGTAATCCGAGGCCGTTGTGATAAAATTTATAAGCCTTTTCCAGGTCATCGACTCCCAATGTTAGAATGGTTATGCGTGGTTTCATCTTTGTATTTGTTTTGTGAGAAGGAAGGTTGTAAGAAAAAATGGCCATTATGGCTAAGGAGCCAAATAATATTTTTGCATTCATTTTTTGATTACAAACTTACAACTGTGTTTGCCATCAAACTTTGGAAAAATGCGACAATTTACAATTCTGATGGGATAGAACCTGTATACTTTCTGATTTCGTTGGATAGGTGTGCGTGATCATAATACCCTGTTTCAAAAGCGATCTCAAGCAAACTTTTATTGGAATAATTATTTCTGATCCTTTCAAGGGCAGACTGGTAACGAACTATCGAAGTGTTTGAGAAAGCCAATGAGTATCACAAAACCAAAGGAAATCAACCTTATTTCCAGATGCGAATTGCCGGTACGAATCTGCGGCAGCCGCTGCTCAACGGGTTCTTCAGCCTGCAGGTAGCGCAGCTCCACGATGCCGACAAGCCCGGGCTGATCATCCTGCCGGGTTTTGGCGGGCGGGACGATTTTGCGATCGGCAAAAGTCGCGAGGCCCTTGATTGGGTAGTCCGGCAATACCATGCCGGCGCGGAAGTAGCCAGTCTGTGCACCGGAGCCTTTTTGCTGGCAGCGACCGGCTTGCTGGAAGGTAAGTCCTGTGCCACGCACTGGAAGGCGGAGGGTACTTTCCGTCGGCTGTTTCCTGATCTGGATCTGCATACCAATAAGATCCTTACTGACCAGCAAGGGATATATACAGCCGGCGGCGCGGTTTCGAGCCTGAACCTGGCGCTTTACCTCGTTGAAAAGTACAATGGCCGGGAGGCGGCACTTTATTGCGCAAAGGTGCTCGAGATCGATATTGACCGAAACTCGCAGTCGCCATTTATGCTCTTCGAGGGCTTGAAGGATCACAAAGATGACACTATCCGTACCATACAGGATTACATTGAATTGCATATTGGCGACCGGCTGACGGTGGATGAACTCGCAGGCCGTTTTGCGATGGACCGGATCAATTTTTCACGACGTTTTAAGAGGGCGACCCAATTATCACCCGCAGATTATATTCAGCGTATAAAAATGGAAGCCGCCAAGCGGCAGTTTGAATCTACGATGAAACAGATCACCGAAGTGATGTATGAAGTGGGCTACGCCGATGTGAGAGCTTTCCGCAGCACTTTCAAGAGGATAGCAGGTATTACACCTGCCGGTTATCGGAATAAGTTTAACAAAGTCACTTAATGCACCTGGATTTCAAGCGCTGCCATTTCCTGGCTATCACCGTATAAGTACTACCGTTCCTTTTGCATATTTCGGCTCTGTGCCCTCGAACTGATAATAACAGGTCCAGATAAAAGTTCCATTTGGCTGTGAGATTCCTGCGATATTGCCATTCCACCCTTTTTGCGGGTCAGTCGTTTGAAACACCTGCACTCCCCAGCGGTTATAAACTACAAAACGATATTGTTTAGTAGCACGAAAGATCGCAGGTTTGAAAACATCATTATGCCCGTCGTTATTAGGCGTAAATGCTGATGGAACATAAATATCCGTTATGCACTTTTTTTCGAAGACGGTGATGCTTTCGGTCCCTGGACATCCATCCGTATTTGTTACCATGAGCCAATAAGTACCCGGTTGCTGGACATATATTTTACCGGCAGTTTCACCAGTCGACCATTGATAGCTGCTGTACGGAATCAAAGGCAAAATTTCAAGGCCGTCATTAATACAAACACTATCAGTTGCCTTCAGGAAGTTGGATGGTGTTTCTGATATTCCCGGGACTACGATCGTATCGGTAGCGGTACAACCGAAGCTGTTGGAAACCTCAACCCAATAGGTGCCTGGCGCAGTAATGATATAATTACTGGAATTGCTGAGGTTCTGCCAGGAGTAGGAAGTAAATGACCCGGGAGTAACCTTTAGCTGACTGTTGCTGCACAAATATTTATCGGGGCCAAGATCAGGCGAAGGCTTTGGATTTACCGATAATATGGTGGTAACAATCGAATCACAACCCATCCAGGTTTGCAGTGTATCGATGTATGTTCCTGGGTTGTTCTGTTTTTCGCCGCCCGCAAAAAAGGATTCACCGCCGCAAATAGTTTTTGTTTGCTGAGTGAACTTTTTGTTAAGGGTAAGGTTCAGGGTTACAATCGTATAACAACCATTCTTATTAGGAACGGTTTGGGTATAGGTCCCGGATCGATCGTATGTTTGATTGTTTAATGTGTAGCTGTTGCAGTCCGTTATGTCCAATATAGACTGGATTACATTACTGCAAGGCCCCAATTTTAAAACAAACGGGCTTTCCTCGTACGTTGTCAGTGTGTACACACCTGGCCCGGGGTCAAAATCTTCTGAACCGGACAGGAAGCCCACGCTATAAATGTTCAGCGCATTATCTACAGCCATACGCCTGAATAAAGTGCTGCTGTTTCCACTTTCAAAAAGCGCGGCATATATAAAATCTCCATTGGATTGCAGTTTTACGATGGCGCTTGGACCATAACCGGGCGAATTGACCGTATGATCGCCTGGACCGGGGTCATAATCAACCGTAGGTCCAAAGGACCCGCATATGTAAATGTTATTGTCATTGTCCAAGGCCAGGTCATTGCCTGTATCGGAGAGGGTGCCCCCGATCCTTTCTACCCATATAAAACCTCCATCTGCAGTAATTTTAAGGATATAACAGTCATCACTGCCTGCGCTGGTAACAGCACTGACGCCTGAGCCCGGGTCAAAATCAAAGGTGCCGTTAAACCATCCGGTAGCAACGATATTACCCATTCCGTCAATTGAAATCGCTCTTGGCGTTATCATGTCATAGGAATCATTTGTCGTATTAGCAAGTCTGTCGGCCCATACAAGGGCGCCGCCGGGGGATAGTTTGGCAATAAAACCATTCTTGAGGCTGTTCGCCGTCACCGTATAGACCCCGGATCCCGGGTCAAAATCGCAAGCGCCCGTAAAGTAGCCAGTAGTATAAATATTCCCCTGTCCGTCACATTTTACATCTAATATACACGATCCACTGTACACCACCGGAGAGGTACCAAATTGCGTTGCCCAGATAAGATCGCCACTGCTATTTAGTTTGACGATAAATGTCTGGATGTGGGCAGTAGATGTAAGATTGAAGGTGCCGGGGCCGGGGTCGAAATCTACAGTATTATTAAACAAGCCGCATAAGATCACATTATTATCTTTGTCAATCTCTATTTTTGTCGATTCGGCTCCTGTATCTCCCGGGCCTCCGAACTTCTTTACCCATAACATATCACCGTTGGTATTAAGTTTAATAACAAAAGCGTCTTTAAAACCGGTGGGACTCATCATTAGAACACCTGGACCCGGATCCATATCGGCCGGGCTCATAATTTGAGATGCAACATATACATTGCCCTCTTTGTCGACTTTAAGATCGATCTCTGCAAACTCAACGTTTGTTGGAACTTGCTTTCCCCAAACAAAATTGCCGTTAGCATCCAGCTTGGAAATGAAGATGCCAAATTTATTGGGGTCGCCACCGGTCATGTCATACACGCCGGCACCTGGATCCATGTCAACAGTATTGGAAAAAAGACCGGCGGAGTAAACGTTTCCTTGTTTGTCTACTCCTATCGCCCGGCCATTGTTATAAACGTTGAGGTTGTAATTATTGTCAGGCTGAAAAGCTTTGGCCCATTGAAGAACAGGCAGTTGTGCTGACCCTGTTAGTGCGAGAAGCAATAACGAAACTATGATGCTTATTTTGGGCATAGGGGGTTAGGGCGTGAAATCGGTAACAGGGATAATAATACTATGAAATTTCGGGATTGCAAAAATTTAGCAAAGATAAGTGATGCGAATGCAAAAAAGAGGAACAATATGATTGATTTTCTTATAGTAATTTCAGAAAATTCGGAAACATACTACTAAATTTATTTATATTGGTTTCAAATCCTGTGTTCGTCAGTCCGTTTTTTGAAATAAGCCGTGTAAATATTGCTCTCCTATATTATGATTTTCATCTTTTAGATTCGCTGCGATTTCCTTTGGCAAACGTCGACTGGCAAATTCCTGGTCAAT
The DNA here is from genome assembly GCF_054461575.1 of Flavitalea flava. Taxonomy (NCBI): domain Bacteria; kingdom Pseudomonadati; phylum Bacteroidota; class Chitinophagia; order Chitinophagales; family Chitinophagaceae; genus Flavitalea; species Flavitalea flava. The sequence continues at coordinate 29,104 of NZ_JBTLQH010000011.1, forward strand.
CATCTTAAGGCCGCCTGTTTCCATAATCTCATATATCTCTTTTTCAATGCCCTTCAGTTGTTCGTCTGAAACTTTCCCCACCATGTCTGGACTAAACAACCCCCAACCTAAACTGTCAGGTGTTTTGTAAAATTCGATTTGACCATATGCAGCGATAGGTGAACATAAGTTAACACAAACCAAGATGGCGTTCCCTTCATATTCGTTATGTCCTTGTGGATAACAAATGAATTCCAGATAATTGCCAAGGCCTCCATCTTCGGAATAATACGTATCGAATAAGTTGTTTTGCGTTAAATCTTTAATAAGTCCGCCATAATAGGTGGTTATATTGTCTTCCTTATGATTCCGGTCAACCGGCCAATCTTGTCTAAATGGAAGCCATGAAAAAATCCGATGAAGTTCTTGTTCTGTCAATTCCTCCATATGAGATGATTTAATTAACTGTAGAGGGTATTATAGTTTATGATCTTTCTTTTGCCATTTCAATATTATCACTTCCCATAATCATATCGAAACCAGTCTACATCCACATATCCCCTATCTTCTTTACTGTTGAAATTAAAAATCCCGATACGGTCTCCGCGGTAACTGCCCCAGGTTAATGGATAAGTATCCCCAAAAGGTTGATACGATTTACCATCCATACTAAATGCATAACGATTAATTCCGTTGGCATCCCATGTTGACCGGAGCCAGATAGATTTCCCTTTAATCCTTATCCCTGAAGTATCTTTTCCATTGCTTAGATATACTATATTACGAATCTCATTTTCTTGTCTGATACCAAATAAACTATAGCCAGTGGTTGAAAAATGTGTCAATCCGGCAAATTGGCCATAAGCCATATGGCTAATGTCTATTTTTACGGTTGCAACATTGGAAGATGTACGCATACTGCGTTGCGTGATGGTGTTTCCCGCCTGAAGTATAACGGGGCTTTTAGTGTCTGAACGAATGGGCGTAAAAGCATAAAGCCGAAGAAAACCGTTGTGTTTGGTTATCGACCATTTATCGGCTCGTGGTTGATAGTTCCATTCCCATTGAACGTTCAACCGGTTCGAATTGAATTCATCACTGCTTTTAATGGAAAGCTTCCTTTTATAGGTTATTGGTTTGGAACCAGTCCAAACCATACGGCCTATTGTATCAGCACCGGGTTCACCAATGATCGGCTACCCGTTTATCCAGTGAACAGGCAAAAGACTGGCTGCGCGTCCTTCCCAATCTCCGCTGCCATGGTGGGTGAGAAAATACCACTTGTCTGTTGGCGTCTGTAATAATCCACCCTGGTTCGGTTCTTTATCAAGCTTCTTATCCACGTGGTTTAATTGCCTGATTTCCCAGGGACCATAAATGTTTTTCGAACGCTCCATCATGATCACCCGCCCTTCTGGTTTCACTTCGCTGAAACAGTGGTAATATTGTCCATTGATCTTATATAGCTTATTGGCTTCACTTCCCTCCGATTGATGAATAATGGAGTCGGATTCCGGGACCAGGCTTCTTCCATCGGGCGCCATTTTAAATAGATGAATGTTGTACTTTTTATTGTTTTTCGGATCAGGCGCAAAATTGGTCGCCATAAAATATAACTGGCCATCGTCATCACAAAACGTACAGCAGTCGTCCCATCCGTTTACCTTCCATAATTGATGAAGAGGTTCCCAGGGGCCTGTGGGATTTGTGGCAGAACTCATAAAAAAACCATCATCCGGTGTCCCGAAATATACCCAAAACTTATTCTTATAATACCTTATCGAGCCTGCCCAAATACCTTTGCCGTAACAGTTCATCCGGTCCCAATTCAATTCCGGGCTTATTCGGGGAAGGTCGTCAACCACATGGCCGGTAATTTCCCAGTTTACGAGATCTTTGGAATGAAGTACCACCATGCCAGGCGAAAATTGCATAGTAGAAGATATGGCGTAATAATCAACACCCACACGTATGGCATCAAGATCGCTGTAATCTGCCGGAAGAACAGGGTTAACATAGGTTCCATTTCCCTGATCTCCCCAGTTTCCGTTCATTTGTGCCTGTAAACCAAAACCTGCCAATTGAAAATAAAACAAGAACGATAATAATCTGGGATAAATCATCTGAAAATAAAATCGTAAGGTTAAACTCACATTTCCTTTCATTTACGGTTTTTTGATTTGATATTGCCAAAGTACAAAATATTTGGAGCATCCGAGCGGGCAGCAGCGATGTCAGGAATTCCGTCTTCATTAAAATCTCCAACTGAAAAGGCATACACAGTACCCTTTGAATCACCAAAAGCAACAGATTTAAAGTTGCCCCCTTCCCCGGTATTAAAAAATACTGTTGAGGGTGCTTCTATGTGGCCTACAATGATATCCATTTTTTTATCATTATTCAGATCCGCTATTGCCAGTGCGTATGGGACTATCTTTGAATCGGCTAAAGATATACCTGCAGAAAAGCTTTGATCTTTTTGCCCAAAATAGAGATTTACTCCTTTGTATTCGTCTATTGTAACAATGTCAGGTAAGCCATCTCCATTGAAATCTGCCACTGCCGCCATACGAATCGTAGCGTTAGATGGACCGAATGGAATGCGATGCGCATCCGGGAAAGACATATCTGAACTGCCAAGGTATACATAACTCTGGCCACCGTCACGATGCGGCACAACAAGGTCAATAAAACCATCTTTATTCATATCCGCAGGGTATATTGTTGTGGCAGGGTATGGAGCGAATGCGATGCAATTAGCAGTAAACTGTCCTTTTCCCCCGTTCAAGCAGATATAATTCGATGTTTTTCCCGAATCACCTCTATTCGCCAAAATGAGATCCGGTAACCCGTCGCCGTTAATATCCGCGATGGACAAATTCCGTGTCGGCCATTCAGGAAGCCCAAATTCAGACCCAACTGTAAAATTGCCCTTCCCGTCATTAAAATAAACCAGTTTCCGGTCCGGGGCATCATTGCTAACGGCAATATCAAGGAAGCCATCTCCATTAAAATCAGCCAACCCGCCTGTATAGGAACGGTCAGAGATCTTCCCGAGGTTATAAGCCTTTTGTATTCCGCCCGAGCCATCTCCGAGCAGGACCCGGTCAACAATTGGCCAATGTCTTCCTTTCACTAACAGAATATCAAGATGGCCATCACCATCGAAATCGCCAAAACTTACATTTGCTGTTGTATCAGATTTCGCTTCAAGCAGTAAACTATGATCGAAGTCGGGAAGATCAATTATATACTTTCCTTTTTTTTCCTGCCTTTGATTAGAAGTATAAATGTTCTTCTGAGCGATAATTTTCTGGGTCATAGCACCTATAAGCCACAGAATGAAAAAGTAGATTTTCATGACATCGATTAATAGTTATATTTAATTTTTTCAGGATAGGCTGAACGTTCGCTTTCAGTGCTTTATATACTGCTATTTTTTTGAAGATCTGCATGGAGTATGGCCGTTCACTCCGTCTTGAGGCTTGCCGCCGGATTGGCAACGGCTGCTTTGATAGCCTGCATCCCGACAGTAACCATTGCGATTACCAGGGTTGTCAAACCGGCAACTATAAAAATCCACCATTCGACCGGGGTTCTGTAGGCAAAGCTTTGGAGCCATTTTTGCATAACCCACCAGGCAACGGGGAAACCGATCAGCATTCCTATCGATACCAGGCCGAGGTATTCTTTGGAGAGCATCGCCACAATCCTGCTTACGCTTGCGCCCAACACTTTCCGGACGCCGATCTCCCTTGTCCGCTGTTGTGCTGCATAGTTGATCATTCCAAAAAGCCCAAGACAGGCAATGAAAATTGCGAAAATCGAAAATGTCATAAAGAGCTTACCCGTTCGCTGATCCGCAAAGTACATATTATTGAAATCATCGTCCATGAATGTATAACTAAAAGGCAAGCCGGCAGTCATCTTCTGCCATTCACCGCCGATCATACCCAGCAGCGCAGTGGCATTGCTGGGTGAGTAAGCAAACAGTTAATTGAGGAAATACCCCCAAATGAATGACCGGCCAATATTTTATAAGGTAGTGTTTTATATTTTGAATCAATGTACGGTATTAGCTCCTCGTGAATAAATTGTAAAAACTCCTCATTTCCGCCGCTTGGCTTCATCCATGATGTCGAACTTGTATCAGGTAGTCCAAAATAATTAATTATGCTCACTGTTGGTGTAAGATCCCTTGTGCGTTTGGTATTGGGAATACCTACCACTATCATCTGTGGTATTACTTTAACGTCCCATCGGCCTAGGTAATCAGCGTACTGGGCAAGCATATCAAAATGGCTTTCTCCATCCATTAAATACAAAACAGGAAACCGTTTATTTATGTTACTGCTTTCCGGCTTTGGATAATGTATATATACCGTTCGGCTTTCATTTAATATTTTCGATGCAATTATTACTACATCACCCGGCATTGTTTTTTGGGCTTTTGCCTGCATTGAAAAAAACAAAAACAATATTGCCAGGGTTTTAATAAAAAGGTTACGCAAATGTTTGTTAGCCATATATTGTTTAATTTACCAACCTTAAAGTTCTTTTACATACATAGCTTTCACGTCGATAACCGTATGTCTCTGTTTGCCATGGCAAAGCTGGAGACCTATATTGCCATCTAAAAAGCCTTCGCCATGAACAATGTCGACAGTTTTAACACCGTTCAGCCATGCCTGTATATGATGGTCTTTTGCGATAATGTAATAGTGGTTCCAGTCATTGGCTTTTACAACTTTTTCAGCCAGTGAATCGGGGTATTTTTGAACCATTTCTGCGCGGCGCTCTTCCCAAAGCGAGCCCCAGTAGCCTTTACCCATGTCTATTTGGTAGCCAGGTACAATATCGAAACTGGCCGGATGCAGACGGATACAAACACCAGAGTTCGCTTCATCGTTGCCGGTCATTTTAATCAGCACGTTCAATTCAAAATTCGTATAGATTTTTTTGGTATAGCCATAGTGATGCTGATCCTGTTCCTTACTTTCGCCATGCAGAACGCCATTATTCAACTGCCAATATTGATTTTCGGTATTCCATAGTGAAGTATCCAGCAAATTCATCCAGTCTTTGCCCGCAGGTTTGCCATTTTGGAATTTACCTGCAGCCGGCATGCTTATTTTTAAAGCTGTATCCTTTTGGGCGGAGGCTGTAGTGTAAAGGGCGGAGGTTAAAAGGCTTATGGCAAACAATTTTGCAACAGCAGTTTTGGTTGATTTATACATATTAATGTTTAAATTTAACGTACCCTTTATTGAATATCAGTAAAATTACTTTTTTCGGCTGTACATCCGGAATCATTATCGAAAATAATTTTTATGAGACATTTGATTTTTATGCTTGTTATAGTGCTTGTTGTTGTAGTTGCTAAAGCACAACCTGCTCCCGTTAAGGTGAATGAAGGGTTACTACAGGGGACTTTGGAAAATAGCCTTACAGTTTATAAAGGCATTCCATTTGCCGCACCCCCGGTTGGTGAATTGCGCTGGCGCGCCCCGCAGCGCGCTGCAAAATGGGAGGGCGTACGCCAGGCCAATAAATTTGCGCCGGAACCAATGCAGGGTGGCAACTCTGTTTCAGGAAAAAGTGAAGATTGCCTGTATCTGAACGTTTGGACACCGGCTAAGACGCCGAATGACAAAGTTCCGGTACTTGTATGGATCTATGGCGGCGCATTCAATTTTGGCGGCACTGCTGAACCGACTTATAACGGCGAAAAGCTGGCAAAAAAGGGTGTCGTGCTCGTAAGCATCGCCTATCGCCTGGGCCAGCTTGGGTTTTTGGTGCACCCTGAATTAAGTGGCGAAAGCCCAAACCATGTCTCAGGAAACTATGGCCTGATGGATATGATAGCAGCACTTAAATGGATTAAAGACAATATAGCGGCCTTTGGGGGCGATCCAGGCAAGATAACTATTTTCGGTGAGTCGGCAGGTGGTATCGCGGTTAGTATGTTATGCGCAAGCCCCCTGGCTAAAGGGCTGTTCCAAGGGGCCATCTCCGAAAGCGGTGGCTCATTCGGCCCCAAACGTACCACGACCTTTCCGGGTGAAAATATGAAAAGCCTGCATGTTGCTGAAGCTGCCGGTGAAGCCTACGTTAAAGATGCCGGGTTTTCGTCGATTGCCAGTTTGCGAAAGGTAGACGCTGATAAACTTCCGGCGGTGCAGGGACTCGCATGGCCTATTGTTGATGGCTGGGTGATACCTGATGACCAGTATAAACTTTATGAAGCCGGAAAATATAACGAAACACCTATACTGGTTGGCTACAATTCCGATGAGGGCGCAAGCTTTTCACCACCCCAATCCCCTGAAGATTACATTGCCGCCGTAAAGAACCGCTATGGGAAGTTTGCTGATGAACTTATTAAGGCTTACCCACCCGGCACAGGTACAGTTGCAAAAACCGCCCGTGATTTGTCCCGTGACGCGGCATTTGGCTGGCATACCTGGAGTTGGGCAACGTTACAGGCAAGTAAAGGCAAATCGAAGGTTTTTTATTATTATTTTGATCAGCACCCTGAATATCCTGTGGGCTCGACTCATGCGGGCTATGGATCACCTCATGGGCAGGAAGTCGCTTATGTATTCGGCAGGCTTGATACCTCAAATCTACAAACAAGCAGAACGGACCTGGATATTTCGGATGCGATGGGCACGTATTGGACAAACTTTGCAAAGTATAGTGATCCCAATGGTCCTGCAGCACCTGCATGGCCTGCGTTCAGCGCTGCTCACCCCGTGGTGATGTACTTTTCCCAAACTGCGCATACTGGTCCTGTTCCAAGCGCTGCTTCGTTAAAGGTGTTGGATGCTTATTTCAAATGGAGGCGCACGCCCGATGGCGAAACAGGTGTTAAGTAAAGGTTGTAGTATAAAATCAAAATGATACCTTTAGCAACAATATGACTGATCCCCGATAACCCGCATTCAAAAGCAGCGACCGATCTACCAGCTGGACACACTACACAAAACGATCTTTCTTCGGTGGTTTTGTTCCAACACCAGGATACCTGTATTATACCGAAAGCCACAATCCCGACAGCTCCTGGTCCTTTTCGACGCTAGATATCATTGATCAGCGCAACGGCTATTTATGGAAACAATACCCAGTGTTTACAAACATCGGCTTTACCCCTGTAGTGCTGGATAGCTTAAATAACGTCTACTATGAACCATACTAATAGACATTGGGCCATTTTGGGGAAGTTTGGCCCCATTTTGGGTCGCATGTACCAGAACAACTTTTGTGCGTCTATCAGTGGACAGCAAGGAATACCCTCTATGTAATTTTGGCACAAATTTAGTTTATATATAATTACTTTTCATCCAGCTTGTTGTGCATTTTTTTGAACTTCCAAATCATGAGGCGGCATAATCTTTGAATTGCCTCCATTTAATACTTAAAAAAAATATAATGAAATTAGTATTGTATGTTTTGACACTATCGACCATTTTTTTAGGTTGCAACTCCAATCCCGCCAATAGCGTGGCTGGCAAAAAGGATACTGTTGTGATAAAAGATACAGTCATTGTCCTTTCAAAACACTCAACTTCGCACGTTGCAAGTAGAGGTAAACAGGATAATCAGAATACCCCAAGCAATGAACCGGCTAATAATGCAAGTAATTCCCCTATCGCGAATCAGCCTGCAACTAATGTGTCTCAGCAGGAGAATCCACCAAAAAAGGGATGGAGCGCTGCCGCTAAAGACGCTACTATTGGTGGGGCCGCAGGAGCTGCAGCAGGTGCGCTTTTAGATAAGAATAATCGATGGGTAGGGGGAGGTATTGGAGCTGCCTTAGGCGCCGGTGCCGGTTATTTAATTGGTCGTGCCAGGGATAGGAAAACGGGGAGAGTCGTAAAACATAAGCCAAGCGATACCAATTATAATTACGCCAACCAACAATAGGGTGTATGACCATGCAGGTAAAGAAAGAAAACCTTTTTAAATATTTCAATATTATAATATGAGAAACTTATTTTTGATTATTGCTTTTATTCATGTTGCCGCGGTTAGTGTAAACGCGCAGGAAAAGCTTAAAGAATCATCTATTCCGGAAACAGTAAAATCAAAATTTAAAGCGCTTTATCCTAACACAAAAGCGGAGTATTGGACAAAAGAAGAAGGCAATTACGTTGCGGAATTCGATCAACAGAAAAAGGAAATGATAATCTATATTACGCCGGATGGGAAAGCTCTTAAAACAGAAACAAGAATTCATCCATCCGGGTTACCCAAGGAAGCTAAAGACTACATTGTTATGCACTATCCCGGGAAAAAAATAACAGATGCTGTTACTTCCACCGATCTGAACGGCAATCGAATTTATGAAGCAGAAGTAAATGAATTCGACCTGATTTTTGATGTAAAAGGCAAATTCATTAAATCAGTAAAGGAAAGGCCGGTTGAATAGTTATCCGCGCTCTCTTCAAGGGTACCATAAAACCCGCATTCAAAAGCAGTCTTCCATGATATTCAGTATTTGAATACCGGCCCCCACCATTTAATCCGGTACATCAGCCAGGTTAAAAGCAGGTAAAATAAACAAAACAACGACAAATAGATCACAAAGCCTCCCCAATGAGGATCGGCATCGGCCTTACCGGAATCCGTAAACGATACATATTGAGTAGCCCAGTTGTTCCCCCAATGCAAACCTATCGAAAGATATAAGGTGCGGGATTTCAGAAGGGCAGTTGCAAACAGCAGGTGCCCCACAGGGATCGCCGCGATCAGGAAGATCATTTGCCCCGGATTTTTTAAGACGTCCCGGTCCAGTACATGCACCAGCATAAAGAGAATGGCAAAAATGATATTGGCGGCAACAACATTGGTCTGTTTTATCGTCCGGGTAAACAAATAACCCCTGAACATCAACTCCTGCACGACAACCGTAGGCAGTATAAAGTATAGGTTTTTTAAAGATCCTTTGCTGAACGCATCAGTACTGAAATGAGCCCATTGGCCACTCTGTAGAAGGCCGATCAACCCTCTGAATGTGTACCATGCCAGGACGCCGCACAGCAGGCCGCCGGCCAAAAATACCATATGCCGGAAAGTGATATTCAGTCCGATGGTTCTCAGAGACTCTCCATCCAGCCTGTACATCAGCCATGTCGACAACAAGAGCAGTATACAGCTTTCAAAAGGGAAATAAAGTCTAAAGAAATGCGGGCTGGGAATCAATCCGCTTCCTATCAGCGATGCCGCACCTAAAAAGATAGCGAGGAGCATACTGATAACAAAGCGCCATCTGCTCCCCAGGGAAGTCTGTAAAAGAGTTGTTTTCATTTTCATAAATTGATTGATGATCCATCAAATTAGGGTATAGTAAGAAAGGGTCGCAATCATATCGACCAATCCAATATAAATTCCAACCAGGGGGCTCGTTATAGGAATCAAGAAAAAACATCCGTTGGTTATGATCATTCTTATGTCGGAATATTATTTGAATTGAACGGGAAGGTCATGCAATGGGAGACAGCCGCAGATGAAAAGAGGGGCTGTAAAATTCAACCCTCGTAATAGTTGGAGTAACGCATAGGGTCTTACCCTTAAGTCTTTCCATTGCCCGAAGAGGCGGTTATCTTTACTATAAATACCCTTGGAATATAGTATTCATTACCCCTAAAATCCGAACCGTACAATGAAAAAGCCTTCTTTGTTAAAATGCGGCAACGTCTGTGTACCTGCCTGCATCCTGATAACGATAACAGTCCTGGCCCATTTGGCCGCGGAAGGACAAAGTTGTCCGAGCTCTTCGACTACTACTATCAATTCCTATGCCAATACCTACTACCCCGGTACAGCAGGTGCAAACGCAGGCACTACATCCATTACCTTAGGTAATGCAGTCGGCTCCGCTCCGATCGCCGCATTGGATATCTTATTAGTTATCCAGATGCAGGGCGCGCAGATTACCTCCAGTAACACGTTTGCTTATGGTAACGGATCTACCGGGAGTGGTTATCTGAGCAACGCCAATTTATTAGCAGGCAAAATGGAATACGTTGTGGCTGCGAGTGCAGTGGCGCTGACGGGGGGAGTAAGAACGCTTACGCTTCAATCCGCCCTCGTCAATAGTTATCAAAGTTCCGCTTATGGTGCGAATGGTCAATATACCTTCCAGGTCATCCGGGTGCCCGTATATTACAATTTAACCTTGGGGGCGACGATAACACCACCTGCGTGGAATGGAGCAACAGGAGGCGTCGTCGTGTTGCATGCCACCCAAACGCTTAATATGAATGGAAAGACGATCGATGCGTCGGGAGCAGGATTCCGGGGAGGCGGGGGCAAGCAGTTCAAAAACGGCGGAGGGTCGGGTGTATATACAGATTATATGGCCCTGACTACGGCAAAAGCCAACGGATCCAAAGGAGAGGGCATCGCGGGCACTCCCCGGTATATTAATAATAATTGGGCAAGTTCCGCCCTCGATAATATCGTGGAAGGCTATCCGGGCGGTAGTATGAACATGGGCGCCCCGGCTAATGCGGGTGGGGGAGCGACGGACGGAACTCCTACCGGCAATAGCAACAACGCAGGAGGCGGAGGCGGAGGTAATGGTGGCGCCGGTGGAATCGGCGGTCATGGTTGGAGTACAAATACCCGTGCTACAGGCGGGCTACCAGGCGCTATATTTGCGCAAGCCGGCCCTTCCCGGTTAGTCATGGGAGGTGGTGGCGGCGCGGGCAGCACGGATGGCGGCACCGGTATTTATGGTCCTCCTGTCGGAGGCACACCCGGCAGTGGCATATCCAGCAGCGGTATGCCCGGCGGCGGGATCGTCATGGTCACAGCAGGAAATATCACCGGTACAGGTACTATTAATGCGAGCGGCCTTTATACGAATACCCAGCTGGCCAATGATGGCTCAGGTGGAGGTGGTGGCGGCGGGAGCGTGGTGGTCCTTACAGGAAGCGGTCTTTCGGGAGTCACCGTGTATGCTGATGGTTCAGATGGTTCGTCCAATACAGGAGGTGGCGCGCAGCATGGCCCCGGCGGAGGCGGTGGCGGTGGCTTCATCTATAGCAATGGCGCCTTAGCGGCCTCTTCCGTCAATGGGGGAGATGCGGGCACTACGGCCAATGCCAACTTTGGGGGAATCACGTACTACGCTGCGGCAGGCGCCTCCGGCACCCAAAATCTGGCTATTACACAGAGCCAGACCCCGGTATTCCCGATCAATTGTGCCGTACTGGCAACGGCGTTCCTGTCGGCTTCAGCCCTATATCAGAATGGAGATTGTACCCTTAGCTGGCAGGTGTCGAACGAAGAGGCTATTCAGAATTATGTCATAGAAAGAAGTTTCGACGGTAACAATTTTGCCACTGCCGGCGTGGTAGCGTATAAACGGGCTTCCGGCAGCATTAATGACTATAGCTATTCAGATCCCGGAACCGGTAGCATTCATCCTCTTGTCTATTACCGGATCAGGCAGGTCAGTTTAGACGGGCATTCTGTATTCAGCCGTGTCGTCCTGGTAAAGCTGCTCATGTACGCGGCATTAATGGTAAGGCCTAATCCTGTCGCGGAATCGGCCACTCTTAGTTTTATAAGTGATCGTATCGCCGATGTATCCATCCGACTGATCAATATGAGCGGCAATTCCGTCTGGCACAAACAATACATGGCCGGAACCGGGATGAACTCCTTGCAACTGGATCATTTGCAGGAGCTGCCCAATGGGATTTATGTGGTGCAGTTGTATGATGGCGAAAATTATGAAAAGGTAAAAATGGTTATCCGTCATTAAATGCCTTAAAGCTCATATTATTGCTAATAAAAGTATTTTTGCATGCCGGGCTGCTTAAAATCACGTGTACTGCTTTTCTTTTGCCTTTTTCAATTCCTGGTCTCGAAAGAACAAACGAGGCTGCCCGATTATAGCGTCATCAATTATAATAGCGATAAAGGCCTTCCTCAAAACAGTATCAATGATATGGCCTTTGACAGGAACGGCTTTCTCTGGATGACTACGGAAATGGGCATAGTCCGTTTTGACGGCAGGAACTTCCGGGAATACAATATGGGAAATTCCCCCACCTTGCTGTCCAACAGGTGTTTCCTGATCGGTTTAGCGGAAGGATCGGGGAAGATACTCATCGAGCCGCTGTTCGGCAGTCACCGTATCCTGACGGTGACTGCCGATTACCAGTTGGAGGAAGACAGCCTCCTTTCCGCCAATCCTTACCAATCCAACCGATTGAACAACCGGATATTTTCTTTTACCAATATCTATAAAAAGTGGGGAGGTGGGGCCGGCCCTGCTGATTACGGGCGTCTGCTCGATGATCTGGGCCACAAAGGAGACCTATTTACTGTAAGTGAAAAACAAGCATATATAAGAAAGGATTCCACCTGCTATTATCTTGACGAGAACACAGCAGGCATCCGTCTTCTTCCTGAAATTTCCGGTTCTGCGCCAAAGCTTCAATTCATGGTGGGAGATCTTTTTTTTTCCGTAGACAGGCTGAACCGCCTCTATGCCTATAAGGAAGGCCGGCTGCAAAAAAACATCAGCATCAGCATCCCCCTGCAGCAAATCCTCGGACAGGCCAGGGTGGCGGGCCCCTATCCGATACAAGCCACGTTTGAAGCGATAAGGGACACGAGGCACAGCTTCCTCGTCTACAAAGGGAATATCCTGCTGTTACATTTACGGAACGGACTGTTGGATTTCGAGACATTGGCTGGCAATACATCCATCAGGGACATCAGCAGCCTGATTTATGACGATGGGTATGGGATATTATATATTGGTACAGCGACCAGTGGATTGTATATTCTCAAAAAGCACCAATTCGAGCGTTTGGCTTTCACCAGCGACAACTATGCGATCAATAGCCTTTATGCGCAGGTAGAGTTACCGGATGGCAGGATATTGACCTCCTCCGGCATCCTGAACCGCCATAGCCCGGTAAATAAGCCGTCGCCGGGAGTCTATGACCCGTATTCCTTTCTCCAGTCATCTGACGGTTATATCTGGTATTCTTCCTATTCTTCCTTAAGAAGGACCGACACCGGGCTGCATGCGCCCGTCACCGTTGCATACCTGGGCGGCTGGCTCTCCTCGATCATCGAGGCCACCAATAAAGATATCCTGTACAGCAGTCAGCATGCCTTATTCAGGCTTCGGGGAAAAGACGTAACCACTTTACTGGATCATCCCGCATTGCTGCAGGATGCTGATATACTGGTCATCCGTGAGATGAGCCCGGGTGAGCTATGGATCGGGACTGCATCAGGATTATTTTCGTACGACCTGGTCCTCGGAACACTCAGACGTCAGCCGGGACTGGAAAAAACTTCCGTAAGGGTGATCTATAAAGACCCGGATGGAAGCATTTGGATCGGTACGTACGGGCAGGGTTTTTATAAGTACGAAAAGGGGCGCTTTTTAAAAATGCCGATGGATCGTATGAACAACCTATCGACCGTCCATTGTTTTAAGAAAGACAAACACGGTTATTTCTGGCTGCCCACGAACAAGGGACTGTTCAGGGTGGCGAAAAAGGAACTGGATAGTTATGCATCCGGCAATAAGGAGAATGTCTTTTATTATTATTTCGACAAGTCCTCAGGATTTTCCATTAATGAATTCAATGGGGGATGCACTGCCTGCGGTATTGTCACCCGGGACGGTCATTTTTCCCTGCCCTCTTTGGATGGGTTGATACAATTCGATCCGGACAGCATACCTATTGTGCCAGCCAATCACCCCATATTTATAGACCGCATTATCATGGACGATAAGAAGGTGTCGGCCAGTGATCGCTTCGAGCAGGATCAGGACTCCGGCCCGCTGGTCTTTGCCATTGCTTCTCCCTATTTTGGCAACCCGGCCAACCTGCACCTGGAATATTCCATACCGGAACTGGACAGCAAATGGCAACCGGTAAATGATGATGAAAAGTTGGTGCTGACGGGGTTGCACAGTGGCCACTACACGTTAACGGTACGGAAGCAGGAGAGTTATGGCCGGTATAGTTATAAGAAGGTCCGATGGACCATTCTCCCTTACTGGTATGAGACGATCTGGTTCCGGCTCCTTACCGCCGTGGTGGCCATCGGTATGTTCTTCCTTATTTTTTGGTTGCGGTATGCCCGCCAGGTAAAAAGAGCAGAGCAACTCGAACAAAAAGTCGCAGAAAGGACGCAGGCTCTCTCCGAAAGCAACGATGTAAAAGAAAAAATGATTGCTATTATCCTGCATGATCTGCGTTCGCCTCTTCGCTTTCTGAACATCCTGGCCATTCATATTGCTGAGAACTATGAAAAAGTTTCCAGGACGGAACTGGCTGAAATGCTGCTAAAGTTCAGGAATGCTACACATGACCTGTACGAATTTACGCAGGATTTCCTGGTCTGGACAAATGCGCAGAAAGAGGGGTTTGTCGTAAGGCAGGAAAGAATAGTCCTGCGGGAGATTGTCGGGGAAATCGTCTCCTTGTATGAGCCGGGCGCTGATATCCGTAACAATATTGTGTTTAACCTGATACCTCCGGCTATTACGCTGGTTTCCGATACTCATATCTTAAAGCTGATCATCCGCAATTTGGCGGATAATGCCAATAAATACACGTTGAACGGTGAAATAAAGATCGAAGCAGCACAGGATGCTGCAACTGTCCGCATCACCATAACCGATACGGGCAGGAGCATGGAAAAAGACCTGATCACTCAGATCCTTAACTATACTTATCAGTCGGAGATTGACAATGGTGGCTTTGGTTACAAGATTATTTTAGAATTATTAGCCAGGATACAGGGAGAACTGAATATAGATACCCCGGGCGGCACAGGCAACCGGATAACCCTGCTTTTCAATAACTGCGTCTAGTAATAGTTGTACGGTCTATAAGGGTTTATATTTAGACCGGGCGGGAAAAGGGCAAAAAATTGTTCTTTTGACTACATTCAAAATTATTCAAATCAGCTATATTTATATTATAACTGTTAATTAAACAGTTATACTTATCTTTTGATCAATATGCCCTTAAGCTTCATGAAAAGAATTTTAATTGCCGATGACCACTTAATTGTAAGAACCGGACTGATTTTTCTTATAAAGGAAGAATTCATGGAGGTGGAAATAGATGAATGCCGGGATGGAGACTGTGTCTGGAAGAAAATACAAGCCAACGAATATGATCTGGCGATCCTGGATATATCCATGCCCTCGACTGATTCCTTCGGTTTGTTGAAAAATATATTTATCCTGAAACCGGATCAGAAAATCCTGATCCTGACTATGAGCAGTGAAGATGTATATGCAAAAAAATACCTGCAGCTGGGCGTGAAAGGGTTTATCAATAAAGAAGCTGATCCATTCGAAATCCGTAGAGCCATTGTAAGTATTCTGAACAACAAAAGATACCTGAGTTCCAGGATGCAGGATGTCCTGACCCAAGAGGTCCTTGAAGGAAAGACGGAAAACCCATTCGAGACCTTGTCCATCAGGGAACTGGAAATCATGAACTATTTAGTTGATGGAAAAAATGTTTCAGAAATTGCTGGCCTCCTGTCCTTACATATCTCCACAATAAGCACACATAAGGCAAAGCTCATGCAAAAGCTGGGAGTTTCCAATGTGATTGAATTAAGTAGAATGGTACAGATGTTTTAACTTTCTCTTACTATGAATTATTTATGGGCTTGTTTTCTTATTCTGCTTAGTGTCTCTTTGGTAATGCCCAAATAAGAAGCAATGATGTGTTGCGGAAATCGTTGAATAAATTGAGGATGTAATATTAGTTCATTGCCTCGTTCACCATCTTGCTATCAACAAACTGCTCAAAGCTGATTATTTTCCTGTCCTTCAATTTCCAAACATGGGCCACCCTAGCTGTAAAGGCCTTGCCTGTCAGTTTGTACGTGCCTGTATATGTGCCATAGGCAACTACTTTGTCATCGGCAGCAACATAATCTTCAGGTGTAAATTTATAATCTATCCATTCACTTCCCAATCGGCTAAAAACGTTCTTGCTAATGTTTTCCAAACCGATATAAGTTCCGGCATAAGGGAAGCCTTTGGCTTCTGTCCAAGAGATATTTTCGGATATATATTTGGCCAAATTTTTACCGTTTTCTTCCGAAGTTTTTCCTTCGTAGGTGCTTTTTATTATTTCAAGATTTGTCATTTCATTTTTATTTAAAGAGCAACCTGACAATACAAGGAACGTTGTCAAGTTAAAGATTATTTTTTTTTACCATTTCATTTCCCCTGTGTTTACTTTGGCGCCAATTTGTAAAGCTGTTTCAAAGGTTAGTGTCGGGTATTTTGCTTTTAACGCTTCAATTAACGCTTCCGAAGTTTTGTTGGTTTTTAATGCTTCTTCATAGAACTGGATATAACTTTTGGTATGCTTTACTGCACTAATATCGAATGAACTATTATTGTTAGCGTGTGCAGGAATTACAATTGTTGGGTGTAATGATTCGATTTTGTCCAAAACATTTATCCATTGTTTACGGGCTTCCGCAGTTTGTGCATCCGCCATCCAAGGATTGAAAGTAGTTCCAAAAACATTGATGCCGCCAACCACTGCTTTTATTGATGGTATCCATACAAATGTTTGGTTAGGGAATTCACCTAAGCCAATTATTTCTAATTTCTGCCCTTCTAAATCAATGCTGCTGCCTTTTAGAACTTGTGGTAAAATAATATTTGACGTAATGTTTTTCCCCAATCTTTCTCCCCATACTTCTAATTTCTTTTGTGCAGTTTCTTTTATGTGTTCTACTGTTGCAGGAGAAGCAAAAGCCGTAACTTCAGGGAAATATTTTTTAAAAACTTCAATCCCAAAATAAAAATCAGGGTCGCCGTGGGAAACATAAATTGTGGTTAGTTTTTTGCCACTTGTTTTGATTTCTTGTGCCACTTTTTCAGCATCTGCCAAAGTGAATTGAGCATCAATTAAGACAGCATCACTTTTGCCCGAAACGATTACCGATGCTACTCCAAAACTATTCTCCGGTGCATTGTAAACTTGAAGTTTAAAATGGTTTGTTTCAATGGTTTTGAAACTTTGTGCTTGTACATCCATTTTGAGTAAAATTAAAATTGTTAATAATACGGGTGGGATAATTTGCTTCATTTTTGTCTGGTATTAAATTGGTGATATAAAGATACCATCATCCAACTCCTAAAAACATTGAACAAGTTCAATAAATGAAATTTACCTTATCTCCTGGTGGCTATTTTATTCCTTATTTTGCTCAAAAATTCGTGACTGATGCCTAAGTAAGCAGCTATTTGGAGATTAGAAAGCCGTTGTTGGAGTTGAGGATATTTTTCGATAAAGTCAAGATACCGTCGGTCGGCAGTTCTACCCAAATTATCTATCATCCTTCTTTGCAGAGCAACATGTGTTTTTTGGGTCATAACCCTAAATAACTTCTCTATTTTAGGCAAATTTGAATAAGCAAACTCTTTATCTTTTTTTGAAATCAAAAGAACCTCACTATCTTCAAGTGCTTCAATAAAAAGTTGCGATGGAGTTTCGCTGGTAAAACTATCAATATCAGTAATCCACCAATCTTCAATAGCAAAATAGAGTATTTGCTCAAACCCATTTTGATCAATATGATAGACTCGAAAAAGACCTTTGGTAACAAAACCTTCAAATTTGCAAACTTCTCCTTCCCGCAACAAAAAGCTTTTTTTCTTAATTGTTTGGTGTTCGAATAAATTGCAAAATGCTTCTGTTTCATTTTCAGAAAGAGAAACATGTGTTGCGATATTCTTTTTGAGAGGATCGGTCATGATTTTTCCTATAAAACATAAATATACTCAATATTAATCCTGAGTCGGCCACCTATACGATCAGGGTAATCGACGGCTCCGGCTTAGTACATTATACGGCCAGGAAGACGGGGAATAACTTCACCATTCCCGTGAACAACCTGAAAGCAAGCAATTACGTGTTGGAATTGAGCGATGGTAAAACGGTGTCGGGGAAGCCGTTGCTGATCGTACATTAGGCCTTTATTCGCGTCGTACTATAAAAATGACCGGCTGCTGCATGATAGCTGTGAGCTTCTCCCCGAAGAAGTTGGCGGGTACCCACCGGGGAGAATCCCGGATTACCCGCATGGCCTCTTCCTCCAGGTGGGCATTAAATTCGCCTTTATTGGTTATGTGGAGGTTGGAGATGGAGCCATCCTCCGCAACGGCGAACTCCACGATCACCTTCTGCGAGGCCTCTTGTTGGTTCCTGGCGATTTTGACGTATTTGAAGGCAAACTTCGAATCGAGATTATTCTGAAGATAGGTCAGCCATGCGGAGGGTTTACCGGGAAAATGCGCCTGAAAGAGTAATTCGGACGCCACAAATTTTTTAACCGGAAGGATGGGAAGATCAAAGAGGTGGTCATCCACTTTTTTTTGCTCTACCTTGATGCAACTGTCGGTCTCGAAAGTATAGCCATACTCTAAGCGGGACCAAAGGAAAATACCTCCATTTGTCTCCTGGTTGTACAGGTTCCAATGGTCGATAGTCATATCCTTGGAAAGATCAGGATTTGACCGCAGGGAAGAAGTGTAATAATATCGTCTGGAGCCGGAGCCGGTCTGGATGGTCAACACCTTACAGGGGTAACCGCTGATACTGAAGCTGGAGTCCGTCTTGCTATGGCTGATCACCTGGCTGGTGTCAGCGGAGAAATCCATATAATATAAGGTGTCCAGCTTCCGGAATTTAAAATAGATCTTTTTATCCTTTTGAATGGTATAGGCATCCATAAATCCTGTGGTTTCCAGGGAGTTGCCGTCCCTGGTGGTTACGGTATACAGGTCTCCTTTCATTATCATTTTACGAACATCCTTCTCCTTTAGATTCTCGCGTTTAGGCTGTACCGAGACTTTATAAACGAGGGTTCCTTCGAAGTAGTTTGGGGTGGGTTGTGAGCGGCCGATGAACGAAACTAAGATCAACGTCAACAGCGGGGCTAAAGATTTCATCATTCAAATCAGTATTGATAGTGGTGACCAAGATAGACAATTTTGCAGCTTTTGCAAACCCTGGCAAATTCACCTATATGGGGGATAGTTCGTGGTTGTATATGAACTTAGGTTTGCGGTATAAAAAAAATCGGAAGTTCATGAAACAGCAATTGATGTATACGTCAATCACCCTGCTACTTGCGGCCTTTTCTTTCAGCGCATGCAAAAAGGATAATAAGGACAATACCAACAACGAAACATTGTTTAAAAACACCAGCTGGACGGGCGCATTTAACTATGCCGGCAAGGGGCCCGAGCCGGTGAACATCGAGTTTATCGAAGGCGGCCAGCTGGTCTGGCGTGAATTATTGGCTGACCATACCGGCAGCTGGAAGGTGACTGCCAACAAGGTCGCCATAAGCCTTGATGGCTCTCCGTCCTTTACGGGGGATATTTCAGGGAATAGTCTGACGAATATACACAGTACGGATATGAGCGGCAGGAGCTTGAAAAGTGCCGTATTTAATACGGACCCGATCCCTGCATTGGATGGTACCGTGTGGGGGGCGACGAATGTTTCTTTAAAATTCAAGCCCGGATCAGTGGTGGACCTGATATTCGGTCCACCGTCGGGCCTGCCGACATATACTGATCTACCCTACTTACGTACGGGAAGGGCTATACATTTTGCGCCTCTCCCCGGTTATAACTGGTTTACCGTCATCACAAGCGCCTCCACCATGCAGGGCACCAATCATGCGCCCAGCGATCCGACGGTGTATGGCTTTCAGGTGACGAAGCAATAAAATTGGGATTTGACATCATAAGGGTGGGTAATGAAAACTCCTGGAAGCCTACGGCCGAGTTGTTTGTGTCTCTAAAAAAGTAGATAGGCGGTTAAGAACTGATTTATCTTAAATGATTCTTTGAACCAGGTCATATCGTTGTTCATATAAGGGCTTGCCGAATGCGTCAGAATGCTTCTCCTCTGTCAGCCGGAAGCCATGTCTTATATAAAGTGCTGCTGCCGTCACCTGCTCATTCGTAGTCCATAAGTAAGCATGCTGGTATCCTTCATTACGTAAATGATCCATATATAATGCCATCAACCGCTTGCCAAGCCCAATGCCCCGGTATTCGGGTTCAAGGATAAAATACCGCAGTTGGGCTGTATTTTCCCCCCGGTGCATCAGGAGCAGAAAGCCGACGATCCTTTTACCATCCTCGCAGATCCATACCCTGTCCTTCTGCGAATCATACTGCTGGTAAAACTCATGAATACCTTGTGCGACGTAGGTTTCGAAAATTATTCCAAATTGATATTCGTTGCCGTACAAATGACCGTGAAGGTAAATCAGATAACCGAGGTCACCAGGACGGAGCTCTGTCCGGATCGTTATGTTCTGAGGATCGATTGTAGCGTTCATCTTTTTTATTTTATGGCTGATAGCATCAAATTTGCCCTGCCTTGTTAATGGCCGACCGTAGATGCGCTCAGTATCTTCTGTATTTCCTGCATATAATGAACCAATTGCTTCGTTTGTATTTCCGAAATGCCTCCCAGGATATCTGCTATCTGTTTAGTTGATGCCCGGCCAAGCGCTTCCGCTTCTTTTTTTCCCTTTGCGGTGAGGAAAATATGGACTGCACGTGCATCAGTAGCTGACCGGCTCCTGGTGATCAATTGTTTCCGGGTGAATTGATCCAGCATCCGGCTGAGATAACTTTTGTCCATCTTTAAATTCGAAACGATATCGCCTGCCAGGAGCCCTTCCTGATGATACAGCTCATAGAGTACACGGGCTTCCGAAAGACTGAACGGACTATCCAACAGATGCCGGTCAAGTAGTCCGATTATGTTGGTATAGAATCGGTTAAAGCTCCTGATGGCATTGACTGGATTTTGTACCATCCCACCAAAATAAAACAATTAGTTGATTTTGTCAACTAATTGTTGATAAACTTCCGTTAAAGAAGAAACTTTCGCGGGTTTGGTCGCAAATACCCCGTTAGAGAGTCACATTTTGCCGCTGTCAAAATCAAATTTTCCTACCATCTTTGTATTGCTGTAGTTAACAGGTAAACAATTAACAACGCAAGTGGAGCAGAGGCCACTATAAAAACGGGCGAAACCGAAAAGCCAGACGAGTAGGTAACGAAAAAAAAAGATTTTATGTCAGACAACACTGTTTCATTACACAGGGTTCTTAAAGCGTCTCCGGAAAAGGTATTCCGCGCATTCACTGAAGCCCTGGCAATTGCTTCCTGGATACCCCCATATGGGTTCCTTTGTACCGTCCATGAAATGACCGTAAAGCCCGGAGGCTCCCATAAAATGTCGTTTCAGAATTTTACCACCGGTAACAGCCATTCATTCGGCGGAAAATACCTGGAGATCAAACCCAATGAGTTGCTGAAGTACACCGATAAATTTGATGACCCAAATCTTCCGGGTGAGATGACCACTACTGTTTGGCTTAAGAAAACTTTAGTAGGTACGGATATAAAAATCACACAGGAAGGAATTCCTTCTGTTATACCCGTTGAAATGTGCTATTTAGGCTGGCAGGAATCGCTGGAAAAGTTGGCTAAGCTGGTAGAGCCAGAGATACCAGATGCCTGAGTCTGCTTACAATTTATCGATCTCTCCGGCAATACGCCGGGCGCTGCGAAGACAGGACTCCATGCCGCGGCTCATATTGTCTGCATAAGTACCGGCAAAATATATGCGTCCATCAGGCTGGAGTACCTGGGGCCAGAATTTATGCATTTCGCCGATGGCAAACGGTTCCATTTCACAGACGGGGGCATATTTATCTTTTGACCAATCCAGGGTCAAGGCCTGTTCGATGGTATCCTTTTTACCGGGATATACCTCGCGGAATGCGGCCAGTATCTGCTGCGGCGGGAATCCGCTGGGTCCAAAGGCTTTCAGAAGGATGCGTTGGGTGTCGACCTGATTAGAGCTTCGGCCAGCAACACTGTTGCTGCCCTCGCTCGCATCCTTCGCTGATTGCTCGGATGCTACCCAAATAGAACTGATCAGCGGATGTTCGAATTCCATATTGATACTGGGAATACCGTCCTCGAGCCAGAATTTCGATGCGGCTTCAAATACGTAAAAGGGGTGGGAAGAGTATTTAAGATGATTGACGACATATTGTTTAGCCGGGGAAAGTGCTGGTGTAATGGGAATAGACTGAAAAACGGGCAAACTGATACAGTTGACCAGCATATCGGCCGAAAGTGCTAGCTCCTGCTTCCTGCCAAAAGGGCGGCAGCTGACCGTCACGCCGGTGGCGCTGTGCCGGATCGCCGTTACGGGATGGTTGAGTTTGACCCGATTACCCAGTCGTTTGGCAAACGCTATGGGCAGCTGTTCGTTACCGTCTTTGAGGTGAAAGGTCTCGCCTTCGGATGGCGGGATGCCACGCGAATACATGATGGAAAGCCGCCAGAGAAAATAAAGGGCATTTGTATATTTTCCACCCAGGAATCGCAGGGCGATTGGCGAAGCGCCCTCTTTTTTATAGACCTCGGCGATGGCAATTTTGTCATAGTCATCATAACCAACTCCAAAGGGCTGCCAGGGATCGGTAAACTTATCGAGGTATTTTTTTACGAAGAAATCGGGCAGCTCATACATAGGATGCTGCGACAGGAACTCAACTTCCCGGTCGTTGAACCCAAGGCCTTTCAGCACGGCAGGCTCTTTCAATTTATCCGCGCTATAGATCTTCCCGTCGATGACCTTCAGTTTATCTTTGTCATAGCTATGCTCTGAGCCTTCCGCGTTTGGGTAGGGAATCGCTGTCAAATTGAACTCCTCGATATATTCAAAAAAATGCTCATAGCCTGGTTGGGTGATATGGTCGGCGCCGTAATCTGCGTAAAGCCCATCGGATAGCCCATCGCGGCCGGTGAATACATGACCTCCATACCGGCCCGAAGCCTCGAGTACCGTTACGGTATGCCCGGCTTTCATTAATTCGTAGGCACAGCACAACCCGCTGATGCCCGCGCCCAGAACTATCACCTTTTTCGTTGCAGCCGTCTTAATATAAGGAGATAACACCAGGCCCGCGCCGGCAGTCAATGTGTTTTGTAGAAATATGCGTCGCTTCATCTTACAATTTAAGAAATTCGGCAAAAAAATAAGGAAATGTAAACTGGGATGGTATTAAAGGGGTTTCAAAATAAAATACAACAAATGACCGTTATTTCGGTCATTTATGTATATATTTGACTGAAATATCGGTCAAATTATATGCGTAGCAAGAAAACGATATTATTACCCACAGCGGACAAAATCCTGAAAGGATTGGGTGAGAACGTAAAACTAGCCCGTAAACGTCGAAGGCTATCTGAAATACAGGTAGCAGAAAGAGCGGGTATTGCCCGGTCTACTCTTCAGCTAATAGAAAAAGGAGATCCGGGGGTATCCATGAGCGCCTACCTGCAGGTGCTTTTTATTCTTGGATTGGAAAAGGACTTATTGGATGTCGCGGCTAATGATCCCTTGGGGAGGAAATTGCAGGATGCAGGACTGCTCAAAAAATGATACTAATGGCCAAGACAGCTTCTACTTTAAAGCAAATATGGGTATATGCAGACTGGGCTGGTTTAGGCGCATCCCAACTAATGGGAATCCTCCAGACAGAACAGGTCAGGGGAAAGGAAATCTTTTCCTTTACTTATGATAAAGCTTGGTTGGCAGATCGGAATGCGGTGGTGTTAGATCCCGACCTTGGATTATTTGCCGGGCCACAATATATACGGGCAGAAAAATCAAACTTTGGACTATTCACCGATTCGGCACCTGACCGGTGGGGAAGAGTATTAATGGAGCGTCGGGAGGCATTTGCAGCCCGAAAGGAGGGTCGAAAACCCGGGAAATTAATGGAAAGTAATTACCTGCTCGGTGTATTTGATCTTTACCGTATGGGCGCCCTTCGATTCAAAATGAATCCGGAAGGTCTGTTCCTGGATGCTAACGCGGCTATGGCTGCCCCCCCAATGACTTCACTCCGAACTTTGGAAGAAGCTAGTTTGCATTTGGAAGATGCAGATGGTATGGAAGATCCGGCATTTTCGCAATGGTTGAATTTGTTAATGGCTCCTGGTTCTTCGCTTGGTGGGGCAAGGCCCAAGGCAAGCGTAATAAGCCCGGAAGGGGAGCTCTGGATAGCGAAGTTTCCAAGTCGTAAAGATGACTGGGATATCGGAGCTTGGGAGGCTGTTGTCAATAATCTGGCTATTAAAGGAGGAATGCAGGTTGCCGAAGGTGTGGCACGCCGATTCACGCAAAGCTTTCACACTTATCTGACAAAACGATTTGACAGAGTAGATGGGGGACGCCTTCATTTCGCGTCGGCGATGACATTACTCGGACAGACAGACGGCGCTGATGCTGGTGCTAATGTCTCCTATCTGCACCTGGCAGAGCTCCTTATGCGAAATGGGGCAAGACCTGATAATGATCTGGAAGAGCTTTGGCGACGAATCGTCTTTAATATATGTGTGAGTAATAGTGACGATCATCTCCGTAATCATGGCTTTATATTGACATCCAAAGGATGGGTTTTATCACCAGCTTACGATCTTAATCCCATTCCCTTTTCTACCGGATTGAGCCTGAATATTTCTGAGCAGAGCAATGCCCTGGATCTGGACCTGGCAAGGGAGGTTGCCGGCCAATTTCGTTTACAGGAAGGAAAAAGGGAAGCCATCATCAAACAGGTAACAGATTCTGTCGGTAAATGGCGAACCGTTGCGGAGAAAATTGGATTATCACGAAGCGAGATGCAAAGAATGGAGCCTGCATTTTTGGCGGATTAAAATTCATGATAACAGAATTTTATTTAATAATCCTTCTGTTTTTTGGAGAGTAAACGCTTGAAATTATCCAATTTTTAAAAAACCTCCAGACCATTTGAGTTACGAACCCCAATTTTTGTATGGAGTAATTGTTAAATTCGAATTGTAATATTTTTCGTCTCCGGTAACCTCTTTATCGATCCAATCCGGACATATAAAATGTTCATCTTCGCTTTTCAGTTCTATTTCTGCAATAATTAACCCAGTGTTATCTCCAAGGAACTCATCCACTTCCCATACTTTATTTTCAAATGAGACTCGATATCTAACTTTTGAAAGCTCAGAAGTTGAAAAATTGTCTAACAATTCTGCGGCATCAGAAATTGGTATTTCATATTCATATTCAGGCCTGGTTGCACCAACTGAAAGCCCTTTTATCGTTAAATATCCGCTTGTTTTCGTTAGTCTTACACGGATTGTTTTTTTTGGGTCTGTTAATATATAGCCTTGGCGATAAATTTGCCCCAAAGGCTTTTCAACCTTTTGCCACTTTTCAAAATTGAGTAAATATTTTCTTTCTATTTCTGTTCCCATACCGTGTTAATTATTGAAAGTATTAATATTAAAATGAATGTTACTCAACGCCAATGAAACTGTTTTTTGAACGGCCACATTAAATAGTATGGTTTGATACGCGTATTAATGAAAATAGTAAATTGTCTTTCCAGGGTGGCGAATTCTGCTATGAAAATAAGGGAAAATGCACATTTTCAAACAAAGCAAAATGGAGATCATAAAACTAATTTAACCCCATTTATTAAAATAGTTTAACGTCGATCAGCGGGCGCGAAATACTTTTGTATCCATAATTAATAATAATTGACAAACAAGCCGGCAACTCAAATGGGGATAATACCAATCATAAAATAAAAACAACCACAATAAAAACAACTCAAATAAAAGCCACTAAAATGAAGATCGCTCCCATCCATATTAACCCGGACCCCTATAAGCCCTTTCGCCTTGCCCAAGGCTATCGCGCTGGTGATCTCTTATTCATATCCGGCCAAACGGCTATCGATGATAATGGTCACCTGGTAGGCATTGGGGATTTTGATCAACAGGCCGACAAGGCTTTTGGAAACCTGGAGAAGGTATTAAAAGCTGGCGGCTCGAGTTTTCGAAACGTCATAAAGGTCACGATCCTGCTCAAGGATATGCGTAATTTCGATAAGATCGTTGTCTTACGCGGTAAGTATTTTAAGGCTCCTTATCCGGCGGATACCATATTGGAGGTATCCTCGCTTTATTCCCCGGATGCCCTGATCGAGATCGAAGCTGTTGCCGTAGCCGATGAGGTAGCCGAATGGTAACATCTTTGCTCACTCATTTTCTACGGAGCAGACAGTATCATACAGGATAGCTATCTTCTCTTTTTCCATTTGTGCTTCCGCCCATTGTTTGAGATGAAGGATAAATGGGATCAGTTCCTTCGCAGATGCTGTGAGCGAATACTCGACCCTGGGAGGTACTTCGTGATAAACTTTTCGAAAGATAAGATGGTCGTCTTCCAGTTCCCGGAGCGTTTGCGTTAACATTTTCGGAGTGATTCCCTGGATCTGTTTGCGAAGCTGACCGTAACGAAGTACCCCATTTCCGAACAGATGAATATAAGCGATAATACGCCCCTTGTATTTCCCTCCGATATGCCGGAAAGCATAATCGATAGAGCAAGTCGGAGCAGGTTCAGTTTTTTTAGCCATTTTTTATAAAAATATTATGTTGATTATCAACAATACTATCCTTTTGGTATCTAGGATACAAATTAGTGCATAATTGTTATAAAGATACTTTAAAAATACATTTGCCTTCTAAATAAATAATCATGAAAGCATTTGTTTTAAAACAGCCGGGGGGGATAGAAAATCTGGTAAAAGAAGAATTGCCGACGCCAGTCATAAAAGACAACGAAGTGTTGATAAAGGTAGCGGCGATCAGCATAAATCCGGCCGATGCGTATGTTCGCGGAGATGCAGCAAGGATCTTATCCATTTTGGGGGTAAAAGAGGGAGAGCAGCCCGTGATCCTTGGATGGGATGTTGCGGGTACCGTAACGGAAGTGGGCAAACTGGTCAGCGCCTTTCAAATCGGGGATGAAGTTTTCGGAATGGTAAACTTTGTTGGTCACGGGAAGGCCTATGCAGAATATGTGGCAGCGCCTGCAGCCCATCTTGCAAAAAAGCCTTTAGTCATTTCTCAGGAAGAGGCTGCTGCTTCGACATTGGCAGCGCTGACCGCCTGGCAGTCGCTGGTGACCTATGCGAAAATCAAGAAGGGAGACAAGGTGCTTATTCATAGTGCTGCGGGCGGTGTCGGTCATTATGCCGTTCAACTGGCCAAACATTTTGGGGCTTATGTGATCGGGACGGCCTCGGCCAAAAACAGGGACTTTGTGCTGAGCCTCGGTGCCGATGAATTCATCGACTACAAGACCCAGCCATTCGAGAGTATCGTCCAGGATGCTGATATTATATTGGATGCTGTCAGCGATCCGAAGCATTTAGCCCGTTCGTTAAAGGCTGTAAGACCAGGGGGATTGCTCATAAGTCTTCTTTTTCATTTTGATGAAGCGTTTGTGAAACAACTGCGCCAGAAGGGGGTGGTTGGGCACCGACACATGGTCGGCAGCAGTGGAGATGACATGCGGAGCCTGGCCGTACTGCTGGAACAGGGGGCTTTGAAATCTCACGTGTCACATGTCTATTCCTTCGATGAGTTACCCCAGGCTCATTTACAGATAGAGACCGGGACTACCAGGGGCAAGATCATTGTAAGGGTGTAGTCATTTGTTAGCTAATAATCGGCGAACTCAGCAAGCGGGGTTTCTCTTTCATCCCCCAAACATAAGTTTTGCGGTTTTTACAGCACATCCTATAAAATGTGTACAAAAATTGTTTACTTTTGTTTTACTTAAATTGAACCTGTTTCATGAAAGAGAACTCCCTTGCAAATTTTGTTTATTGGGAAATACGCAAAAAAATCCTGGCCAATCAGTTGACCGGAGGGTCCCGATTGGCGGAGAATACCTGGGCTAATAAGCTGGAAGTCAGCCGGGTAGCTGTGCGGGAAGCCTTGATTCGGCTTTCCGGAGAAGGTTTGGTTGAGTTTGGAGAAAAGGGAGGTTGTTTTGTGCGTTCCTTTACCATGGACGATATCAAAGAGATCAAGGACCTGAGAGAGTTGCTGGAGATCGGAGCACTTAACCTTCTTTTTAAACACCGGGACCAGGAAGTGATCAGGGAATTGGAACAGATCTGTGAGGATTTCTCTTCCATGGTGGAGCGGGGATACCACAGCGGTGCCTGTGAAGCAGATGTAAAATTTCACGAGACCCTGATCAAAGGGGCGAGGAATGGCCGGTTGATCAGCATTTATACCAATAGTAATATCCCGCTGTTTCACTTTAAATTAAGCAGTTCCAGCCAGGTGGACGACTATGCGGAGACAAATACAGAACATCGCAAGATCGTTGAGTATTTAAAGAGTAATGACCTGAAAGCCGCTT
This sequence comes from Flavitalea flava, assembly GCF_054461575.1. Classification (NCBI taxonomy): domain Bacteria; kingdom Pseudomonadati; phylum Bacteroidota; class Chitinophagia; order Chitinophagales; family Chitinophagaceae; genus Flavitalea; species Flavitalea flava. The sequence continues at coordinate 57,432 of NZ_JBTLQH010000011.1, forward strand.
CCCAGACACTTTTACAACATCTGAACCGGGGCGAAAAATTAATGCTGGAATTATTGCCCGTGGAGATGTAGCAGGCCAAACCGGAACGATTTTCCGGAAGACATATTTAACGAGGACGATTTTCCGCCAGATATTGATAACCATCCAATTCGGATGGTTTTTTTGTTGTCCTGTTAAATCAGCCATGGCGCTTTTTCATAAAAAGTATACAAAATCTTTTGAAAATTGTATTCAAAATACTTAGATTTGTTTGTAAGGTTAAGGCTTAATTATACTCACTTATAAACTAAGGACTGCTTATGAAAGGGAAATGGAGAGGTTGGCTGAATTCCTTAATTCCTGGTATCATCACAGTAGCCGTGGTCTTCGGCCCGAGCAAGGTGACCATCGCCTCCAAACTTGGTGCACAATACGGAAGCGCTCTATTGTGGATCATCGTAGTGGCCATCTTCTTTATGGCCATCTATACCAATATTGCGGCCAGGATCGGTATGGCCACCAGGGTTTCCCTGCTGACGACGATCCGCAACAAATGGGGGAGCGCAGTGGCCGGCATCATCGGATTAGGCGTATTTGCCGTCTGTACCTCCTTCCAGGTTGGCAATGCGGTAGGTGCCGGAATTGCGATCGGAGAATTTACCCATACTTCCGCCAAACCCTGGATAATTGTTGTCAGCCTGATCGCCATTGCCCTGCTTTTCGCCAAACGTTTTTATGCCTTATTGTCCAAGGTGATGATTGGCGTTGTCCTGCTGATGTTGTTCTCCTTCCTGGTTACCTGTATATTATCGCACCCCTCTTTTCAGGAGATCGGACAAGGTTTTGTTCCTTCCATCCCTACGGGTTCGGAAGGTCTGGTGATTGCTTTTGTAGCCTCCTGCTTTTCTTTGGTGGCCGCCTTTTATCAATCTTACCTGGTACAACAGCGTGCAGTCCAGTTAAGCGATGAGGCAAGGCTGGGCATGAAAGACAGGAGCCTGACGGGCATGTTGGTGTTAGGGGTGATGAGTGCCGCTGTATTGTTGTGTGCGGCAGCCGTCCTGCATCCCAGGGGTATATCCCTGCAAAGCGCCAAGGATATGGGCAAGGCGTTGGAGCCCTTATTTGGTCTTCGTGCTTCCCAGCTTTTTTTATTGGGATTGTTCGCCTCCTCCTTTTCAGCACTGGTTGGTAATGCAGTCGTGGGAGGCACCGTTTTTTCCGATGCTATTAAATGGGGATACAGCATGGATCAGCTCAGGGTAAAGATCTGCATCGCGGTTATCATATCGCTTGGGGCAGCACTGGCTTATATATTCGGAGCCATGCCGCTGCAAATGATCGTTTTTGCACAAGGCATCACCATTCTGATCGTTCCGGTGATCGGACTGGCCTTGCTCCTCATCTCCAATGATGCAACGATCATGGGCGAACGCAGGAACAACCCCTTTTGTAGAATCAGCGCCATTACCGGTCTCCTGTTGATACTGGTCCTGGCCGGTATGAACATAAAAACCTTGTTTTTTAAATAACGTTTTAAAGTAAATGATATGACGGATTTACAGACAAAATATGCTTCCATGCTGAAGCCTTCTGCAAGGCTCATAGAAGATATCAAACGATTGGATGGGGATATCCTTTTTTTAGGCGTGGCCGGTAAGATGGGACCATCCATGGCGGTCTTAGCAGCCGAAGCCGTACAGGCGGCCGGGCTTCAAAAAAAGATTTATGGTGTAAGCCGATTTTCGCAGCCGGAGATAAAGACGGATCTGGAAAAAAAAGGGGTGATCACCATTTCAGCAGATCTCCTGAACAGACAGGAGCTTTTTCAGCTCCCCGACGTAAAAAATGTGATCTACCTGGCCGGAACAAAATTCGGAACGACCGGCAAAGAGTATTTCACCTGGGCGATGAATAGTTATCTGCCCGGTATGGTGGCCGAAAAATTCCAGCAATCGCGGATCATTGTTTTTTCCACCGGAAATGTTTACCCGCTCACTCCTTTGTCCAGGGGCGGCGCCACTGAATTGGACCCAACAGGACCAATAGGAGAATATGCACAGTCCTGCCTGGGACGCGAGCGGGTATTTGAATATGGATCAGCCACCTACGGAACGGAAATGCTGATGTATCGTTTGAATTATGCCAACGACGTTTCCTATGGGGTGTTGCTGGAGATTGGAAAAGCGGTAAAGGAAGGCCTTCCCCTGGATTTGAACATGGGACATGTGAATGTCATCTGGCAGCAGGATGCCAATGAGATTGCCATCCGCTCCTTATTGCATTGTTCAAATCCACCCAAACTATTGAATGTTGCCGGACCCGAGACGGCCTCCGTCCGTTGGATCGCAGAAGAGTTCGGAAGATTGATGGGCAGGAACCCCGTGTTTACCGGGGAGGAGCAATCCACTGCTCTGTTGAGTAATGCGGGAGAAAGCTTCCGCTTATTCGGATATCCGTCCGTCTCTTTGAAGGAGATCATAGAACTGGATGCCGCCTGGTTATCAGAAGGTGGCAAAACGTTGAACAAGCCTACACATTTTCAGGAAAGAAAAGGAAATTTTTAATACTATGCCGTTAAATTCATCGATCAAGAAGATATTAAGTACAGGTGCCTTCATACCTGCACACCCTCTTGCGCTCACGCAGGATTTCAAACTGGATACGGCCTGGCAGAAAGGCCTGACCAACTATTATATCCGTTCCGGTGCCGACGGCATTGCCATTGCTGTACATACCACCCAATTTGAGATCCGGGATCCCCGGCATGCCTTGCTGGAACCGGTATTGGCCCTTGCCGCCGAGAGCATTGATAAGGCAGGAAAAAACCAGGATTCTTTTATCAAGGTAGCCGGTATTTGCGGCCCCACCACACAGGCGGTTAAAGAGGCGGAGCTGGCGGTAAAGTATGGCTATCACCTGGGCCTGGTAAGCAATGGGGGGCTGAATGATTGGTCCAATGCGCAATTGCTGGAGCGGACCCGAGCCATTGCGGAGGTCATCCCCGTATTTGGTTTTTATCTTCAACCAGCCGTAGGCGGCAGGCTCCTGGATTTTGATTTCTGGGCTGCCTTTGGCGGGATACCCAATGTAGAGGCCATCAAAGTAGCATCGTTCAACCGCTACCAAACGCTCGATGTGGTTAAAGCCGTTTGCCATTCCCCCCGCCGCCATGAGATCGACTTGTATACAGGCAACGACGATAACATCGTTGCCGATTTGCTCACGCCCTACTACATCCCTGTGGGGGATACGATCGTTGAAAAACGTTTTGTGGGAGGCCTGTTAGGACATTGGTCCGTGTGGACAGCTCCTGCAGTACGCTATTTCCGGGAGATCCAGGCCTATCACCGGGACAAGACCGGCAGCCTGGAGAAGTTGCTTGCCTTGAATAGTAACGTCACCGATCTCAACCAGGCGGTATTTGATCCCGAACATAATTTCAAAGGCAGTATCGCAGGGATCCATGAGGCCCTGCGCCGGGATGGTCTCCTCGAAGGTTTGTGGTGTCTCAATCCTAATGAAGTACTTTCCGATGGTCAGGCTGATGCACTTGACCGGGTGATCCGGGCCTATCCCTCCCTGACCTCCCTGGTCTAAATTGGTCTAATTGAAAAACTATGCAAAGGAGGTCCTTTCTAAAGAATACTGTGATGCTGGGCTCATCGGTTGCCTTAGGTAGCCGGGCGTCTTTAGCCTTTCCAGCCGCAGCTTTGCCGGGCACCCAGGGCTCCTCCCAGTTCTCCCTTCATGCTTCCCGGACCCTCCCGGATGTCCCGGATGTCCCGGCATCCCTTCAGGGCAAACGAATTGGTATCATCGGTCTGGACACCTCCCATAGTGTAGAGTTTACGAAAGTACTCAACAATCCTTCCTCCGATTCTCCTTATAAAGGTTACCGCGTGACGGCCGCCTATCCTTATGGCAGCCGCAGTATCGCCAGCAGTAATAACCGGATTCCAGGTTATATAGAGAAAATGAAGGCCTTCCAGGTAATCCTCTGTTCTACCCTGGAGGAATTGCTGGACCAGGTTGATTGCGTATTGCTGGAAACCAATGATGGCCACCTGCATCCACAGCAGGCAGCGCAAGTATTTCAAACCCGCAAACCGGTTTTTATCGATAAGCCTTTGGGAGCGAATCTCCGGGAAGTCAAAGAGATTTTTAAGACTTCAACTCACTACGGTGCTTCATTTTTCACCAGCAGCGCACTGCGATATACCTCCGCCATCCGGGAGATCAGAGCGGCAGAGCCATTTCTGCATACCGGGTCGGACAAGATAACCGGGCCGGGCAAGATAGCCGGGCTTGACAAAGTAACCGGACCGGGCAAAGTACTGGGGGCATCCTGTTTTTCACCCTGTACGATCGAGCCCAGCCACGAAGATCTGTATTGGTATGGCATCCACAGCGTGGAGATGCTGTTTGCCGTGATGGGGCCTGGTTGTAAGACAGTACAGGCCGCTCATTCGACAGATGCCGATATGGCGGTGGGTACATGGGAAGATGGCAGAATCGGTACCTTTCGGGGCACCCGTTCCGGCGTCAATGCTTTCGGAGGCATTGTTTTTGGCGAAAAAAATAATGTCGTGCTGGGAGATTATGATGGTTATGAAGGCTTGTTAAAGGCCATTATTGACTATTTTGCGTCCGGAAAAGTACCGGTACCTATGCAGGAAACCAAGGAGATCTATGCGTTCATGAGTGCTTTTCAAAAAAGCAAACGTCAACGCGGTAAACCCATTCTGCTGGAGCAGTTCTGACCCGTAATTATTTTCTAAAACCAAAAAACGCCAAATGAAAAAAGAGTACAATCGTCGGGGGTTTCTAAAAAATTTATCCATGGCCACCGGGAGCGTCATTGCCGGTGGGGCGATAACGCAACAGGCTTCTGCCGCCCAGATAGAGCAGATCAGAAGGGAGATCCTGGGTGATAAACCTTATTCTGCCAATGACAAGATCAATGTGGCATTGATCGGTGCGGGAGGTATGGGTTCGTCGGATACGAATACTGCCTTGCAGGTGCCGGGTATAAAACTGGTAGCCGTTTGCGATCTCTATGATGGCCGCCTGAACGATGCAAAGACCAAATGGGGCAAGGATCTGTTTACCACCAAACATTACAAGGATATCCTGAACCGGTCGGATGTGGATGCGGTGATCATCGGAACGCCGGATCATTGGCATAAACAAATATCTATTGACGCCATGGCGGCGGGGAAGCACGCTTATTGCGAAAAACCAATGGTCCATGCTGTGGATGAAGGCCCTGCCGTGATCGCCGCTCAGAAAAAATATGGTAAAGTATTCCAGGTCGGCAGCCAGGGGTTGTCCTCACTGGGTAATGAAAAGGCCAGGGAACTGCTGAAAGATGGCGCCATTGGTAAGCTGAATTACGCAGAAGGTTTCTGGGCACGCCGTGCTCCGGTTGAAGTATGGCAGTATCCTATCCCCGACGATGCTTCAGAGAAGACCGTGGATTGGGACACCTTTATCAGCAATACCACGCACCGGCCCTTTGATAAAATGCGTTTTTTCCGTTGGAGGAATTACCGCGATTATGGCACCGCCATGGCCGGCGACCTGTTCGTGCATCTTTTCTCCAGCCTGCACTTCATTACCAATTCGATAGGGCCGGATCATGTGTATGCTACCGGCGGATTGAGGTTTTGGAATGACGGCCGTGAAGTGCCCGATGTATTGCTCGGCTCATTTGATTATCCCGAAAGGACCGAACACCCTGGTTTTAACCTTTCTCTTCGCTGCAATTTCGTGGATGGCACAAGTGGCACGACTTATTTGCGTCTGGTCGGCAGCGAAGGTTCCATGGATGTCGAATGGGACCGCGTTACGGTAAAGAGAAATAAAGCGTTCGATTCGCATGATCCGTTTATGGAAGCCCAGTTGGCCAAGGCTGGCAAAGGACAGGACAACCGGAAAAAAATGTTGTCTCCCGAATCCTTCGTTTTCCAGGCAGAAGAAGGGTATAAGGGAGCGCATTATGATCACTTTTCCAATTTCTTCAACGCTATCCGTAATAACGGCAGCGTGGTGGAAGATGCCGTATTCGGTTACCGGGCTGCCGCACCGGCGTTGATCTGTAACGATAGTTATTACAGTCACAAGCCGATACAATGGGATGCCGTAAACATGAAAGTAATCGGATAACTATTGTTGTATCCATATTTAAGATAAAACAAACAAATCATGAACATTAGAAAAAGTATAATGACTGCCTGGATCGGCTTGGCTGCCATCGCGCCACAGCTGGCCCATTCGCAGGTTGCACCCGTCAATGCCAATTCCGTTACCGGCGGTGACCTGGCAGGCAGGTGGGATCTCACGGTGTTGGATGATGGCAAAGAAAGAGCCTCCTGGCTGGAGATCGAGGTCTCGGGTTTCAGCACGCTGGTAGGGCATTTTGTCGCATCCGGCGGAAGTGCAAGACCGATATCCAGAATCATAACGGATCATAATAAATTTTCCTTTGCCATCCCTCCGCAATGGGAGAAAGTGGATAAAGATATGGTCCTGGAAGGGGAGACCACCCCGGAAGGAATCAAAGGGGTCATCCATTCAAGTATGGGACAGGATCTTACCTTTACCGGTGTAAGAGCGCCACTGCTGACGGAGACCAAAAAAGTTCAATGGAAAAAGCCAATCCAGCTGCTCAATGGCAAAGACCTGACAGGATGGGTAGTGGATGGAGACAAAAATCAATGGATCGTTGAGAACGGAGAATTGATTAGTCCGCATTCCGGTTCCAACATCATTACCAAAGAGAAATTCCGCGATTTTAAATTGCATATCGAGTTTAAATACAAACAGGCCAGCAACAGCGGCGTGTATTTGAGAGGCCGCTACGAAACGCAGATCATCGACAATGCACTCACTGCACAGCCATCGAGCCATCTTTTTGGTGGAATTTACGGGTTCCTAGTACCCAGTGAAATGGCAGCGCTTGGACCCGAAAAATGGCAAAGCTTCGATATTACCCTCATTGGCAGAATGGTTACGGTCGTTGCCAATGGTAAGACCATCATCTGTAACCAGGAGATCCCCGGTATCACCGGCGGGGCGCTGGACAGCCGGGAAGGAGAACCCGGACCCATTTATCTGCAGGGCGACCATGGTCCTGTGTCCTTTAGAAATATAGTGCTCACACCCGGTGAATAAGAGGCGACCGATCTAATAGCTAGTTATAGATACTTAATAGATATTTTACAGAGTAGGGGAGGTACGAAAATCGTACCTCCCTTTTTTTTGTGGCTTTTATGTCAAAGTCTCCGCTACGTCTCTGCTAGGTCTCCCCTTCTTTGCCAGGATCTTATACAATTCCTGTTCTGATGTGTATACACAAATATGATCTTCGTCGGAGTCCAATCTTGACCCCGGGCAGGTAAAAATGAACTGGCCCAGTGTTCAAATGCCAGAGAAGCCCCTTTCTGCTCTGCGTCCCAATGGTTTCAGGCCCCTCAAAATCGCATTTTCCAGAAAATAAACTTATACAATTAACTATATTTTTTTGTATACAAAAATATCCTTAATTTGGATGCACAGACGCTGATTAGTAATATGAATATAACAGACAAACATACCAGACTGCAATCCTTGGATATTTTCAGGGGTATGATTGTTTGTACCTGTTCTCAGAATTGTTGATGAAGCTGCTGCTGTTCCCGGTATCCAAGGCCGGGGATCAATGTGTTCAATTGTTAATAATAATATCTAACCGTTCATTTTTTAAACAACTGCTTATGAGTATTAAAAGTGGTGCCAAAACTACTTCTCTTAAGACCGATTTACATCCTTGTTCGGGTACTGGTCCGAACGATGTATTCAGGGGTCTTTTTTCAAAACTAGCCTTGACAGTCTGCCTGCTCCTCGGTATGACAATATTTGCCCAAAGCCAGAAACCGGTAGGTTCCAAAGACTCGGCTTTTGTGTTGACGGGCTATGTCAGAGATGAATCCGGTAATGCCTTAAGTGGGGTTGTCGTAAAAGTTTCCGGCAAGAACAAAACAGTGCTATCCGATAACGATGGTGCTTTCCAGCTGTCCAACGTCACCCTAAAGGACAGGATCATACTTACGAGCGTTGGCTTTAAAGACCTGGAAACGGCAGTCTCGTCCCCTCGTCTGGAACTGGCCATGCACACCGGCGCCAAAGAATTGGAGGAGGTGGTCGTCGACGGTTACCGGACCACTGCCAAAGTAGTGAGTGTAAGTGCCATCGGGAAAGTTGATGGTAAGGCGATGGAAAACAAACCCTTCGCTTCCTTTCAGCAAAGCCTGCAGGGAAAGGTCGCCGGTGTGACGGTGGTTGGAACCAGCGGGGCGCCCGGAGCAGAGCAGAGTATCCGTATTCGTGGTCTTGGTTCGATGGCGCTTTCTTCCAACCCCCTGGTCGTTGTGGATGGAATGATCGTTAATACCGGAAACCTGGCCAACAATATCAAAACCATGGATGCCTTGTCCGGCATCAACCAGAATGATATTGAAAGCGTGAACGTATTAAAAGATGCGGCAGCCACTTCCCTCTATGGCTCCCGGGGTAGCAATGGTGTGATCGTCATCACCACCAAGGCTGGTAAATATGGAAAGACCAGGATCAGCGCAGATGCAGAAGTAGGTAAATCCCGGCCAATGGACCCTCCGAAAGGTGGTAAACTGTTGAATGCGGCCCAGTATGCAGAACTCTTTAAAGAAGCGCTGACCAATGCGGGCAATACCCCTGCCCAGATCCAGACCCTGTCGGATAGCTACGGCCTCAACAGTGGTAAGAGTAATGATTGGTACGACCTGGTCACCCGCAACGGAAGCCAGTCCCAATACAATATCAGTCTGAGCAGCGGAACGGATAAAACAAAAATATATGCATCTGGCGGCCTCTTCAAACAGGAAGCTACCACCATTGGCGCCAGCCTTAACAAAAAAAGCCTCCTGTTGAATCTCGATCATAAGATCAGCAAACGGATCACGCTGACCACCGGTCTGAATGTATCCAATGTCGCGCAGAACACGCCTTATGCAGATAACTATTACGGCAACCCTACCTATGCGGCGCGTTTTCTGAGACCATTCCAGGTTGCCTATAATGCCGATGGTACCCTGAATACTTCCACCACCGGAAATACCAACTTTCCCGGGGTTTATAATCCGCTCGTCATTTCCAAATATGACGTTAAGAACATGTCCAATACACGCCTGCTGGGTAATGTCAAACTGAGATGGAATTTGTTTGACAATCTGTATTATACCAGCTATTTCAGTGCGGATTATAATGCATTGGAAGAAACAACCTTTCTCAATGCGATCATGGGCGACGGAAAGTCCCTGGGCGGACGCAGTAAAAATTATTATGAAAGATATTTTAACTGGCTGGCCCGCAATCAGCTGGATTATCATTATGATATTCCCGGTTTTGATAATTTTGTCGTAACCGCTACTGCAGGGTATGAAGCCCAGCAATCCAAGTTTTATCTGCTGGCAGCCGATGGATATGGATTCCCCTCTGCCGCCTCCGGTCTGACGGCGCTCAGTAATGCCGCCACCCCCGTGGGCACCTACGGACAGAATGAAGGTTATTCCTTTGTCTCCGGCTATGGTATCTTATCGTTGAATTATAATAACCGGTTCGTATTTAACGGATCCTACAGAAGGGACGGGTCTTCACGTTTTGCTATCAATAACCGGTATGCCGATTTCTATTCTGCCGGCGGTTCCTGGAATATCGACCAGGAAGAATTCTTCAGAAAACAGCATGTTCTGTCTTCGCTGAAACTCCGTTCCTCTTATGGGATCACCGGGAATGCGAACCTGGGTAACTACGCCTGGATGCCCCTCGTCTCCTATAGCGGAGCTACCGGGTATGCTTATAATGGAATAACCGGTCAGGAATATGTCACTTCAGGAAATACCGATTTGAAATGGGAGCGTGCCAAAAAATGGGATGCAGGTCTTGATATCGGATTCCTGAAAGATCGGTTCAGCCTGGTGGTCGATTATTATTATAATAATATCGATGGTTTGATCCAGAATGTGGCTACTTCCTATACTTCCGGCTTCTCTTCTACCCTGAAGAATATCGGGGCGATGGTCAACAAAGGATGGGAGTTTACCTTGAACGGCAACATCATCCAGACCAAGGACTTTTACTGGAATACCAATTTTAATATAGCCTTCAATAAGAACAAGGTCACGTCGCTCTACGGAGCAACGAATGCCCAGAACGGACAATTCTATCTGAAACAGGGATACAATTACTACACCTATTACATGAAAGAGTTTGCCGGCGTAGATCCGCAGAACGGCGATCCGTTATACTATAAGGATGCCGCCCACGGTTCGACGACGAATAAATATTCCGATGCCAGTTATAATGTGTTGAATAAGCAAGCCAATCCCAAGTACATTGGCGGTTTCAGCAACAACTTCAATTACAAAGGCGTAAACCTGGCTGTCGACTTCAATTACTGCATGGGTAATTATGTGTATGGCGCTTCTGATATCTCCTTTACTTCAGCGGCTTATTATACCAATAACAAGTATCTCTATATTTACCAGCATCGCTGGACGGCACCCGGACAGATCACCGATGTGCCCAAATATGCGACGACTACCGATAACTCCACCAGCACCTATCGCCTGTATAAAGGAGATTATATCAGGCTGCGTAATCTTTCGCTTGGATATGATCTTACCAATCTGAAGGGCATCGGTCTGTTTAAAAAATACGGGATCACTAAACTAAATCTGTATGCAAGGGCTACCAATCTGGTTACCATCCTGTTCGACAAGAGGTTGCCCTTTGATCCGGAAGTCAATTATTCCGGGTATGACTACAATAACCTGCCCAAGTATAAAACGATCACTTTTGGAGTCAATGTTGGTTTCTAAAAATCTTACACAATGAAGTACTTAAACAATAGATTTTCTATAGCCCTGATACTGATTGCATCGCTGGGATCCTGCAGTAAGAGTTTCCTCGATCAGTCGCCTAATATTTCGCTCCCGGTTGACAATGCTATTACTTCGGAAGCAAGCATGCTGGAAGCCGTAGCGGGTATGTACCGGTCCATGACCACCTACTATACCTTTGGAAGGAATTATTCGGTTTTTGGTGACCTCTTGTCGGATAATGTTTACCTGAGCAGCTCGAATTCCAGCCGCTTTCTCACCCAGAGCGGATATTTGTGGACTTCAGAATCGGCCGAAGTGCTGGCTTTGTGGCAGAATACTTATTTCAGCGTTCTGCAAGCCAACCGTATCCTTTCCAGCAATCTGGCCCGGACGGAGAATGTAAATTATCTGCTGGGTGAATGTTATACCGCCCGTGCGCTGAGTTATTTTTACCTGGTGAACTGGTTCGCCAAACCCTATACCGTATCATCTTCTGCGCCTGGCGTACCCCTGGTGATCCAATCGGCCAATATCACGGGACCATTGGTATATCCTGCCCGGAACACAGTTGGTGAAGTCTATACGCAGATCGTAAAAGACCTGGATAGCGCCTACAACCTGATGGGTGCTGCGCCCAAACTGCACGCGGGATCCAGTAACTTCCTGTCCAAATATGCCGCCAAGGCCCTTCAGGCCCGCGCTTATCTGTTCATGGGTGATTATGCAAAATCACAGGATGCAGCTTTGCAGGTAGTGAACAACGGAGGTTACAGCCTCGCCGCCGATAATGCCGCTTTTACGACCTATTGGACGGGCACAACCGGCAGAACGGACAAACTGGAAAGCCTTTTTGAATTGAACTATCCCTCCACGGCGAATAATGGGGTGGAAGGTCTGGATTATATTTATTCTCCCAATGGTTTTGGAGATTTGCTGGCTACGGATTCGTTGTATCTTCTTTATAGCGCAACGGATATGAGAAGAGGGCTGATTACGGACGGATTGCGCAACGGCAACCAGGCCTATGTGGTGAATAAATATAAGAATGCTACCGGCTCCAACCGGGATGAGGTGAAGTTGCTGCGTTACGCGGAAGTATTGCTGGTGGCCGCTGAATCCTATGCCCGCAACGGAGATGTCGACAATGCGTTGGTTTATCTCAACCTTGTGGCGCAAAAGCGTGATCCTTCTTTTACCGGGTACGACAATTCGCTTTCTGCTACCGACCTTGTGACGGTGATCCTCAAAGAACGTCAACGGGAACTGGCGTTTGAAGGTCTTCGGTTCTGGGATCTGGCGCGGACCAATGTGGATTTTGTACGGGAAGACATGGGAATAAAAGCCTATTCCAATTATCCAGGTGTCCTGACCACCGATCACCGGCGTATATTACCAATTCCCCTGTCTGAGGTCAATGCCAACCACAATATTGGGCAGAATACAGATTATTAAATAAATTCCAGGATGGTTTACAACGGGCCTGCTTTCCGGTTAAGATATTTTACCTGCCTGTGCTGGTCGTTGCTGCTTGTTTTTCAGGCGGCCGGCCAGCCGGGCAAACCCCTTCCGAAAAGACCGGAAACGAACCCCGTTCCGGTAACGGTTTATCCGGACAAGGCGCCGATTGACAAACAGTATTTTGGATTGCTGAAGGATTCGTCCCTGAAAACCCACAAGGCCGTTTACCGGAAAGACAGTGTCCTGCCCGATCCGGGATATATTCCTCTGGATCTGGATCAGCTGGAAGACGGCACCTATGAATTTTCCAGTTATGCGATCCTTACGCCAAAGGCCGCCACCCTACCGGTGAAGACTTACCGCATGCAATGGCAATGGGGCGGAAACCGGGTTACCAGCAGGATCGTTTATGATAATTATGCCGGAGGCTATCAGTACACCGGCAAATTCGATCTGAGGGGAAAGAAAAAATCGCTGAAGATCTGGTTACCGGCAGGGGTGGCCTTGGGATATATTACCTGTAAGAAATACGAGGGGCCAAAACTTCCGGAAGGCATAACCAACTATGTGCCCAAAGTGACACCTCCACCGGAACATCCCCGGCTCTGGGTGACTCCGTCTTTTCTTCCGGTTTTGAAAGAAAGAGTACAGGCAGCAGAGAACAGCGCAGCCTGGAATAAAGTCCGGCAAACAGCGCTGGCTGCTTATCCTTTCACACCCGATTCATCCAAAGAGATCTTTTATAATGAGACATTGGAAGCGGCTATCCGCATCAAGGCATTTTATTATCTCGTCAATCAGGATACCCGGACCGGACAGGAAGCCGTTGGTCTGCTCTCCGGGTATTTGAGTATGTTGGAATTTGGCAACGTCACTTACGGAGACATCACCCGCGAGATAGGACGGACCATTTATACCAGCGCGCTGGTATACGATTGGTGTTATGATCTGCTGAACGCCAGGCAGAAGGCTTATCTCCGTCAGCACATGATGCGGCTCTCCAGGGATATGGAGATCGGGTGGCCTCCTTTTGTCGATCCGATCGTGAACGGTCATGCCAACGAGGCGCAGGTAAGCAGGGATCTGCTGGCCATGAGTATCGCCGTATATAACGAGGATACTTTGCCCTATCGGTATACCTCCTACGCTTTACTGGAGCAGTTGGTTCCCATGCGGGAATTTGAATACCAGTCACCAAGACATAATCAGGGTATCGATTATGGAGCCTACCGTTTTGGATGGGAGATGCATGGCGCTATGTTGTTTGACCGTATGCTGGGCCGGAAACTATACCCGGATAATCTGAAGAATCTTCCGTATTACTGGATCTATATGCGTTTGCCAGATGGGTATATGCTTAGGGATGGGGATATGTTCAGCAATAAAAAAGGCAATGGGGCCAACAGCTATTGGAAGCAGCCCCAGACTATGCTGCTCTGTTATGCCTACCTGAAAGACCCGCTGCTGAAAGGCGAATTCGAGCGGGAAGGCGGTTTGCCCGATGATCCGGTCCTGTTCTTATTGCTGAACGATCCGGCGCTCAAAGCCATCCCTCAACCCACGCAGCTGTCTTTGACAAAGGACTTCGGACATATACTCGGTGGCATGGTAGCCCGCACGGGTTGGAACAATACTCCGGAAAGTAATGACGTAATAGCGGAGATCAGGGGCGGGGGTTACTCCTTCGGCAACCATCAGCATCCGGATGCAGGAGCCATACAGCTCTATTTTCATGGCATGCAGTTCGGGGATATCGGTTTGTATCTGTCTTATGGATCTCCCTATGACTATAATTTCAACAAAAGATCGATTGCGCATAGTATGATGCTGGCCTTTGATCCGCAGGAGAAATTGTATTACCGGGCCAGGACCAATGACGGAGGCGCCCGCTTCAGCCAGCGTTTTCCGGTAAGCCCTCAGCAGGTGCAAAACGATCCCTGGTTCAACGCGGGGGCTGTATTGTCATCCGATGCAGGGCCCGACCCAAAGACTCCGCTCTACAGTTATTTCAAAGCGGATCTCACCCCTGCCTATTCCGGTAAGATGAGCAGCTATACACGAAGTCTTTGTTTGTTGCATCTCGACAACCCGGCCGTACCGGCGGTTATGATCGTTGCCGATGATATGGAGACCTCCTCTCCGGAAATAGAAAAATACTGGCAGCTCAATGCCTATAACCCCCCTGCCATGACCGGCTCAACTATTTTCCTGCATAGCAGGGTGGCTGATATCACCGGTTATACGGCCATGGACATGCTGCTGCCTGCAGCCGGTGACAGGGAGACAACCATATGGGGTGGAGACAGTTCCCGGAATGTTTTCGGAACTTATTATCCCGTAGACTCTTCCAAGCCGGAAAGCAAGGCCTACCGTATTATGATCTCGCCCCGAGGGAAAACGCGCCATAATAAATTCCTTACCCTTTTTCAGATGACCACCGATACGACGCAGCGATTGCCGGTTTATTTTAAGGAACATGCGGCTTACTATGAGATCCGTATTGCAGATGTCGTCCAGCTATTGAGTCCCGGAAAAGATCTGATCACCGACTCCATTGCCCTGGAGATTCCCCGGAACCCCTCGGGTTTTACAATGGTAGCCACTGGTTTGAATTACGGATTCTGGCATTTGAGGCGACAAGGGGCTGCGGCAAGCACGAATTATTATGTGCGACCGGAAAAGAATACTTTACAAATACGCCTGACGGAAGGCAGTTACTGGCTGGTACCCGGAAGAACTTATAATGGATCTTATACAGAGGAGCCTAACGGGCTTCCTTATATTTTGAAATAAAAAAGATATGAAACCTGCTATAACCTGGTATGTCAAGGCCTGTGCTGCCTTTTTATGGTTCCCTTTTCTGGGCTGTCACCAGACAGAGAGGCAACCGACCTTATTGGATTATTATAAATTAAAGGACCAGGTGGTAAAGGTGACGTCCATTCAGGACAACCTGGATGTGCCCTGGGAAATACGCTATGACAACGGGTCCATATGGTATAGCCTTCAGAAAGGCGAGATCTGGAAAATGGATCTGGCAACGGGGAAAACCCGGAAGATCCTTTCCGTACCGGGTGTTTTTCGTCTGCGTACCATGGGGGCCCTGGGGATGGCGGTAGACCATGATGCGGATTCCACGCATTTGTACCTGATCTATAATCAGCAGAACGATACTTCCAGACTGGATACGTCTTCACTGGTGACCAGGTTGGTGAGATATACCTACGATGCACAAAAAGATAGCCTTATCCAGCCGAAGCTGGTATTGCAATGGACGGCCTATACGGGTCACAATGGTTCCAGAGTACTAATGGGCAGGAAAGGAGATTTGTATGTGACTACCGGCGATATCTCGGAAGGCGGGAGGGCGCAAGACCTGCAGTCACTCAATGGAAAGGTCCTGCGGGTGATGAAAGATGGTTCTGTTCCGGCTGATAACCCCTTTAAAAATTCCTATGTCTGGTCTTATGGGCACCGTAACCCGCAAGGCATATGTTTTGGAGAGAACGGTCTGCTGTATGCTTCGGAACATGGAGATGCCGTTGAAGATGAAGTGAACTTAATTGAGCCGGGCCATAACTATGGCTGGCCCCTGGTAGAAGGCAAACTCGATCAGCAGGAGGAGATCCATAAGATCGACTCTCTGAAGCTGTCGGTGACGGAGCCCATGATCAGCTGGACACCCACCATTGCGCCCGCTGCCATCGCGTGGTACGGGAAGGGGCCAATAAAAGATTTTCAAAACAGTCTCTTACTGGTTACCCTGAAAGGTAGTGCGCTATATGTCATCCATCTGGATGCTGGCGGAAAAAAAGTAACCGGTCATGCTGTTTATTTTAAGAACAGATATGGGCGGCTTCGTTCCATTAGTGTAGATGACGAAGGGCAGGTATATATAGGAACCAGCAACCGCGATTGGAACCCTGCTCCCGGTTATCCCAAACCAACAGATGATCATATCCTGAAAATAACGGCTGCGGATGCCGGCAGTTTGGATAAGGCACTGATAAAAGAGGCTCATGTAAAGGACAGTACGGCCGGCGACGGGGCCGACAAGGGGGCTACGATCTTTCTTAATTACTGTGCTGCCTGCCATAAACCGGCAGGAGAAGGTTTAGCGGGGAACTTTCCCCCGCTGAAAAACAATCCGACCCTGAAGAACACCGAAAAACTATTGGGAATACTCAACCAGGGAAGGACCGGCAATCAGACCATCCTGGGAAATGTTTATTCTCAAAACATGCCCGGTTTTGGCTTCCTGACGGATGACCAGATGCTGGACCTGGTTAATTATCTGAAAACGCATATGGTCATTGACCAGCCTTTATCGCTGACTACGTTGAAGACGCTGCGGAACAAAGCAAAGAAACCCTGACCGTGAAAATAGCTCAATACACTGGAAAACACTATACGTACACGATAGCACTATACGTACACGATAGCACTATACGTACACGATAGCACTATACGTACACGATAGCACTATACGTATACGATAAATCTATACGTACACGATATACAAACATTCACTAAATAAAGAAACGACAATGAGTAAATGGTCTGGATCTGCTGAATTGGTCCAAAAAAATGAAGCATGGATACCCGGAGGCGTAGTTTCTCTTAATCGGAAATCAGAACCCAATATTTGTTTCCATCATGGAGCAGGCAGCCATGTATTCGATATCGACGGCAATGAGTATATTGACTACCAGGCAGGATTTGCCGCATCCTTCTTAGGGCATAACGACCCGGATGTCAATAAAGCAGTGGCGGCATCCCTGGCTGGTAATGCCGTATTGATGGGAGCTGGCCCCACCGAGCTGGAAGGTCGTTTTGCAGAATTATTCTGCCAATATGTGCCTACTGTTGAAAAAATACAGATCACCACGACAGGGTCTGAAGCTACCTTCCACGCGATCCGGATCGCTAGAGCCGTGACCAGTCGTGATCATGTCATCGTCATGCAAGGTGGGTACAACGGCTGGCACAACGACGTATCCTGTAATGTGATCAGCACCCTGGAAGACATCGGAGCCCGCGTGAGCCCGGGTGAATATCCCTACGATACCACTTCAGCAGGGATTCCGGCAGCCCATAAGGCACTGGTCCATGTGGTCAATTTTAACGACCTGGCATCCGTTGAATATGTGATCAAACGTTACCCGGTAGCCTGCATTATCGTGGAACCCATCCTGCAAAACGTGGGTATCGTACCGCCACAGCCTGGTTATCTGCAAGGCCTGCGCAAGCTCGCGGATGAAAATGGTTTCCTGCTCGTCTTCGATGAGGTGAAAACCGGCTTCCGTCACGCGCTGGGAGGATATCAATCCATCTGCGGCGTGCAGCCCGACCTGTCTACCTTTGGTAAAGCATTGGCCAATGGTTATCCTTTGGGAGTGATCGGCGGCAAGAAACAATACATGGATTATTTTGTACATCCGGAAAAAGCCAGACGGGTTTTGATCGCAGGCACCTTCAACGCTTTTCCGCTCACCATCGCAGCGGGTATTGCCACCCTGGAAAAACTGGCTTCCCCTGAGCATCGTGTTTTCGAACATGTTTATGCGTTGGGAGAACTGATGGAAAAAGGCCTGAAGGATATCCTTGCCGATTTGCGCATTCCCTTCCATATAGCCAGACAAGGTTCGGCCTTCTGCGTGTATTTTATGGATCACCAGCCGGTTGACTTCCATGATATCCTTCAAAATCATAATTTTGAGCTGGATAAAAAATACCGCAGACAATTGATTGAAAAGGGGATCTTCCATTTCCCTTTACCGATCAAACAAGGCAGTATTTCTTTTGCGCATTCCAAGGCAGATATCGAAAAGACACTGGAGATCACCAGGAATATTTTTAAATCGTTATAGTTAATTTACGGCCAGTTATGGAAAAAAGCCGGGATAATAAGGTTGTACTGATCAGCGGAGGCCTCGGGGATATTGCCCTGGCTACTGCCCTGGCTTTTGGCAGGGAGGGTGCCCGGATTGCTTTATCTGACATCCATGCTGGCGATGCTGCCGGAGCGAGGTTGGAACTATTGCAAAAAGAAGAGATCGCCTTTTTGTATCACCAGGTCGATATCGGCGATGCCGCAGCGGTAAACAGGTGGGTCGCTGCGGTGGACCAGGCCTGGGGACGCATCGATATAGCCCTTGTCAATGCGGCAACCATTACCCAGAAATCCATTGCCGACATCACCGCAGCGCAGTGGCAAGCG
The DNA here is from genome assembly GCF_054461575.1 of Flavitalea flava. Classification (NCBI taxonomy): domain Bacteria; kingdom Pseudomonadati; phylum Bacteroidota; class Chitinophagia; order Chitinophagales; family Chitinophagaceae; genus Flavitalea; species Flavitalea flava. The sequence continues at coordinate 75,990 of NZ_JBTLQH010000011.1, forward strand.
GAGATCCAGGTCAATCTCAATGGTGCTTTTTATCTCGCACAACAGGCAGCGATCTATTTTTCAGCCCGTAAGATTAAAGGGAATATTGTTTTTCTGGGAAGCTGGGCGGCCCATGCCGTACACCCCCATATCCCGGCCTATAGTGTTGCCAAAGCCGGTATCCGGATGTTATGCCAGTGTCTGGCATTGGAATTTGCAGACAGGGATATCCGGGTCAATGAGATCGCTCCCGGTTATGTAAATGCCGGTCTTAGTAAAGCTGTCTGGAACCAGCGTCCCTCACTTGCGGAGGAGGCCAGATTGAAGGTTCCGCTCGGAAGGCTGATTGAAGCAGGGGAAGTGGCCGGCCAGATCCTTTGGCTTTGCCAGGAGGAGAACAGGCATGTTACCGGTAGCTGTTTGTTGATGGATGGGGGTTTATCCCTGCTCCGGCCTTAGCCGATTTTCACGAACCGGTTTCCGGTCGGGTTAAAATTCAAAGGTGAAATGAAGGAAATGGATGTACGCAGCATAGAACCCAATTGTTTTACAGGCTTTTTTGGTGTGGCAGAGGCTTCGATCGATCCGCCGCCGGACATTTATTTCCGGAACTGGGGTGCGGCTGCCGGGGATGCTGCTATTGGTTTTCACAAAACCATGAAGATGCAATGTCTTGCCATCCGGTTGCAGGAAAGTGGCAAACCCCTGGTGCTGGTCACTGCAGATCTGGGATGGTGGATACATGCAGGAGATGAATTGGCCATCCGGCAACAGATGCTCACTACTTTTCAGTTGGAAGAATCACAGCTTTTATTCTGTCTGTCACATACCCATGCCGGTCCTGCCATTTGTTCGCAGGACAAGGATAAAAAGGGAGGCAACCGTATCCTTCCTTATTTGAACCAGTTGAAAGAAACCATGGCGGGTCTGATCCGCCAATCTATGGATCAACTGGCTCCCGGGATGCTGAGCTGGGAATATGGAAAATGCAACCTGGCTACCAACCGGGATCTCCAGGTCGAGCCGCTGAAAGCGGCTCCTGGCAAGGAGGATGAGGGTGGGCAGGTATACCTGGTGGGCTATCATCCCGGTGCGCCTGCAGATGATACCCTGCTCTTTGGGCATATCACCACGGAAGCCGGGTTACCCATTTGTTCTATTGTCAATTATGCCTGCCATCCAACGACCCTGGGGCATGAGAACAGACTGTTCTCTCCGGATTTTGTAGGGGAGATGCGCGAAGTGATCAGTGCCAGGACCCAGGCGCCCTGCCTTTTCCTGCAAGGAGCTTCGGGAGAGTTGTCTCCGATGGTGCAATATGTTGCGGATACCGCCATTGCCGATGGGCATGGGAGGCAGTTGGGCTATGCAGCCTTGTCGGTATATGAAGGGCAACTTCCTCCCGGCAAGGGGTACCGGTTGAGCAAGTCCTTGCTTTCGGGGGCACCACTGGCCATTTGGGAATATATGCCCTTGAATGCCAATACAGCGGCTTCCGTTCTGAAGCTGGAACTGGAAGTCCCGCTGAAAGAGTTGCCCTCCCTGGAGGAGATCAGACAGGAATGGCAGGATTGTACCGATCGTGTATTGAAGGACCGGCTTTGGAGAAAAATGAATACCCGTCAGGTAGTCGGCGATGGGAAAAAGGCCCGGGTCCAGGTATGGCTCTGGAAATTGGGTGACGCTTATATCGTAGCCCAGCCCAATGAGACCTATTCCTATTTTCAACAAAAGCTGCGGGCGGCCTTTCCCGACAAAAAAATGGCTGTAGTGAACATAGCCAACGGCTACGTGGGGTATATGCCCGATGCGGAGTACTACGGCAAGGACATTTATTCCTGTAATACCACTCCCTATGACAAGGGAGCATTGGAGATTTTGACACAAGGCGTCATTGAAGCCATCCGAAACCTGTAAGCGCTATGCATTTAGCTCCGATAGACATCATTATTTTTATCGTATACATTCTGCTGATCATTGGTGTAGGACTCTACGCTTCCCGCAAGGCCAAGGCGACCAAGCGGGATTATTTTCTTGCCGGCGACCGCCTGCCCTGGTGGATGATCGGGGGAAGCATCATCGCCGCCAATATCAGCAGCCATCATCTGGTGGGTGCGATGGGCGCTGCCTATAGCAGGGGTTTTGTGGCTATCACGATGGAGTGGGGGGCGATCCTGATCGGATTCAATGCCCTGCTCTGGGTGTTCCTGCCTTTTTATCTGCGAAATGGTTTTTATACCGTCCCCGAGTACCTGCAACGGCGTTTTGGCGGTGCTACCCGGACCGTGTATTCTGTGCTGATCCTGCTAACCTATATCCTCGTTGAGATCGGGGCGGTATTATACCTGGGCGCACTTTCCTTGTATGCCTTATTTGGCATTCCCCTGCTGTATAGTATCATCTCCTTATCGCTGCTCACCGGAGTGTATACGATCATCGGAGGTTTGCGGGCCGTGATCTGGACCGAAATGTTACAGCTGGTCATTCTGATCGTGGGGGGGATTGCCCTTTCTTTTGCCACCGTGCATGCCTCCGGAGGCATACAGGCCGTGCTGAAGACGACCTCCAACTGGAAAATGTTTTATCCTGCTTCCGATCCGGATTTTCCCTGGACCATGTACCTGGGGGGGCTGTTTTGTATCAGTGTCTTTTATTGTGCGACCAACCAGTTCATCGTACAGCGGGTATTGGCCGCGAAAAATGAATGGCATGGCCGCATGGGAGTCATCTTTGGCGACTATCTCAAGTTCCTGGTACCCCTGATCATTACCATTCCGGCACTGGTGGCCCCCCTGATCTTGCCTTCCCTTGAAAAACCGGATCTTTTATTTGCGACCCTGGTAGAAAAGCTGTTGCCATCCGGACTAGTGGGTATTGTGATGGCCGGCCTTATCTCAGCCATCATGTCGCATATTTCCGGAGCGGTGAACTCCTGCACTACGATACTCACCATGGATATTTATCTGCCCTATATCAACAAAAAAGCCACAGACAGCCAGGCAGTAAGTTTTGGTCGTCTATCCGGCGTGATGATCCTGTTGGTAGGCATCGGCAGTGCCATCTTATTGATCCATTATTCGGACCGGCCCGTTTTTCTGTACCTGATGAATCTGTATGGTTTGTTTACACCCGGCATTGCGACGATGTTCCTGATGGGGGTATTTTGGAAAAAAGCATCGTCGAAGGGTGCCCTTGCCGCGGGTTATCTCACCATACCGTTATCCATCGCACTCAATCTGCTTTACCCCCGAATGCCATTTTTTAATCGTACCGGCATCGTATTCTGGACCTGCATGCTGGTTTGCTGGATCGTCAGCCTGTTTACGGCTCCCAAACCGGAGGCGGAGTTGAAGGGTCTGATCTGGAGCAGAGCCATCCTGCGAATGCCGGAGGACGAAAGAAAGTTCAACAGAGGATGGCGCAATACCGGTATGTGGTGGTTCCTGATTACTGTATTGGTATTGTATTTTTATATCCGTTATGCATAGGAATAGGCAAAAAAATCGTTACTTCAATCATGCGAAAATTTGTCATGTTCCTGTTGATTGTCGCGGTGGCCATTGTAGTCGGGGCCATTTACGGGGTTATTCACGATCAGGTTACCTATTCGATCAGCCCGGAATATTATACCAAATTTAAATTCATCCAGTTCGATCTGGCTGACTCAGTGGCGGCACAACACATGACCCAACCGCGTAGCGCCGTGGTCATGGTGGGTGTTAAGGCAACCTGGTGGATGGGTCTGTATATCGGGGTGATTATCGGGTTGATTGCGTTCATTGGTAAGGATCCGGAGACCATGTTTCAATTGGCCATTCAGGCGGTAGGATGGGTGATAGTCGTGGCCGTGCTCACGGGCATCATTGGCGGGGTCTATGGCCATTATGTTCTCGTGAAATCAGGTGTGAATTGGTGGCTCCCTGAGCATTTAGTGGATAAACCGGCCTTCATTACCGTTGGGTCGATCCATAATTTCAGCTACCTGGGTGGTGGCCTGGGCCTGCTGGCGGGGATCATCTTTATGATCCTGAAAAACAGGGCGATCCGGCGCAGGAGTCAATCAATCTGATATCATGACCACCTGGTATCATGACCACTGCTGAATAATGATGCAAACATCGGAATCATCTTTTAATGCAAATTCCCTGGCTCCCCATGGCCGGAGGGTTATTTCTTTAAGGTTTGGATGCAGGAATTCCGGATGTGTGGAGGCTACTTTTTTATATACCTCTTCAATATTATTTGTCACCAACCTCAATTCAGGCCTGTCCTTTTCGGCGTATTCCTTGTTTTGGAATAAGAGCATACCCAATCCATCTTTCTCGATGGCACAAAAAGGATGATCTGTATTTAATTCATCATGACCAATACTAAATTCAAGACAGTCAATAAAAAGCCGGAGGCCTACCTTAATATCTGTATAAAACAGATTGGGGACCAGTTTGGTAAATTTCATACTTAAGTTGATTTGTATATTTTACGCCTTCCACCTATAAAATCCTACAGAACCTGCTCGGGAGTCTCGATCTTCCGCAAATGTACAAACATACCGGTGACAGGATCGATGATCAAATCATAACTGGCCTCATAACCGCCGGAAGCCAATGCCCTTCCGATCAACCCAAATGCTACCTGGGCACCATTCTTATCTCCCTCGCTGGCAAGCACCTTGACCTTTCCCGTAAAAATGAAGTTGTTGTGCACCTTTTCCAGGGGATAATAACCGTATTCCGTCGCGACATAGGGCTTGCCATTATACACCAGCGCGTACAGGCTTTTGGACTTTAGCTTCACCAGCTTGCCCATACTATCCGCCGCCTCGACCCGGGTGATCGCTTCCTTCCTGTCGGTCTTTATTTGCCCCTGCCGGTCGGGTTGTTGCCGGCTGAAGGAATGGTAATTGTCATATAAACCATCTACGTATTGGGTGGTGGTATACAGTGTTATCCGGCTTTTTTGGATACTGTCGTATTGCAGGATTTCCCCTATCTGGCAGGTTACAGCATCCTCCGGCCTGCGAGGTAATTCATGAGCCAGGAATTCTGTGATGATCCGGCTGCCCTGGTTTTGAGCTGCGCCCGTGACATCGGAGCTGGTCAGGATCATCACGGTGTCCAGGATGGATAGTTGCTGATATTGGTCCAGTACTTTTACGTACAGACCGATCTGCAGGTAGCAGTAACGGGTTGCCGTTTGTTCCACAAAATGAAAATCGCGCAGCTGGAAAAGCAATTCACCATTGCCGGCGGAACTATCGGTCAGGGAGTCCATCAGGGCTTGCAACTGCGGTTGGAAGGGCATGCGGAGCTTAAGTTTCGCCTCATGCCTGAGTAAGCCGGTATTTATGCTGCCGATATAGGTCGTGTCTTCCCGGGAGTCGAGGAAGTTGATTTTTTTATACAGACTGTTGGATACTTTATTGTAGGCCGGCAGGTTCTTTTTGTGCGACGGCTCCCTGATGTCAAAATAACGGAGAGGCAGATCCTGTGCGGCCACGTTTATACCGAACAGACATATAAAGAAGGTAATAGAGCAAGTAAAGAGGGCCAGAGGGCAAAATAGTTTCATAATACCCTAAGATAAACGATAGCTTTTATATTTACAAATGATGGGGGAAACGCGATCATTTAATCCTTTAACATTAAGAATCGTTTAATCCCTTCCCCTTGAGAATATCCTTCATGGATTTTTCAACCCTTGACTCCCGGGTTTTGGATAGTTTGGCTGCGGAAAAATAAAGAAGATATGCTCTTTGCCGCCCGGGGGTCAATGCCCTGAAAGCAGTTTTCAGGGCAGGTTTCTCATCCAGTTTCTTTTGAAATTCTTCAGCAACAGGGAATTCCGTGGTCTTTTTAAATTTCACAGCCAAACCGGCTTTTTCCACTTCAATGGCTTCGTAGATACAGGCTTTCAGGGCAGGTGCCAGTTTGACTATTTCCCGGACATTGGTGAACCTGACCTGGCGCGTTGCCTGCGTATTTTTTGATTGTTGGATCAGCATATCATTGGGATCATGTAACAAGGCACCTTTGAAAAACAAAAGCGCACAGTACTCTTTAAACACATGTATTAAAACGATATTCTTTTTCTGAAGCTGGTAACAGGGAACACCCCACTTCAATTCTTCGGTAAGCCCGCAATCAAGAACGATCATTCTTAATTTCTCAATTTCTTTCTGCCAGGTTTGGGCATTACCGAAGTAAAAATCAACCTTAGGATTCATTTTATTCTTTGTTGTAGCAAGGCTTAAAATTCAAATTTAGCGTAATTGTTCCATATTATTTGTCTCCTATTCAGACGCTTAGCGAGCACCGAAAACCCCTTGCGGCATAATAAGATTCTGCACCGTTGTGATAAACAAAAACAGTGTCGTACCGGCGATCGCAAAAGATAGCCCCGCCAAGTTCTCTGATATGGGCGGGGGTTATTATCCAGCTCGATGTTTTGGTATCGAATTTTCCAAGTTGCTGCAATTTCCGGTATTGCTCTTCTGTCAACAGCTCGATACCCATATCCGAGGCCATGTCTATGGCGGTATTTGCTGGTTTGTTTTCTTTCCTCGAATTCAAAGCTTTACGGTCGTAGCAAAAACTTCTGCGCCCTTTGGGACTTTCCTCCGAACAATCAAAAAAAATGTATTCGCCCTTGTTTTTATCCTGATCGACAACATCGGGTTCGCCGCCGGTTATTTCCATTTCATGGAGCGACCACAGCTTTTCGGTATTAGCTTCCAGCCTTGCCTGTACTTTAGCCCAGTCAAGATCTTTATGCCGGTTTGTGTTTTTCTCAAAACGGGCTTTTACTATACTAAGTAGTTCTTTACGTTGTGCTGGTGACAACTCCTTTTTGCGGCTCATGTTATTCATTTATAAATTAACTGAACTGATCTTTCTATCGGCGGGTCTCAAATACCAGGATAATACCGTAAGAACGGCCAATAAAACCGGGGCAATTATTTGAACCGCAATATCACCGCTGGCAATATGCGAAAACACTGCGCCGGTCATGGTAAAAAATATACCCGCGTATGCCCATTCTTTCAGCAATTTAAATTTCGGGATTAATATCGCAATTATGCCCAATACTTTCCAAACCCCGATAAGCGAAATAAAGTAAGCAGGGTAGCCCAGGGGTTTGAAACCATCCATCACTCCTTTTACCTGGAAAGCCTGAGCCATTCCGCCCGAAAAAATACAAAAAGCTAATATCGCAGTAATTATCCAATACCAAAGCAGCTTTCTCTTTTCCATTTTTTAATTATTTTATAGTACTTAATATTTCCTGAATTCTGTTATGTGCCATATTTAGGCCTTTGGCCATACCTATACCGATATTGATCATTTGGTCTCTTAGTTCGACTGATCTGTATACGATTTGCATATTGAGTCTGCTGGTGTCCTCAGTAAGCGCTTCAAAATCCCGGAACTCAAGCTGGACACCAAAAGGGGTATTTTCCATTTCAAAGGTCCGGGTGATTTTCCGGTTCGGAACAAACTCATGGATTACCCCATTGGCCTTGAATAATACATTTCCTTTGGCATTTGTTGTTTCAAATGACCAACTGCCGTGGTTTTTATTTTCCAGTTTCAGCACTTTCGTTCCCATCCATTGCTCGACAATTTCGGGCTCTGCATAAGCTCTGAAAAGTAATTCCAGCGGCAAATCAAATTCCCTGGTAATCAGTAATTCCTGTTTGCCGGCTTCGGCATTGACTTTTGTTTTTTGTTCCATGGCTGGCTATTTTTTTGTTTTGTATTTTTTCATGATGGCTTCTAATTTATTAAACCTGTCGTCCCACATGTTGCGGAAGGGTTCAATGAAGTCGGCTACTTCTTTCATTTTTTTTGCATTGATATGATAGTGAATTTCCCTGCCGTTCTGATTTTGCTCCAATAATTCGCATTCGGTGAGTATTTGCAGGTGTTTGGAAACGGTCGGTCTTGCTGTGTCAAAGTTTGAGGCTATCGCACCAGCCGTCAGGGATTGTGTAGCTACTAACAGCAGTATAGCCCTTCTTGTCGGGTCTGCTATGGCTTGAAATACATCTCGTCTTAAATTCATTATGTAGCTATTTGACTACAAATATATGCGTAGTTACTTAACTACGCAAATTTATTTTACGATTTTTTTGGCAGGTAACTCCATCCAGGCTGAAACCAGGGAAAAAGAGGATTTTATGAGTTATAACTCATAAAATCCAAAAAACAGAGTAGTTTATCAGTTATAACTAATGAAAAAGGCGCAACTTTATTAGTTAGATAAACACGCATTGACCAATGATTGATAATGACACTACCCGGCTTTCCCGGTTAACAGCCATACTGATACAGCTGCAAACAAAAAAATTGATCACGGCTACCATTCTTGCGGACAAATTTAATGTTAGTGTAAGAACGATTTATCGGGATATCAGAGCATTAGAGCAATCAGGTGTTCCTATTCTGACCGAAGAAGGGAAAGGCTATTCCTTAATGGAAGGCTACCGGATCCCACCGGTTTCCTTAACGGAAAGTGAAGCAAACGCATTGATTACGGCGGAACAATTTGTTTTGAAAAATAGGGACGCTTCCTTTGTAAAAGAATACACCGGAGCCATCAGTAAAATAAAATCCGTTCTGGGACAAACTACAAAGGAAAACGCAAACTTACTTTCCGACCGGATAGCCATCAGTCAAAACAATACAAACGACAGAACAAGTAATTATCTGTCAACTTTGCAATTGGCACTGACAAATTTCAGTTTAACAAAAATAGACTACCAGAAACAGGACGCAAAGGAAACCAGTACAAGGATAATTGAGCCTTTTGCCTTATTAAGTACACAGGAGAACTGGCTTTTGGTTGCCTGGTGCCGGTTACGCAAAGAGTTCCGCCTTTTCCGGCTTGACAGGATTAAAAATCTGCAAATTCAATCTGAAAAATTCGAACCTCATAAAATGACCTTGAAGGAATATTTTGCCCTTTCCGTAAAATAAATCTGACCCCTGACATAGGGCTGTCATAGCCCCCTTTTACCTTTGTTCTATAAATAATTGCAAAAACAAAGAAAAATGGAAAAATCATCGGTATTACGGGGTTTAGCGACAGTTAACTTTTATGCAACAGACCATGCAGCCGCCAAAAAATGGTATAGCGAATTGTTAGGAATTGAGCCTTATTTTAATGTTCCGGGTTATACCGAGTTTCGCATTGGCGACTACCAACATGAATTAGGAATAATCGATAGCAGTTATGCACCGGAAGGTTATTCCGCAAAACCTTCAGGAGCAATTGCCCATTGGCATGTTGACGATTTGAAAGCAACGCTTGACAAACTTATTGCCATGGGTGCAACCGAATATCAACCCATCACGGACCATAGTCAGGGAAAAGGAACATTTGTAACGGCCTCTGTGGCTGACCCCTTTGGAAATATTCTGGGCATAATGACCAATGTGCATTATCTCGAAATTTTAAAACAAAAGAATCTATAACTTCTATAAGAGAACAAATATAATCAGGCAAACAAATTAATACGCCGTTATGGAGATAAAAGATGGAAAACAAGCTGTCTATGCCAAAAAGAGAACAGCATGGCGGAATTGGTTAAAACGGAATGGCCAATCCGAACAATCAGTTTGGCTCATCCTGTATCACCAAAAAAGCGATGTTCAAACTGTGAATCGCATTGAGGCTACAGAAGAAGCCTTGTGTTTTGGCTGGATAGACAGCTTATGTAAAAAGCGGAATGCTGAAAGTTACTATCTGACTTTTACGCCCCGTAACCCCAAAAAAAGTAATTGGAGTAAACCCAATATCGAGCGGGCGGAAAAAATGATAGAACAGGGGTTAATGACTGAACACGGTCTGCAGCTTATTGACATAGCTAAAAAAACCGGGAAATGGGATCATCATTCCGAACGCAAACTCCGCACGGGATTCATCAACGCAGTCCGTATCGACTGAAAACTTACCGTCACAGCCGTAATCAGGATCGCCACCACTGCCGCCGCCACAAACACCAGCGGGTTGATTTGGATCCGGTAATAATATCCATCCAACCATTGGTTCATAAAATAATACGCCACCGGCGATGCGATCACACAACTGAGGATCACCAACAGCATAAAATCCCCTGACAAAAGTACCAATACCTGGGCTACAGACGCACCCAGTACCTTGCGGATACCTATTTCCTTTGTCCGCTGCTCGGCTATATATGCCGCGAGCCCAAAAAGTCCCAGACAGGAAATAAAGATCGCCAGCGCCGCAAAAATCCCTGCCAGTCGCCCGATCAGCATTTCCAGTGCAAACTTGGATGCATAATTTTCATCCACAAAGGAATAATCAAACGGAGTCTCCGCATTGTATTTTATATAGATCGTCTTCAGTTTCTCCAGCGCCACGGGCGTAGACAAGGTAGGGGATAATCTGCTCGTGTTCGTCCAGGCCCAGCCGGGCTGATACACAAACACGGTCGGTTCGGCCGCTGCAAAGGGATTTGTCGTCAGCGCATCCTTTACCACTCCGACGATCCGGAGCCGGTTGGGTGCGTTCGACAGACTCCAGGTCAGGGTTTGATTGATCGGCTGCTTCAGCCGCATCCGGCGCATGGCAGCTTCATTGATGATGACGCTCGTCGAATCCGCCCCCACATACCCTTTAAAATTGGTACCCGCAACAAAACCGATTCCCAATGTCTTGAAATAATCGGTATCCGCCACTGCATTCATCACAGGTGCAAATGGTTCGTTCGGTAGCCGCCCCGGCCAATTATCTATAGTATTATGTGAATGGACCTCGGTCGCCGAGGTCAGCGACATAGTCATACTGCTCACTATCCCCGACTGCAATACCTCCTGTTTAAACGCGGGATATTTTTCCAAAGCTACTCCGGCAGTCACGATAAGCCGGTTGGGATCATACCCCCTCGGCCGGTTCTTAGCATACTGGATCTGTTGATACACGATGACCGTACTGATGATAAGCGCGATGCTACAGGTGAATTGCAGCACGACAAGCACCTTCCGCGGCAAGGTCGCGGCCCGGCCGACCCGCATCGCCCCCTTCAGCACTTTCACCGGTTGGAAGGAAGAAAGATAAAAAGCCGGCCGGCTTCCCGCCAGCAAACCGGTTAACAAAACATAAGACAGCATAACCAGCCAGAACAACCCGTTTCCATAAGGAATATGAATACTGGTCCCTGCAAGGCTGTTGAACGCAGGCAACACGGCTTGCACGATCAAAAAGGAAAAAACAAACGCAAAAAAGGTCAGCATCACCGACTCCATCAAAAATTGGAAGATCAACCCCTGTCGCGAAGACCCGATGACCTTCCTTACCCCAACTTCCCGAGCCCGCTTCTCGCTTCGCGCCGTCGACAGGTTCATAAAATTGATGCAGGCGATCAGCAGCACTAACACCCCGACGATGCTAAACATACGAACATAGTCGATCAATCCACCGGCAGCCTTCCCGTCTTTAAAATCCGTAACCAGGTGCCAGTCCTTCAGGGCATAAAACATGGGTTCCCGGTGAAAAGTGTTATATGAATCGGGAGCGTACTGTTTCACCAGCCTCCTGGCTTTTGCCTCCGCCCTCGCCGCATCAACGCCCGGCCGCAGGGAAGTATATAATTCGAAATACGCGTCCTTCCAATTCGTAGTCGCCGCCTTCACCCAGCCTCCCGACGCAAATTCCACAAAAGGCACCAAAAAATCAAAATGCAAACTGGAATTCCGCGGCAGATCCTTCACTACGGCCGTCACTTTCCGCGAATCACCGCCTCCCATCCTGACGATCTTATTCATTGCAGGACCATTCCCAAACGCCGCCTTGGCCATCGACTCGGTTATTACCACAGTCCCGGGTTCCCGTAGCGCCGTCGCCGCATCACCCTCCACCAGCGGAAATGGGAAAACCTGCAAAAACTCCGCCCCGGCCGAGATCATATGCCCATAGATACGCTTATCTCCTAATTCGAGCCTTCCCTGTCCAAAATCAAAGGCCGGCGCCACATGCGCTATCTCCGGGATATCTTTTTTCAACGCATCACCCAGTGGCAGGCACACATGGTCCTGGTTCCGGATAACCCCATTGTCATTGTAATTGAACCTAACCTGGTAGGAATTTTCATAGCCCGGGAGAAACTTGTCATACGAGGCCTGATCGATGACCCAAAGTCCGATCATCAATGCAACGGCCATCCCTGTCGCCAACCCCAGAATATTCAATGCGCTGTACACTTTGCCGCGGATGATATTGCGCCAGGCGGTCATGAAATAATTCCTGAGCATAGATTTAGTCTTTCCCCTCTGACACCAAACTAATGCCAGTTTCTCAGATGATTATAAATCAATAATTTATGCAGCCAAGAATTTTCCGACCGTTCGTTTCCGGGACAACTGGTGCCCGGTTATCAGCGCAGTTTTTAGCGATGATGCATAATTGAAGGAATAGTGCTATCAGGAATGAGCCTTCTTGGTAAGCTGTTCGGGGAGACCTGTTTTTTTCAACAACTCTTTAGCCTTGGCGGCTTTTTTTTCAAAGAAGGGGTGTCCTTCAAAGGAAGGTAATGAGGGATCTACAGTAACCAATGGTTGGGTACCGGTTCCTACCTGAACTTCTTTTTTTGCTTTAGTTGCCATACCCAACAAAGTTACTTAATTTGACTTGTGAATCTTGTTTCTTATAAAAAACCCTTGTATTAGCTCCGCAATTTGTTCGGTATTCTGCTCACAAACCGCCCAGTGTCCGCCATTTAATAAATGGATTTCCGCCTTGGGTAAGTCTTTAAGATAGGCTATTGCTCCGGGAACGGTAAAGTAGGTATCCTCTTTGCCCCAGGTAATCAAAACGGGTGGCTGATACTTTTTTAGATAATCATGCCATGCCGGATAATTTTTAACATTATTCCCATAATCAAACCATAGTTGCATAAATAATTCCAATCTGCCGGGTTTCAGCATAACGGCTGCATCCAGCACCCTTCGGTCTGGATTTACCTGGTTATTCAATTTCCAGTTATAGGGAGGCTGTTCATAAAAATTCCGATAATAAGCGATCCAATTCTTTTCATAGGTTTTATTTTTATCTTTCCAATATTGTTGCAATTCCCCGAGCGTGTCCCGGGCTTCCGGGAATCCATCTATATAGGCATTTCCATTTTGGATAATCAATGCCTCGATATTTTCCGGATGTTGTAGGGCTAATCTAAACCCTATCGGCGAACCGTAGTCCTGCATATAGAGACTATACTTATGAATGGCTAAGCGGGATAAGAGCAGATCAATGGTATGGCTGATATTATCGAATGTAAAGGAATAGGCGGCAGGAGGAGGGGATGAATAACCATGAGCCGGATAATCAGGAGCTATTAAATAAAACTTATTTTTTAAGCGCTGCATTAATTCCTGGTACATAATGGAAGAACTGGGAAAGCCATGCAGCAATACAAGGACTGGATTTGCGGGATTACCTGCGGTCCGGTAAAATAGTTTCATGCCATCGATCTCTTCCCACTTATAGGAGTTTTCATTCGGTTGAGCACAGGACCTTAACCAGGTAGCTATTAACAAACAAAGAAGGATAACCATTTTTTTAAACAGAACAGCAAGATGTAGCATGGCGGCAGTTTTATTCCTGCTGCAAAAGTTGTAAATGATTCCAATGGCGGCAACCTGATTCTTGCTGAATGTAAAAAAGCTTAAACGGCAAGCGTTGCCATTTCCCAGGCAATCATGGTTTGTTTGCGTATTTTACCATATTGAAAATTACCTACTGTCCCATTTTTAGTGATGATGCGGTGACAAGGTATGAGGTATACGATGGGATTTTTACCGGCTGCGGAAGCAACGGACCGTATGCTGCCCGGATGGCCAAGATCCCGGGCTATTTGCTGGTAGGAGCGAACTGATCCAAAGGGAATATTTACCAAGGCCTCCCAGACTTTTATCTGGAAATCCGTTGCCTGGACCAGCAGATTGATGGTTTCTTTTTTTTCCGATCCCGGCCGGAAGATCTTTTGAATAAAAGACTGAGTAAGATCCGGCTGATGTTTTAATAGAGCAAAAGGCCACTTTTTTTTAAACCGTTCATATTCATCCCGGCTTCCCTCTTCATCGATAAAATGCAAATCACAGACCCCTCTGCCGGTAATGGCGATAAAACACATGCCGAAGGGGGTAACGTGATAACCATAAGAGATTTCCAAACCCTGCCCGGCAGATTTAAATTCCTGGGGACTGACGCCTTCGATATTTACAAAGAGATCATATACCCGTGACTGGCTGGAAAGACCAGCCAGGTTGGCCGCATCTATTACATTATTTGTCCGGTGCAATTGACTTTTCAGATAATCGATAGTCACGAATTGCAGAAACTTTTTCGGAGTAAGACCGACCCAGTCTAAAAACAGACGTTGGAAATGAAAGGGACTAAGATGCACTTTTCCGGCAATCTCATCCAGATCGGGTTGATCCTTGAAATGGGTGGTAATGTAGTGGATCGCCCGTTCAATCCGGTAATAGTTAATAGATAATTCTTTGCCCATCTGAGATAAAGATAAAACACTAGCTAACAATTGCTCCCATATTTTCTAATTGCAGCAGGGCCGTCCTGCGTACTTCTTCTGCGGTCTGGACGCCAAGTAAGGTATGGCTCATGGCACAGGCTCCTGTTCCTTCAAGGGATAAATACACGATCAAGCCGGCCATAATGGCTTCACGGGCAGTAGTAGAGACACAGCCATGGGTATAAAAGCCCATGATCTCCACTTCATCCGTCTCTATTGTTTTGAGCCAGGCACCAAGATCGGTACCGGTAAATGCCCCATAAACATCTTTTTGGAATTCCCTTTCCCTGCCCGCGCGGAGATCGGGGCCCAAACCCGGTACAAATTCGGCTCCCCAGGTCCCGGGCATAAAAGCCGGCGATTCCGTGGGCCGGTTAAAATGCCTGATCCAGGCAATATGCCCTCCCGTTTTACGGGATTGGTCAACCCTGTTCCTTATAACGTCTATTATTTGGGAATGACCGGGCACGGGTCTTTTGCCATCGGGAGAAAACTCATTTTGGGCATCGATAATAATCAATGTTTTCATAAATCATTTCTTTACTTGGCTTTGATTGGAATAGGACAAAGGAAGTAAATAGCCTGTACCCCGGCAACCTGATTCTTGCTGTAAAAAAAGTAGACTGTTAGGCAACTGTTACTAAAAACATCCCGTTTTCCTCTATTCTACCATACTTTTCTACATAGAAGAGTCACACATGCAAGCGCTAAACCGCGCCCCTCCTTTTTGGGGCGGC
Organism: Flavitalea flava; assembly: GCF_054461575.1. Taxonomy (NCBI): domain Bacteria; kingdom Pseudomonadati; phylum Bacteroidota; class Chitinophagia; order Chitinophagales; family Chitinophagaceae; genus Flavitalea; species Flavitalea flava. The sequence continues at coordinate 91,257 of NZ_JBTLQH010000011.1, forward strand.
GGACTGAAACCTGTTAGCCGGAATTTTATTTTATTTTCAAAAAATTATGTATGGGATCGATCCTTAAAAAACAAATAGATAACAAGATCTGCCTGCCGACCCAGAAAGGGTTCACCATTGTAAAATTGGAAGAAATCGTTTACTGCCAGGCGAGCAGGAGTTATACCGTGTTCCATTTTGCGAATAACAAACAAATTATCATTTCCAAGCCCTTATTCGATTTTGACAGCATATTATCCGGCAACATTTTTCTACGCATACATAAGTCATTCCTCATCAATCTTACCCATGTCAAGGAATATATCCGTGGCGAAGGCGGATCGGTTATAATGACCAATAACATGGAAATTGAAGTAAGCCGTCGAAAAAAGGAAGTTTTCCTGGAAAAGGTACAAGGAGTTTTTACCTGCTGACCTGGCAGGCTGCTGACCTGGCAAGTATGATAAATGTAGAACCTGGTCATCGGGTCTTAAAAATCCCCTCCGGCACCACCACCTCCTCCGGAACCTCCACCGAACCGGAAGTCCGGCCCCTCCGGCTGGGCAGCAACAGATTGGAAAGTCTCAGCCAGTATCAGGCCTTCGACAGGTAAATTTTCCAGCACATGCGTTTCCTGGGGCATGGCCGAAGTGAACCCATGCCGCTCAGAACGCAGCCAGCGGATCAGCCTGTAAGCAGCGGCAATCAGCAGGCCGCCTCCGATGATCATTGCCCACTCTGCAGGCAGTACATGATAATAATAACGGAAGGTGAAGATGGCGGCTGCTACCAGGGCCAGACCTGCCCAAAGCCAGATAGGATCTTTTTTTTGAATGCCTTTGAAGATATAGAAGATCGGTGTGATCCCTGTCAGGCCCCACCATAACCAGCCCAGATTGACGGAACTTGATCCGGAACCTGATCCTGGTTCACCTGATAGCTGCGCATTCAATTCACGAATGACATAATAATTCCCGGCCAGGTAAAAGAGGATAAGAGTTATCATTCGCAGGATCTCCAGGCTATCTGCATAATAACGCAGGCGTTGAACAGCAGATAACCGGATGAAGAGCTGATAAGAAGCAATGGCAACGACCATGATCAGGAAAGGCAAAAGAGCCCTGCCCATAGCGCCCTGTCTGATTGCCATATTAAAGAAGAGACTGATCAAGGCTCCATAAGCTACCAGGGCCATCAACCGGTTGATATAACGCAGCGCACCCAACAAGGCCAGCAGAAAGACGATCAGGCTTTGCATTGTAGGGGTGAGTTCAATGAAAGACCTATGTTCTTCAACCAGGAAATTGATCCCTGTCAGCAGCAGGCCGCTGGCTATCCATAACAAGGCTTCATCTGCGCCAGATCTGAACAGGCTTTTGGACCGGATAAAATACTCACATGCGCCATACACGATAATTCCATAAACAATAAGCGTGCTGCCGATATTATTTCCTAATCCGGCAAGCAGTAATAATCCCAGACAGCAGGATGTTCCGAGCACCGTGAGCAGGAAAAGGCCGATACGAACCCAAAAATTGGGATTGTACAATTTGAAGGGATAGGCTTCCCGGATGCTTGCGTGTTCCTCTGCAGTAATGATTTTTTTAGCCAAAGCATTTCCTGCCTCCTCCTGTATGGTCCGATGATCGAGTGACTGACGGTTATAGGCTATCATAGGTTATTCTGGGATTTATTATCCTGGGATTTGAGTTGACGGTTCAAACGGACGAGCACTATGCCCGTTCCCATTGCTGAAAGAATAAAATAGATCAGTCCCAGGATAATTGGGCTGAGATCCCTTGACGGCATCATCGACAGGAATTCAACCACAACATAGGACAAGGCAATATAGGCGTAAAAAAATAGCACCAGGATGAAATAAAACGACCGCCGCTCCATCGCCTGGGTATAAAAAAACCAGGCGACCGCACCTAGTGCCAGAAACCATAGCAGGTATATGCTGTCATACGTGAAAAGGCCGGCGAGTGCGGCTATAAAAAACAAATGGAGCCCAAAATTCGTATAGGTCATCTCGAAATGGGGTTTTAACCGCCTTGCCAGGGACAAACGCCCCGCAGCCAACAGGACGGCCCCTAATAACAATCCCGTAGAGATCAGCCGGTGATCGGCAAAATTCCCCTCTTTGAGTATGGATAAGGGTGTGATAGCGATTCCTGCCCAGGCAGCCAGGTTGGTGATGGCCAGGCTAAGTACCCCCAGGTGGTCGAAATAATAGGCCGCAAAGATCAGGATGATCATCGGGATAAAAGTAGCCATCCCATAATGTTCACCGAACACCGCATATTCATATTGCAGATAACCCAGAAAGATCAATAGGCTTAGACAGCCCAGCAGCAGGATGTAATCATAGAAAGGGTTCCCCTGTTCCATCTTCTCCCACCCGAAGGGAGCCTTTTTGCGAAAGCAGTAATAAAAACAACCGGCGGTAACCAGCGCGATAAAAGCCAGGACCGCCTGGTGACTGATCGTATCGATGTTCTTATACACCAGCATGCCCAATCCTCCGGTGAAGAGCAGTACGCCTAAATACAGCAGGAGCCTGAGCTCCCAATAAAGCGAAAAGAGTCGACGGCCTTCCAGATCTTCCACCTGCTGTAATTGCTGGTCAGAGATATGTCCTTCGGCATGCAGTTTTTTGAAAAGAGGTATATCCATAACGGTGCAATCTTAATCATAAAAATCAAGAGATTTAAACGGAACCCTCCAATTTTTTTATAATATTAGTTATAATGGTTAAATTTAGTGACACCTGGTTTTGCCTGGACAAAAATTAAAAATATCTTATATGCCCATAAATAAGGAAGATATTAAACAGGAAGTATTTGATCTGTATGACGATTATGCCCATAACCGGCTAAACAGACGGAATTTTATGGAAAAACTCTCTGTCTATGCAGTAGGTAGCCTCACCGTGCCTGCCCTGATGAGTTACCTTATGCCTGATTACCAGAATTTCATGCAGGTAAAAGCCAACGACCCGCGTCTGCGTTCTGAATATGTTACCTATAAATCCGAAAAAGGCGGCGGAACGATCAAGGCGTTACTCTCCCAACCGGTTGACATGAAAAGCAAGCTGGGTGGTATTGTCGTCGTTCATGAAAATCGCGGATTAAATCCATATATCGAAGATGTCGCCAGGAGAGCGGCAATAGCCGGATTTATATCCATAGCTCCGGATGCTTTAACGCCTTTAGGCGGCTATCCGGGAGATGATGATAAAGGCCGCGAGTTGCAGAGCAAAAGGGATAAAAATGAAATGCTGGAAGATTTTATAGCGGCTTATGGATACCTGAAAAAACATCCTGCCTGTAACGGGAAAATTGGAGTGGTAGGTTTTTGTTTTGGCGGCGGGATTGCCAATATGATGGCCGTTCGGCTGCCGGAGCTGTCTGCCGCCGTCCCTTTTTATGGAGCTCAACCTTCAAAGGAGCTTGTTCCGCAGATAGGAGCTCCGCTTCTTCTGCATTATGCAGGATTGGATACCCATGTCAATGAGGGATGGCCGGCCTATGAAACTGCCTTAAAAGAGAATAAAAAAGCGTACACTGCTTACATTTATCCCGGCGTGAACCATGGATTTCACAACGATACCACTCCCCGTTATGACAAGGCCGCCGCCGAATTGGCCTGGAAAAGGACCATTGATTTTTTTAGTGAAAAATTAAGCTGAAGGCACTAACTTATCCTTCGGTAACGTATCATTTATGTCTGTATCATTTAAGTCTGTATCATTTATGTCTGCCATAAAATCGAAAATGATCAAATTGTTTGTTGCCGGGTTCGTATCCGGATTTTTGGTTTGCTCCGGAACCGTTTGTGTTGCGCAACCAACTCCGAAACGCTCACTGCTGGCGCTTTCGAAAACTGACCATACCCTGGCCATTATCGATCCGGGAACGCTGAAAGTTATTGCGCGTATTCCTGTTGGCAGTGATCCCCATGAAGTTATTGCCTCTTCTGACGGCAAGACTGCGTATGTTTCCATTTATGGGGGCGGGAGTTTACATGAACTTAACGTATTAGATCTTGTTGCGCAGAAACCATTATTCACTTTTGATACCAAACCGCTTTATGGCCCGCATGGTTTGACGTTTGTGAATGGCAAGCTGTGGTTCTCCGCAGAGGGCTCCAAGTCAGTCGGCCGCTACGACCCTGCCTCCGGTAAGATGGACTGGGCCATGGGAACAGGGCAGGATAGAACGCATATGATCTATGTTTCCAGCGATGGTAGGAGGGTTTATACGACCAACGTTTCTTCCGGAACCGTCAGCATCCTTTCAGATACCGTTCTTCAGCCTGGAAAATCCGCACCTCCGGATGCTAAACCCCGTGAGGTATGGATCCATACAGTAGTTCCGGTCGGCATGGGTTCCGAAGGATTTGATGTATCGCCCGATGGTAGCCAGTTATGGGCAGCAGCAAGCGAAGACGGGACAATTGCTATAGTTGATCTGCAGACAAACAAACTGGCTTCAACTATAGATGCCAGGGTGTTTGGCGCTAACAGATTAAAGTTTACTCCGGATGGCAGCCAGGTATTTATTTCAAGCCTCAGATCCGGCGACTTGTTCATATATGATGCCATAACACATAAAGAAAAAAAACGCCTGAAAATTGGTCATGGGGCAGCAGGCATTCTTATGGACCCGGACGGTTCACGGGTGTTTGTGGCCTGTTCTGCCGATAATTATATAGCAGTTATAGATCTCAAAACCCTGGAAGTCATCAGTCAGTTTGCTGTGGGTGGAGTGCCTGACGGCCTTGCCTGGGCAGTTCGACCTTAAGGAAGGGTATTACCATAGCATTGCTTTTCCTGATTGTTAAATATACTGGTCGGGTAATGCTTTCCTTATTAAGCTCTCCCGGTTCGACCTCTCCGCGGTCCTTAGTAAAAGGACAAGGTCAGTTAATTTTTCAGCATCCACTTTAACACTGCCAAGAGGAATATTCAATTCCTGGCACCCTATCGATTTTGAAAGTTTTGACATGTTTTTGGCGAATTTACCTTTTGACCCGGATGGCTCGAATTGTTCGTCAACAACCAGGCAAATAAATTTTTGACGATAGATTTCTGCCAAATAGGCGTCCTGGATAATTTCCCAATTTATAACGTTTTTATGCACAGTCCTGTCAAAGATCCCGATTTCATTTATGATTATTTGTGGTCTCCTGTCAAGTAAATGATAAATCCCAACCAGCATCGCCAACCCAAAGAATAAAATACCTGCCCATGCAACAAAGGAGGGCGCGTCAGGCCCATTGAGCATATAAAGACCGCCCAAAACGAATATTGAGGATAACAGGATCAGTTTTATTGCTTTCCAGGGAGATTTATAAAGCATTAAATCTGTCATGAGTATCGGTTAAATTTTGTGTCAGATGAATTAAATATAATTTTTCGCGATAGGTCATAAGTAATTTTTTATGTTAAAATAAAGAAAAAAAACACTCCTTATATGTAATTCTTCTTTTCTCCGCATCCTATCTCCAAACTAATTGTATGAATCCGAATTTTCAACTGAAGCTGGTAACCCCTTGTGATAAATCCTGGAATTCCATGCACCCTGAGGAAAATGGCCGCTTTTGTGGATCCTGCAACAAGACCGTGGTGGATTTCACGGGCATGAGCGACAGGGAACTGATCACCCACCTGGCCCGGGCAGGGCAAAACGTATGCGGCCGGCTGGCGCCGGATCAGCTGAACCGGGCTTTTTTGCTGCAACCTGAACCTGATAAAAGCCGATGGAAGGGATGGCCGCTGATCCTGGCAGGATTGCTGGTGGCCAGCCGCCTCCCGGCGCAAATCAGGCAAGCCAAACCCCGAGGCATTGTTGGAACATCCCCCGTCCGTGAACGTATAGCCGCGGTGGCAGTACAAGACACTATGCCAAAACCTGTTACAGATTCATTCAAAGTTTTGCCCACGGCAGTGGTGCATGGGTTTGGGAACCAGAATACGTGCACCGTATATATGGGTGGGCTGTCTGTGGTGCGTAGTATTAAAATTACCAGTTGGAAACAGCGATTGACAGATACCCTTGAAAATTGTCATCTCCTTCCAAAAAAGGAACTATCGGTCTATCCCAACCCGGTGCGTCGGGGTGTGGCTATCAGCCTTTCCTGGCAGGTAGAGGAGGGGGAATACCAGGTATGTTTGTTCAATATGGCCGGCGCCCTTATTCAGCAACGGATTATGCAGGTGGGAAGTACCGCGCAGGTTGATTTGCTGGAAATCCCGCCCACATTACCGGATGGCCTTTATATCATCCGGGCCATCAGGGCCGGTAATGGGAAAACATATTCCCGAAAATTGGTGGTGTTGTGACTTTTATACTAAAACCTCCTTATGTTTATTTGCAAGGGAGTAATCTTTAAGCAAAGCTGGTTTGATTAAGTGAAGCGCCCAATATCAGGGTTTAGTTCGTTGAAAAGGATAAAAGAAGAAAACTTGCGGCAATTGCAGCTTGTAATAAAATCATTGATCGTTTTTTTACTCTAAACATGCTCCAAAATTGGTAAAATTTAATTTACTCTCTTTTCCATTCCTCTATTGCTTGATTAATGGCCGGGTCATTCAATTTTTTCAGGAATATTTCCGCCTCTATTCCATAAAGATTTAAAAAACTGTCTGTCGAAAATTCCCTGGTATCCTCATCTGTACTTTTAAGTAGTTGTTGCAGTACTTTTTTGGTGTTTTCATGTCTAAAGGCACCTAGCGCAAGAGCTAAGGATTGATTTATGGAATTGGATTTACGTTCAAGGAGGAAAAGCAGTTGGTTGGGGTCGGATCTTCTGCGGGTGCTTTTTATGGAATAAAGTAAATTGTCTATTTCGTACTCATCGGTTTCCTCCTTAAGTTTTGTAAGAAGCTGATCAAAAGAGGCCTTCTTTGAAGGTGGCTCTAGCTTTTGACGTAGTTTTCTGCCCTTGATGTTCCCTCGCTGGATACATACCTGACAGGCGCAAGTTGGTCGTTTTAGATGACTATGCGGCAAATACCTCCATCCGATTTTTTGAGGTAGAAGTCTTATCTTATCAATTTCTTTTGGTTCGATTTTCCTGTCGACGATCAGTTCATAACCTAAGGGGTCTTCCAATGCCATAATTTCTTTGATAGCCTCTCCAAGTTCTATTTGCCGGTGTGGCTCGTTATATTTTCCGGCATAAACCATTGCTTTGCTGTCTATTCTAAAGTAAATACCAATAAAAGTCCGGGTGCCATTCCTTTTTAGCTCACGAAGCCATTGGTGCGAAATAAAAAAATTAGGTAGGACAGGCATGCAGAAAATACCTTTCCGGTCCTTGCCAATCTTTATTCCATTTCGTTTGATTCTGGCTCTTTCTCTTTCGTCTGCCAGGTGAACTAATATTGGCATGAATTACCTGTTTAAATTTGACAAGAAAAGATCATGTATTGATCCCGCCCTTCTTCAATAATAATATTAAGGACATTCTTTTTTCTCAAAAAGGGTCCTTTATCGAAAATGTAATATTAATTCCAGGCCATGGGGTAATTTTAATTTTTTGGTTTTCCTAAGATAAGTTTTTGATAACAAAACCGAATAAAATAAGCGGAAAATTGGTTGGAATTTCGTCCTGGCAGGCAAGCGATTCTGAATCAGGTATTGAAAATTGATTTTATGTGGTTAATTTCAATAATGGCATAAGCAAAGATACTGCATGCGGATCGGTTTCGTCATCTGAATATTTTTTTGTTTCAGCTATTCCTTACGTTTTTTGTGACCTTTTTAATTTGCTTCCTTTCGACGGTAGTTGATGGAGAATGGCGGGATTATCTGCCAATAAGAGCGTTAATGACAATTATGATTACAATAGTCATTTATGGGAGGGGTTATCATGCTAATTCTGTCCGCTGTTCCCTATTTCAAGGAAGTAAAGAGAACTTATGATACTGTAATGATAGCAAACAATCCATTTTTGTCAATAACGGGTTGGTTTTTAACTACATTTTGTTTATTACATTTATACCTGCCAAACAAATTCAGTGCATAATTTAGGGACGCATTGCAGGAACTCCTGTTTTTTTGGTAGCTTAGTACAATACCCGTCGCATGAACAAAAGGACCTTCCTCAAAGGCATGACCATTGCCGGCACCAGTCTCCCTTTCTCGCTTTCCGGAATGGCCCGGTGGATCGGCAGCTTCGACCGGCATCCTGTAGAAAATCTCGCTGCAAATGAAGATTTCTGGACCGGCATCCGTCATGGTTACCGGCTAAAGCCAGACTATATCAATCTGGAGAACGGCTATTATAACGTAATCCCCGAAGTAACCCTGGAAGCCTTTATCCGGCATGTGAAAGAGATTAATTATGAAGGGGCCTATTATATGCGGACTGTCCAATACGACCGAAAAAAAGCGGTGGCCTCAAGGCTGGCTTCTCTCGGAGGATGCTTGCCGGAGGAACTCATCATCACCCGGAATACGACGGAATCTCTTGACATGATCATCGGCGGCTATCCCTGGAAGACTGGGGACGAAGCCATCATGGCGCTGAAGGATTATGGCGCCATGCTCCAGATGTTTCACCAGGTTGAAAAACGACAAGGTATCGTTTGCAAGACTGTATCGATACCCAATCATCCCAGTTCGGACGAAGAGTTGGTCTCCTTGTATGAGCGCATGATCACTCCGCGAACCCGGTTACTTATGGTGAGTCATATGGTAAATGTCACCGGGCAGATTATGCCCGTCCGGAAAATCTGCGATATGGCCCATGCCCATGGCGTAGAGGTGATGGTGGATGGAGCACATTCGTTCGCTCATATCCGGCATACAATTCCTGATCTGGGTTGTGACTATTATGGGTCAAGCCTGCATAAATGGCTCAGCACTCCGTTGGGTGCAGGTATCCTTTATGTAAAGAAGGGACTCGCCGGCAAAATCTGGCCCTTGCTGGCAGAGGCCGACGATACCGTCACCAGCATTGCCCGGCTGAACCATACAGGAACCTTACCCGTCCATACCGATCTGGCTATCAATGATGCCATCGATTATTATAATACGCTGGGGCCTGGCAATAAAGAAGATCGGCTCCGGTATCTGCAGCAATATTGGACAACCAGGGTGCGCGGCATTGCGGGCATTATTGTTAATACTCCCGTGGAGGCGACACGCAGCTGTGCCATAGCCAATGTAGGGATCAAAGGGATAAAACCGGACGATCTCGCTGTGCGGCTGCTTCAACGATATAAGATTTACACGGTGGCCATCGACATGCCGGATGCAGGAGTCCAGGGGTGCCGGATCACTCCAAATATTTTCACCATGCCGGAGGAGCTGGACCAATTGGTTTCTGCATTGAAGGAGATGGCAGTGGGTTGAGGCACCATAAATCTTATCTTTTTTCTTTCGTTGCTGCAATTTTATCTTGAACTATGAAGGCAACGGTGACGGGAAGGGGCATTATTTTCAGAACATTATCTTCATAAATTTCGATAGCCTTTGCCATCGCTTCAATTTTTTGAGCATCAGCATCACTAATATTATTATCACCCAAATTCATTAGGCTATATACTTTGTGCACGGCCCCTTTATATTCTTTGTCGGTTGATATTTTCATATTAAAAATTGTTTAAATTAAAAACTGTTTCATTTTGTGAAACTATTAAATATGACCCTCTTTTACTAATATCGGGTATTCCAGGTTGGGTGGTAAATAGCAGAATGGCAATTTCGAAAATTCTGTGATACAAAAATCTTTTGTGGAAAAAAAGATTAACAAGATGCCGGACAAAAAATAGAGGATAACAACTACATCGTGCCGCCTTCCGGCCAATTTTTCCAATGGGTGTTAGCAGGATGTGATGGTCTGTAAACTTTCGTATCCCCGGTAGCCAAAACTCCGGCTATCTGCTGCCAGGTCTCATAACTACTTGGCCGGTCTTCCCATTGAGTTGCGTTCCACTGTTTTGTCTTCTCCAGTTCCTGTTGTATCATTTCGGCTATCATCGGGTTGGTCTGGTCAAAACTCAATAATATCTGAGGGTCTTCAAAGGGTGACTTCATCTGATGAAAGGATTTGTGGTGCCATTCGTCCAGCACCATTACCTTTTTCACCGTTGTTGGGATACCTTGGTATAGTTCCCCCTCCGTAGCGCGAAAGAGCGGACGATGCCGGGGGACCAGGAACCGGAGTATTTCTTCTCCCGTTATCTCCCCGGGTTCTGTTTCTTTCAGTGTGATTCCCTCAGCCCCATAGTCGCTTTTCTCATGGGAGAGCGGGACCTCGACTCCGCGCACAAGCCAGGAGGTCGCGCCGGGTTGTAAAACGTCTATATCGATGGTAGCGTTGAACCTTTCAGCATCCAACGGTAATACAGTATAATAGTTATACTGCTCTTCCTGATCTTTCAGCGGGAGCAGACAGTTCCCAAAATAACGGATCTCCAGGGACACTGCCCAGCCCGCACCACGGGTATTATAACCCAGCACTTCCGATACGATGGCCCATTGTCCGGCCTCATCCCGGAAAAGGTGGAGACGGCAGTCCGCGAGATAGACATAGGGATGTTCCAGGTTAATAAAATGAAAGGCACTGTCCTGGTCGCAGTTGTCGAGTGTGGTGAGAATATTATTTTTCAATAGCGTTATATTTTGGCGCTTTATCGGCTGGTTAAATGGCTACTCCATTAACATCGGTAGTTAACACCTCACTCATATAATCGAAGAACGGGCGCATATTTTTGAAAGCCTGCGATGCCTGTTTAACGAATGAGGTTTCTAAGACTTCTTCATCTGTAAATTTCTTAATAAGTATAAATTGTTTATACCTGAGTAAGTCAATGGCCTCATTGTTACTGTCAAATCCTCTGGGAACAGTCTTTAGCTGTTCGCCCTGCAATTTTCCAAAAGAAGACAAAAACGATTTGCTGTTCAATATTTTTCGTAAAGGAGCAGGATCAAAAGCAATTTCATCCCGTATACGTTTGATATCCTGCGGTTCGGGCCCCCAAAATCCGCCAGCTACAAAACTATTGCCTGATTCAATATGAAAATAATAACTGCCGCGACGTAATTTGGTCGCCCGGGTAAAACTGCCGCTCCAGTTAGTTTTGTAGGGTATCTTTTCCGTAGAGAACCGGGTATCCCTATATATCCGGTGCAGGCTTTTTTTACCGGTGGGAGTTTCGATCAGGTCATGGGAATTAAGGGCGGTCAATAAGGCTCCGGCAACTATTTCCAGGTTATTTTGCCCCTGAATATACAGTTCCTTATTTGCCATAAACCAGGGCCGGTTATTATTCTTTTTTAATAGTTTCAGGAATTTGATACTTGATTCCTGAATTTGAATTTTCTGCATTTTATGATTATACGTTTGCTCTGAATTCTTTTTTCATTTTAGTTTAGGAAATTAGTTACCGGCTGAGGATTGCCTTCTCCACCAGCCCCTTTGATTCCTCCTCATTTACTACAAAGGTACGCGACCATTTGTCGTGCCAGGGATGGGGTGGGCTACCTAGTGCAGAGATAGCCTCGAACGGGATTAACCGGCTAAAACCTCTTATGAAGGCCATGGAAGTAGTAATCGGGCTCCCGTCTTCCTGAACGGCGCGTGTTTGGGTAACCAGCTTACCCAATGTCTTTCCGTTGAAGACCGCTTCGGCAAGGGAGTAGTAAAATCCGAACAGAAGATAATCATCTAACAGGTTCTCCTGCGGGTTCAGGGATGGGTAATTTTTTTCCATTAAGGAAGTATTAGTAAAACCGGAAATTACCATTAAAATCAGTAAAGTGGCACAAAAAAACCCTTAAATTGGCCTATAAAGCGCCTGCCTCTATTTTTTGAAGCTTGTATTTTTACCTTTATTGACATAAATATAAACACGGCTTATGCAAACGGACAGGATCCCGATTTCCGCTGAAACAGAAATAAATGCACCCATTGAAAAAGTCTGGAAAATCTGGACCACTCCTGAAGATATTATGCAGTGGAATAATATGTCGGATGAATGGCATAACCTGAAGGTTGAAAATGATCTTCGCCCGGGTGGTAAATTCCTTTTTGTCATGGGACTAAAAGACGGGAGTTTGCAATTCGACTTTTCCGGCACCTACGACGAGGTGAAAAATAATGAATTGATCTCCTATACTCTTGGAGACGGACGGAAATCGATAATAACCTTTATTCAGGGAGCAAATCCGGAAAAACCCGTCAGGTTGTTGGAAACATTTCAGCCGGAAAATACGCAGCCCGTTGAATTGCAAAAAGAGTTTTGCCAGGCTGTTCTGGATTCTTTCAGAAGATATGCTGAAGCACAACCCTGACTAAAACTCCTTAATTTTCTGCGGCGGGTCATCGGTATTGAATTCAAAAAAACTATATTTGTAAGGACACCATCCTAACTAAAAAGTTTTATTAGATTTTAATGCCCATAAAATGCCTGGATAAGATTTGGACATTCCTTAGCTGTATGTTTTTTTTCAGTGTACTCCGGGCAGCTGAAGGACCTCCTGTTACCTACCTGGGCATTGAACTGGGACTTTCCAATAATTCGGTTACCTGTTTGTTCCAGGATCATAAAGGCTTTATGTGGTTTGGTACCTATGATGGATTAAATCGTTACGATGGTTACAATTTCTATATTTTCCGCAACCGGTTAACGGATGCAAACTCCTTACCCAACAACAGGATAGCATCGATCATCGAAGATTCCTCCAAAAGAATGTGGATCGGGACAAGAAGCGGTGTGGCCCGGTATGATGAGGTGACATCCACTTTTGATCCTGTCTTGTACATTCCAACCGGGGAAAAGAAACCCAGGAAAATCAATGCTATCGTTAATCAGCTAAAAACGGATTTTTGGGGAAATGTACTGATCGCCACGGACGAGGGTCTTTTACGCTACCAGGAAAAAACAAAGGTCGCGCTTCCGGTCTTTATTTCCAGCGATCAGGGCGATCGGGCTAAACATGAAGCCTATCAGGCTTTGTCGGTAGAGTGCGATAGTAAGAAAAATATTTGGGTCTATGTAAGGGAAAAAGGGTTATACCTCTACGACTCAACGTTAAAAACACTTCGCCTGGTGAGTGCTGAGATCAAAAACGGGATTTACCTGAAAGCCGACGGAGCAGGAAATCTTTGGATGGGTGCGGATGACGGGCTCTTTTGTTACGCCATAGCACAAAACAAATTTTCAAAATTTCTTTCCTGCGGTAGCCGTATCGTGCATTTGTCCGCCTACGGTAACTGCCTGTATATTTCATCCGATGGGAATGGGGTATATGCGCTGGATATTCCTTCAAAAAAAATAGCCCCTCTTTTCGCCGGTTCTTCCCGGCAGAAGCTCACCAGTGTAAGCGCGTATGGGGTAATAAAAGACCGGGACGAAAGACTATGGATCGGCACGATCAGAGGGGGTGTAAATGTAGTAGATCCTGAAAGGAATAAATTCAGGACCATAGCACATGACCCGCTTCGGTCCAACAGCCTGATCGATAATTTTGTTACAGGCTGTAGTGAAGACGCGGAAGGGAATCTGTGGTTGGGGACCGATGGGAACGGCCTCAGCTGCTGGAACAGGGGACAGAATACCTTTACCAGCTTCCGCCACCAGGAGCAAAATCTGCAATCGAGAAGCAGTAATTTCGTAACGGATGTCCTTATAGATTTCAAAAAGGAAATTTGGGTCTCCACCTGGGGCGGAGGAATAAACCGTCTTGACAGACGATCCCGGTCCTTCACTCATTTTAATTGCCTGAATACTGAATTAGGCAGAGAGGATAAAAATAATTTCCTGTTATTTCAGGATGGCCGGAATAATCTTTGGGCAGGCAGTTGTTTGGAAGGCGGACTATATTGTTTTAACCGGCGGCAGGAAAAATTTGAATTGTACGATTACAGGCTGAAGAATATCCTGGCCATGTATGAGGATAGGAAAGGAAGTCTGTGGGCAGGTGATTTTTGTTCGCTGATCCGGATAGATCAGGTAAAAAAAGCACATCAGCGGTATCATGTGGGATATGCCGTCCGTTCCATCCTGGAAGATAAAGATGGCAATTTCTGGATTGGAACGGAAGGCTCCGGTTTGTTATTATTCGATCCTGTCACCGGCCGGTTCACCCGATTCTCCGAAACTGACGGGTTATCCAACAACTCGGTGCTGAAAATCCTTGAAGACAAAAAGGGTAATTTGTGGATCAGCACTTTTAACGGTATTTCTGTATTTAATACCGTCACGAGGAAATTCATCAACTTTTCACAATCCGATGGGCTTCAGAGCAGCCAGTTCAGTTACAATGCGGGGTTAAAATTGCGGTCCGGCGAATTTGTCTTTGGTGGAATTAAGGGGCTGAATATTTTCTATCCGGATAGTATTATTAACAATTCCCGGCCTCTTACCGTTTTGCTGACCGGTCTTACGGTCAATAACCAGGCTATCAGGGAAAATGACAATTATATTGACAGACGTACCCAGGACAGGATCGAATGTATCAAACTACCATTTGACAAGGCTGTTCTTTCGGTGGATTTTGTTGCGCTCAACTACTCAGCGTCCGATAAGATCAGATATGCTTATTTTCTGGAAGGTTGGGATAAAGGGTGGAATTATGTCGGAAAGACCAGGACTGCCAATTATACCCGGATTAATGAAGGGGCTTATGTTTTTCATGTTATGGCAAAGGATGCGACGGGTAACTGGAGTGTAAGCCAGGAGAAACTGCTCATAGAGATATTGCCTCCCTGGTACCGGACCTGGTGGGCCTATCTGGGGTATTTATCCATTTTTTGTGCGCTTGTTTACCTGTATGTCCGGTACAAATCCCAACGCGACAGACAGGCTTATGAGATTGCACTCGCCAGGATAGAAACGGAGAAACAAAAAGAACTGAATGAAAAGAAATTGTCTTTTTTCACAAATATATCGCATGAATTCAGGGCGCCGCTTACACTGATCATCGACCCTGTCAAAGAACTGCTGCAGCATCCGGAAAAAAGACATAGTGCCGTCGGTTTAAATATAGTATATCGCAATGCCAGGCGTTTACTGAGCCTGGTAGACCAATTGCTGCTTTTTAGAAAGGCTGATACAGAGGGTGGTATAGTAAAACCGGTCAGGGTTAATTTTTATGAGTTGTGTCAGGATGTATTTATTTGTTTTTCCCAACAGGCCAGGGCAAGAAATATCAATTACGAATTTTCCTGCGACAATCCTTTCCTTGAATTAATGGCGGACAGGGAAAAAATGGAGATCATCTTATTTAATCTTTTGTCCAACGCGATAAAATTTACACCGCCCGGCGGAACGGTGATCCTTAAAATAGCCGAAAATCCGAAAAAGCCTGGAATGGTAGAAGTTGAGGTCTCGGATACCGGTTGCGGTATTGACCCGGAAATAGGAAATACCCTGTTTGAAAAATTTTATCAGGTTAAGAACGGCCAGCATTCGGTACATAAAGGTTTTGGAATCGGTTTGTACCTCGTTCACCAGCTTGTTCAGGCCCATAAAGGGACAATCGTTTACGAGAGCGCGATCGGAAAGGGTACCCGCTTTACCCTGAGTCTCCCGGCCGACCTCCGGGTCGACTTCCCGGCCGACTTCCGGTCCGACTTTCCGGTCGACTTCCGGGCTGATGATACCGGCGGTCTGGCAGCATCTGCCAGACCCAGGGAGGCTATCGGACCAAAGGAAGCTGTCGGGCCGACGGGATTGATCTTTGATGAGGCCCCGGAAAGAAAGCCGGTATTGTTGGAAGAACTGATGGCAGGTCTTGAGGCGGAGACGGCAGGAGGCGCCCGGCTGGACGACCGCGAAAATCTGAACGGGGCAGAAGGGGCTTTACCTGCATTGCCTGATTTCGTTTCGGGAAAAAAATCAATCCTGCTGGTCGATGATAATGCGGACATCCGGGAATATCTGAACGGAATATTTAATAGCCGGTTCCTGGTCTATGAAGCGGAAAGCGGGGAGTCGGCCCTGAAAATGGCCGAATCCTACATACCGGACATCATTATCAGTGACTTGATCATGAATGGAATGACGGGGGTGGATTTCTGCCATAAAATAAAGGCGGATCCTGAGCTTAATCATATCCCCGTAATCCTGTTGACCGCCTCTACTTCGTCTGAGGTCAAACTAAAGGGCATAGAATGCGGTGCTGAAGACTATATTACCAAACCCTTCGAAAAAGAACTGTTAATTGCACGGGTCGATAATATCCTCAAAAACAGAAGTACCATCCAGCAATATTTCCTGGAAACGGTTACCTTACGGAAGAACAAAACCAAGGTTTCCGCTTCTTACCGCGATTTTCTGGACCGTTGCATACAGGTCGTTGAAAACGAGATCAATAATGAAAATTTTACGATAAAGGCGTTCTCCCGGGCAATGGGAATGAGCCATTCCAGTTTATATCAAAAAATTAAATCTGTATCCGGTCTTTCCCTCAACGCTTTTATACGATATCTGCGGCTCCGTAAAGCAGCGCTCTTATTATTAAGCACCGATATCAATATCAATGAAGCGGCTTTCCAGGTTGGTATCAACGATGCCAGGTATTTCCGGTCCCAATTCCATAAATTGTTCGGAATGAATCCCTCGGAGTATGTAAAAAAATACAAAGAGACCTTTAACCACTGATTTACCCCCCTTATTTAGTGATTTACCCCCTCTCTCCTCAGGGCAGATTATCCTAATCTTGTATGGCAGATTGCATTTCACAAACCAAATTAATTGCCATGCGAAATTTACTTTGCTTACTCATTTTTTTCAGTTTTATTAACGGCCGTCTTTCTGGCCAGCAATTGGTCCGCGGCAAAGTTACAGCCGGGGATTCTTCGCTCTCGGGTGTTTCCGTGCAGGTAAAGGGGAGGAGCCAGGCTACCCAGACCAATGCCGAAGGAATATTTCAAATCAATGTATCACCCGGTGCCGTGCTAATATTCAGTACAGTAGGTTTTGCCTCCAAGGAAGTTTCGGTAGGAAATCAGACCAGTTTGCTGGTCCAGCTTTTATCCCTGTCTCAAAACTTGCAGGACGTAGTAGTGGTTGGTTATGGAACCCAGAAAAAGACCAGCCTGACCGGGTCTTCCGCAACCATTTCGGCCGCGGCCTATAAAGATCAGCCGGTCGTCAGCGTCAGCAGCGCCTTACAGGGCAGGGCGTCGGGGGTCGCCGTCAGCAGCGCCTCGGGTGCGCCGGGCGGGGTGGTCAAGGTGCGGATCAGGGGCAGCAACTCGATCAATTCCAGCAACGATCCACTTTTTGTGGTTGATGGGGTTGCTCTGGGAAGTGCCGGTTTCCAGGATATCAATGTCAACGATATTGAATCCATGGAAGTCTTAAAAGACGCATCTGCCTCCGCTATCTATGGTTCAAGGGGTGCCAACGGGGTTATATTAGTCACCACCAAAAGCGGGAAGGCGGGAAAAATGGTTATCGATGTCAACACCTTCCTGAGTACCAATAAGATAAAAAAATACGATCTGCTGGGGCCTTCGGCTTATGCCGAGGAGGCCAATCATATTGCGGGAACGACTGTCATTTCCAATCCAGGAGCCGGAACGGATTGGCAGAGCAAGGTGTTCCGCAACGGCATAACACAGAATTACCAGCTTTCCGCGGCAGGCGGTACGGATAAATCACGGTACTATGTTTCGGGGTATTATGTCAATCAAACAGGTATTATAACCAATACCAGTCAGAAAAAAATAGCCCTCCGTTCGAATATCGACAGTAGAATAACCAACAAGGTCAGTTTCGGGCTGAACCTGTTCCTAACCAATATACAATCGCTTAACAATGGTGATCTGGGTAGTAAAGCCAACCCGGTGGTATCTTCGCTGGCCTGGGCGCCTACCGAACCGGTGTACGATGATCCCGCCACCGGCGCCTATAACCGGTACGCCATCTCTCCCATCGGCCCGAATCCGTACATGATTGCCAAAGAATCCGACTATGAAGGCAAGTCAACTACGGCGGTCCTTAATGCCAAACTAAAGTATGATATTACCGATTGGTTGAGTTTCAGCACGAATGTCGGATTAGACGCGAATTTTTACCGAAGCGCTTATCTGAATAATGAGTGGATCAATCAGACAAATATTTCTTCCGGTCAGGGTTATAAGGATAATTACACCCTGCAGAACAGCAATATCCTAAATTTCCACAAGACTTTTAACAGGGACCATAATTTGTCCGTAACCGGTGTTTATGAGCAGACTTCCAATAAAATCAGCGGTTTTAACGCCGACGGAGGCGGACTAAGTTCTACAGCTTATGGTTACTACGCACTTCAGCTTAACGCCACACAAGGTATCCGATCAAACTACTCAAACTGGGGACTTCAGTCCTTCCTGGGAAGGGTTTCTTATGCCTATAAGGACAAGTATTTGTTAACGGCTACCTACCGGGCCGACGGTTCTTCCAAATTTCAAACCACAAAAAACAAATGGGGTTATTTCCCCTCTGTTTCTGCCGGATGGAGATTGTCCGAAGAAAGGTTTATCCAAAGTATGAACATTTTCTCCAATCTTAAGCTTCGTGGTTCCTGGGGTATTACCGGTAACCAGGCTATTGAACCCTACAGTACCCTTGGCCTGCTTGGCGGTCAGCAGTATTCTTATGGAACCGGAACTTCCTACCAGGGGTATACGCTGGGTAACCCGCCCAATCCCAATTTGAAGTGGGAAACCACCAAACAATGGGATATCGGCGTGGACGCCGGTCTTCTGGCCGGAAGGATAAATGTCACCATGGATTATTTTTCCAAGAACACAGACGGATTATTGCTGCAAAAAACCATCCCGGATTATGATGGTGGCGGATCCCAATGGGTGAATCTGGGATCGGTAACCAATAAGGGATTTGAGTTCTCGGTAAACGCAATGCCTGTTAGAACGACAAACTTCAGCTGGAATGCGACCTTGAATTTCACCACCTATAAGAGTAAGGTAATTAGTTTGGGTGGACAGGACATCATTTATGCCGCCTTCCCCGGAGGCGGTCTGATCAATACGTCCATCCAGGTTGTCAAACCCGGTTATGCGCTCGGTTCGTTCTACCTGATCCCGTGGGAGGGTGTTTACAAACAAGATGATCCCACCTTGGGTTTTAAAGCCGGTGATAACAAATATCGGGATGTCGACGGTAATAAGTCAATTGGTTATGAGGACCGCGTGATTTCCGGTAACGCCACGCCTACCTTTACTTTTGGCTTCAGCAATGATTTCAGTTACAAAGATTTTTCATTGAACCTGTTTCTTCAGGGATCCCAGGGCAATAAGGTCTTTAACGGGACATATGCCGCCATTGCAGCACCATCCAGCGATATAAGATATCCTACCCTCGCTGCCTCGGCCAACTACTGGTCTGCCAAGAACCCCAATTCTGAATGGGCGGATCCTGCCAGCAAGACCGGCAGAAGTTATGTTGAATCCACCCATTATCTCCAGAACGGAAGTTATGTCCGTTTCAAAAATATCAGTCTGGCCTATACCCTCAAAAAGAGGTGGATCGGCTTTGGTGATATACGGTTATCTGTAAGTGCACAAAATGCCATCACGATCACAAAATATAAAGGATTTGATCCCGAAGCCGACACCATGGGTAATAGTGATATCGGTGCCGGTATTGACCTGGGTGCCTATCCTAATCCCCGCACCTTCACGATTGGATTGAACGCTAAGTTTTAATTAAAAAAATATTTTTTATGAAAAAATATCTTGCCATTGCTGTCGTCTCGCTTCTGGCTTCAGCCTGTAGCAAAAATCTGTTAAAGGAAGAACCCAAAGTTCCCACCGGAACCGATTTCTATGCAAATGCCAATGACCTTTCCCTGGCGGCAACCGGTCTTTATGCCTTAAATAATGTGGCTTTCAACCAGGTCGCCGGTTTTGCCACCTGTTATGGCAGTGACGACGTAGGGGTAGCCAGGATTGGTAACAAACTTTCTTTTTCCGATTTTGACACCTTCCAGCCAAATTCATCGAACGACAGAATGACCAACTGGTGGACCAGCTTCTATGCAACGATAAAATCCTGCAATTCGATGATCCTGAACTATGCCAAGGCAACTGCTTCAGCCGACCAAAAGAACAGGGCCGCGGGGCAGGCCTATTTCCTCAGGGCATTGAGCTATTTCTTTCTTACCCGTACCTGGGGTGCTATTCCGTTAACGACGGAGAATAAGGTGGATTATACGCGCCCGAAGGCCGACCCGTCAGAAATATACAACCTGATCGTCGCCGATTTACAACAGGCTGAGACCATGTTACCGGATACCTGGAGCGGACTGGGCGTGCAATTTCAAAATGGGGTGAATGTGGCCCCCACGAAAGGATCGGCAAAGGCGCTGCTGGCGAATGTCTATCTTACCATGGCAGGCTGGCCGCTCAAACAGGCGGATAAATATGCATTGGCCGCTGCAAAAGCCAAGGAGGTAATCGACAACAAAACCCTGTATAGTATCGATCTGCATGGTAATTTTAATGATTTGTGGCAAAGGGAATTCCAATATAACAACGAAGCCGTTTTTGCCTGTTATTATAATAATAACGTTCCGAACACGCCCTGGAACCAGTGGAATATGATGGGGCCTAATTCTTCACAGCCGGGAGATGAAAATGGATGGGACGATTGGTTTGGGGAAATAACGTTCTACAATAACTTTCCGGCCGGTGCCCGCAAAGATGCGACCTACCAGGCCGTATACATGGTCGGGGGTACGTCAAAAGATTGGACGGGCACGGCACTGAAACACCCCTATTTTCAAAAATACCGCGATGACGCAAGTTATAACAGGGTAACACATGTCGGTAACTGGGCTGGCGATCATACCGTCTATGTTATCCGCTATGCGGAAGTCCTGCTTACCTACGCCGAAGCAACGGCTATGTCTGCCACACCGGATGTCTCTGCCTATAATGCCATCAACCTGGTACGCCATAGGGCCGGTCTGGGTGATCTCGTGCCGGGGCTTTCTCAGACAGTATTCCGTGATTCGGTAGTGGCAGAAAGGGGTTGGGAATTTGCCGGTCTCGAACCCGCTGCACGCTGGTTCGATCTGCAGCGCACCGAAACCGTGGCTAAGGCAAACGCCAGCCGCAGCGCGGGCGATGAACCGTTGAAGAATGTTCCAGACGATACGCAGCACAGTTTTTACCTGGCTCCGATCCCTGTTAATGACGCGCAGTTAAACCCTAATCTAAAATAGGTACGCCTTTTGCAAATTCGGGAACTACGGTATCCTCCTAAAAAGTCTCGTTCAGATTCAGGAAAAATCCTTTGTTGCCGAATTTGCCAAAAGCATAATCCAGTGCCAGATTGGTTCTTGTAGCCTTGTTGAACAACACCCGCAGACCGCCGCCATAGCCAGGCTGAAAAACCTGGAATATTTTGGTCCCATGTTCATCATTGCCGGTTTGCAGATTTCCAAAAACAACGCCGCTGAGGAATTTGTTGGCCAGTATGGGAAAACGGAATTCGGCTTCGGTATCGTTAAACTGAGTTCCTTTAAAATATTGAGACGTATAACCTCTGCCGCTTCTAAAGGTTCCGTCCCTGGCCGTACCCGGTAATTCCAGGTAGGGTATTGAACCGGCAACCAGGTAAGAGCCCCAGTTCCAAAAGGCAAACACGGTTTCCGGGCTTGTGGACGACAAACTAAAATATTTCCTGAAGTCGGTTGTCATTTGCAAGGAATTTTTTGTGCTTCCAATCCATGTTTGATTTAGCCGGAGACCTGCATCAAAAAAAAGACCCTTGTAGGGGCGGTTCGGATTGTCACGGGTGATGTACTCTATATTAAAAAGAAACCCGTTGGCCGAGTAACTGTTTTGAGGAAAACCATGCCGGTTGTTGTAAACGCTGGATGGTGTGGCATTGTTCGTCGTATCTTTGTTTTCAATTTTCCTCCTGATCTCAAAGGATAATCCTGCACCCACAAAAAAGTTTTTCGACACGTTTTTGTAGACCTTTTCCCGGATATTGTAATATTGAGAGTGTATCGCATAAACCTTATGCGTTGGATCTGCCAGGACAGAATCTTCAGCGCTTCCTCCGTTGAATTTCTTGCCTATCCCTAAACCAAAATCTGGAGATACGGTTTTGGCGATTACCAGATTGCCCTGTAGGTTCCACTTGTTGCCGGGCGTAAATATATTATGGTTCACATAAAAATAAATAATTCCCTTGGTGGTTATGGAAGCCGAAGTGGCTGCCACGGAAAAAAGGGTATTCGGATCGTTACCGAGCCTTCTGCCAGCCACTGCTTTTATTCCCAACTGCCCGCCGATGGTGGGATTGGCGGCGATGTTAGGGACAACGGTGATGCCCGATCGTTTTTTTAAGGTGTCGGCCGACTTTTTGGGATGAAAGACATTCCGCAGTAAATCCCCAAAATCATATTGTTGGTTGATATTATCTGCCGGTTTATGAGCCTTTGCGGCATTAATGCGCAAAGAATCTGCCTTGAGAGAATCTGCTTTGAGAGAATCTGCAGGAACGATCACCTGGCTGTAGGCAAATCCTTGTATGAAAAGGAACAAGGAAAAGAATAGCCATTTTAATGGAAAAGGTTGTTTATTGCCCGGGCTTAACTGTTTGACCAAAGTGTATAGTTTAAATGCCGATAATTAGATATTAAAATCATCTGATGAAAAGAGCCATGACCTGTTATTGTACAGGAACAAAGTTAAATAACAAATATAAGTCCATGACCAAACGGCCTGCTACCTATTAAACAAATTGTTATATCATTTGATTTTGATTGGAGATTAAAATATTGACATAATTCCTTAATTTTCAAATAGATAGTATTCGCTACGTCTTCGAAAGTTGGCCATTGGAGAAGGTATTTCTTTATTGTTTTGATTGTACTTCCGGTTGATTTCCGTCTTCAGGTTAAGGGCAGGATTAACCGGAAAAGTGGGGAGAAAGATCCACAACGGATGAATAGGAATTTATCCAGGAATGTCGAGCTTCATAGACTTCGCATTTCCTTTATGTTGCCTTCCCATTTCACCTGTCCTTTTAGGACCAGGAGTTCTTTCTTTTTCATCCAGGCAACACAGTTTTTTGGCGTTTCTTGCCCAGCCCCTTTTTTTGGTTTTCATTTTGTTAAGCTTAACAGCTTGTCTGAAGAACATGGAGGAGAAATTACCTGCCAGGTTATTCATGCGGGTAAACCGATCCTGTATTGTCTCCTTGTCAAAAATTACGGCGGTCACCAGGACGGCTGTACAGATCAATGAAACGGTCATACCGGTGGGAGAGAATTACAGAGAGGCCTTTAGCCAGTTCTTCCGAAACTGGATCGTGTAGCAAGCTATAGCCATATGTAAATATGTAAGACAAATTTTTTTCCATGATTAATGGATAGGGGATTGTTATTGCCTTTACCTTTTAAATTTTTATGTATGTATCCCGGACTGCCCATTTCCTTGTGTCTTTTTTTTCTGTCAGTAGCTTACCTGCCTGTCGGAGCCCAACAGAATAAACCTGATCCGGTAGAAGCTCAGCAGAAGATACCTGTTTCTGCACGGATCAAACGAGACTATATGCGCCAGCAGGCGGCACTCCGGTACCCGGCCTTGAGATTGGCCACGATTCAGGTGGAGACGATCGGCAGCATGCATTATACTTCCAAGCTGGATGGCAAAGATTTTCTGAAAGGCACGATGCAGCCCAAAACCAATATCAGGGCGGTATTTAATCTTCCGGTTTATACCTCGGGCGGTCAGGAACTATCCGTTGTTGTAGCCTATAATTCACTACAGAACGCACTGAAGAATACTGTCAACGAGATCCCCCAGTCCCGGGTCGGCGATGGATCGTATACCTTACAGAATCTTTCGCTGGGGCTCAATTATCGAAGGACAGATTCTCTTTTTAATAAACAAATCATATGGGGCGGCTTGTTGCTGACGAATTTTTCGCTTCAATCATCCTATTCCCGCACATACGGCCTGATCTATGGTATTGTTCCTTTGAAAATGACCCGAACGACCCGCATCTCCGCCGGTCTGGTAGTGTCTACCAACCCCTCCAGCCCTATCCCTGTAATTCCGACTTTTTCTTACTGGCATAAATTTACCGGCACCCCCTGGGAAATAAGCCTGGATCTGCCTACCCGTCTCCTCCTGAGAAGGGCCATCTTTTCAAAAGGACTATTATCCTTTGGCACGGAACTGGCAGAAAATACATTGTTACGAAAAATAGATCAGCCCGGGTTGGAGGGAGGATTGGCCTTCAAGGATTTTAGCTTGAAAACAGGAGTCACCCTGGAATATCCCATTTTCCGAAAATTGCTTATCGGGTGCAGCGCCGGCCTCCTTTATACGACGACATACAGAGTGGTGGATCCGGGTAAGAGCATCAACGATTATATCATGGGGATCAAAAGGGATCCAGGCCCTTATTTTAACATTAATATTTCCTTTCTTCGTTAATATCCACCAATATGAAAATCGTAAAAGTCTTCAAGACAGATGTGCAGGATCATCAGGTTGCTAAACATGTCATTCTTTTCCTTCAGCAAACTTTTTCGCATTGCAGGATCAATTTCGATCTGGACGATTGCGATAAGATCCTCCGGATTGAAAGCCTTCGGGAGCCGATCGAAGAAACCAGGATCCAGTTATTAATGGCGGGATACGGACATTTCTGCGAGCCTTTGCAGGACTGAACTATTAATACATTTAAGTACTAAATCCTCCCGAAAACCGTTTACATACAAGATTCCTTACTACCAATATCCACCTTAAGAAATAGCTGTATGAAGAACCGGATCGCCCTGCTCTGTATTACCGTAGCCTGCTATTCCTGCAGTTCTACCAATCTGATGTCCCTCAGCGTGATGCAACCGGCCCCGGTGAGCCTCTCGCCCAATATGAAGGCTGCGGCCATCGTAAACAGGACAAGGGTCACCGATGAGAACAAGGCTATCGATGCCATTCACAAAGTAGTCTCCCTTGAAACCAGGGACCTGCAGGCGGAAGGGGCAAAGGCCAGTATGACCGGCCTGGCGGACGAATTGTTGAAGAACAACCGGTTTTCCTCAGTAAAACCCCTCAATAACCTCGATCTCCGATCATACGGGGCAGGAGTATTTCCTTCCTCCCTGCCCTGGGATACAGTGGAAAAGATATGCAGGGAAAATAATTCGGATTTGTTGTTTTCCCTGGAGCTTTTCGATGCAGAAACAAAGGTTAACATCAACGCTTCCCCGGCAAAGCTGAATGCCATCATTGGTAATATCCCGGCCCTACAGCAACAGGTGAGCATGACTACGCTGGTAAAGACCGGCTGGAGGATCTATGATCCCTCTTCCCGAAATATCCTTGACGAATATATCCTTTCCAGGGACCTGGTCTTTTCCGGCCAGGGAATCAATCCGCTTGCCGTCGGCTCGGCCCTCATCGGTCGTAAAGAGGCGGTCAAACAGGTGGGCAACAAGGCAGGGCAGGCTTATGCATATCGGATCGTACCTTATTCCATGCGGGTATCCCGATATTACTATGTCCGGGGCTCCGGTAATTTTATCATTGCCCGGCGCATGGCTCAAACCGGTAACTGGGATGGCGCCGCTAAGATCTGGCAGCAGGAAACTTCAAGCGTCAGCCGGAAAGCGGCGGGGAGAGCCTGTTATAATATGGCCATAATCAGTGAGATCAACGGCGAATTGGACGGAGCCATCAAATGGGCCCAAATGTCCTATGAGAACTATAACAACCGTTTGGCCCTCAGTTACGTCAATGTCCTGCGAAAGAGGCAAGATAACAATGCTGTTCTGCAGAGTCAGAACGAAGTCTCACGCATTCCCTGACTTCATGAGTAGAAAGATGAGCAGGAAGACTTTAATTCTTCTCCAGCCATTTCATCAATTCGTTTCCTTCTTTTTCCGTCCAAATAGCGCAATTGGATAGGATAATGACCGCAAATTTCTTTTCCGCATTTATGGCCAGGTACGATCTGTAACCCCCGGTAGCACCATTATGAAAAAGCACTTTCCTTTCTCCAGGTTGAGTATAATGCCAACCAAGCCCTATTACGGACTGACCATTGGAAAATGTCGTATCATGTGTCAATTGCATGGCTTTGACTAAGCCGGTCTTGCCCATCGCATTAACATCCCCCTCGGCTCCGGCATATTTCAGCATATCCCTGGCGGTAGACCGGATGCCACCGGCTGCGACAAAGGACGGAGGTAAATTCCAGGGACCATTATATTCTCCGTTTTCATCATAGCCTTTTGCAAAACGGGCGGAGTCATTTTTCCGGATGAGGATGCGGGTATCGTTCATTCCCAATGGGGTACAGATATATTTTATGATAAGCTCCTCATAAGAACTATGATAGATCTTTTGCAGGATGGTCCCCAAAAGACCTACAGCCGTATTGGAATAGTCGTACTCCTTTCCCGGTTCCCGGGTCAATTTCAAATGGCCGAGAAAGGCATAGAGCTTTTCAATGCTGTAGTTTTTATACAGGTCTTTGGGGTCGGTTATCGTAGATTGAAAATCAGAAGGCAGGGAGGGGATAGCCGAAGTATGATTCGAAAGATCTTTCAGGGTAATTACCCTGCCATTATATTGCAAAGAGGGGATGGAGTCCGGAAGATATTTATTGACGGGGTCATTCAGTCTGACCTTCCCTTCTCCTACGGCGATAGCCAGGAGTGTTGCGGTAAAGGTTTTGCTGATGGAGCCGATCTCAAAGATCGTTCCGGTCTCAGGAATGGTTTTATTTCCTTTGGCCGTTTCCCCATACCCATAGAAATAGGTTTTGCCATCTTTCAGGATGCCTATGCTGAGCCCGATGGCGCCCCCTTTTTTAATATAGGAACCGGCTACGGAATCGACCTTTTTATCAAGAGAAGTGGTTAATGGGTTGGAAGAAGGAACCGGGTAATTTTTGATGCTAGCCTCTTCTTTATAGGGTTGAAAGGAAAAAGCCTCCAATTTTCCTTCCGGATTGAGACTCATCACCAGAAAAAAGGAGACTGTATTAAAATCGGCTTTGTAAAAGCTAATCCCATTCACATTTTTTTTAAACAATGTTTCCTTAATCTCTCCCAAAGGGAACAGATTGTTCTCCGAGATCGTTTGGAATTGTTCGGGGCTGAGCTGTTTCTGAAAGCTTTGCCCGGTTAGCTGATATAATTTATCAGCTGATTTTTCATTGAAATATTTTTTTACAAGGGCGCAGATAGAGTCGGTTTTTTGTTGTTGAGAAGTTTGTGAGAAGGCGGAAAAAGAAATGAATAGAAGGAAGAATAGAAAAGGAACTGATTTCATGATATTTTCAGGTTAGGTTAATCATTGGTGAAATTAGGGATTAAGCATTAAATTGATTAGGCTTGAAGGATAAGCGGAAATGGAATAAAACGAAAGGGCATATAAGGGGAAATATGTATTTTGCAGGATACTTGTTGTTCATGATCACCAAATCCCTTTTACCTCAGCTTTTATGTTTGCTGCTTTGCGCCAGGACCTTTGCCCAGGCTGATAATTACAAGGCTGAACCTTCAGCCGGCACCTGGTTTCCGGCAAAAGGGATTTCAGAAAAAGCCACGAGTGATTCGGTGACGGCGGTTGACTCGCCGTTGTCTGCATCCGTTAATGATTTTTTAAAGGATCTGAATGGCAGCTTCCGGCCGGTGGTTTGCTGGTATTCCGGTTCAACGCTTGACTCGACAAAGACTTTTACAACCGGTAACCTGAAAACCGGGGAAAACAAATGGACCTGTCAGATCAATTCGTCTGACAAGTCCGGTTTATCCGGTAATGCCCTTGATCTCATGCTCAAATTTACACTGACCAAAGGGACCGCTCAATCAGCTGGCGTCGCAGCTGCCTTTGATTTTTCCGGCTGGACTACGGATAATTATATTCTTGTGCCTGCCGTACTTTATGGAGGGAACCGGTTCCATATTCTTCCCATAGGCTATCCGCCCTACATACATGATGAAAAGGACAGGCCTTTGGATATGCCGGTAACCGTTACCAACATTCCTCATCTGAATCGGGATGGCAGTCATGCAAAGGTCGAGATGAATACAGGCAATGTTGCCACTCCCCTGCTTAGTTTTTTTAATCCGAAGAAAAAAATGGGCTTTATTCTCCTGGCCGGACAAGGTACCCGTTTTGGCAATAATGGCCTTTTCGTGGAAGAGGATGCCGGCCTGAATACGGTTAACAAACATATGTCTTTCGTGGTCAGCGCTCCGGGTGTACGGGTTCAACGTTATGAGATGTGCGGTCGCGCTGCCAGCGGGGATAAGGGGGCAGGCTGGAAAACAGGGGATGAGTTAACCCTTGGATTCAAACTCTATTCGTTTCCCGCTACAGATATGGCCGCATTCTATGAAAAAGTGATGAACGTACGCAAGGCGCTTACCGGAGCCAACAGCTTTGCCAATGTTACTCCATACAGCGCAGCAGCTGGTCTGGTCCTTGCACATTTCGACAAGGACAAATGGTTCGAGGATAAAAATACGGCTTATTACAGCAATCGTCCCGGCGACCCCAACCCTTATCATTTTCAGATAGGATGGGGAGGAATGCCTGTTCTGGCTTATCCAACCATGCTTGCACAAACGCCCGGGCGTTTGCGGCGGATGTTGCTCCTATTGGATAACATGGTTTTCAAAGCCCAGGGAAAGACCGGGCTTTTCTATGCCATATATAATAATGGGGTGATCTTTAGCGATGAGCATGGGAAGATGTCGGAACGGCCTGCCATTTCCATGACCAGACGCAGTATGGATTTGTTGTACTTCACGCTTCGTATGTTTGATTTGATGAAACAGCGCGGTCAAAACAATATAATCAGACCTGAATGGGAAAAATCTTTGCATGTCTGTGCAGATGGTTTGTTGAAAGTCTGGGCAGCTTACGGCCAATTCGGCCAATTTATAAATGTAGATAACGGGAAAATGGACATCAATGGATCAACCGCCGGTTGCGCCGCAGGAGCGGGTCTTGTATTGGCTTCGAAATATTTTTCCGAACCCAAATATCTTGAGGTTGCCGAAGCTGCTACGAAAATGTATTATGAACGGGATTTTCTAAAAGGTTATGCCGGTGGCGGCGCGGCTGAAATATTACAGTCTCCGGACAGCCAAGCTCCCTGGGACATGGTGGAGTCATGTATGGCCCTCTATGAGGCCACGGGCAAACAGGAGTGGCTTGATCGTGCCCGGTTCGCCGCCAACATGCTCGCCACCTGGATGGTTTCTTACGATTACAAATTTCCCAAAGGGTCCGACATGGAACGTGCAGGCACACATGCAGCCGGTAGTTTTTTTGCCAGTTCCCAGAACAACCACGCCGCCCCCGGATACTACATCTTATCCGGAGATTGTTTGCTCCGGCTTTTTCGCGCCACCGGTGACCGGAGATATGCTGAAATGTATAAGGATCAGTCACATAATATAGTCCAATATGTCGGCGCACCGTATAACCCGCTTCGTCACGAAAGCGGTTATGTGACGGAACGTGTCCAGCTTTCTGACTGGGATGGCGGGAATATGGGCAGTGTAGACAATGGAGATTCAAATATGGCCTGGGAAACATTGGCCGCGCTCACCTGTATTGAAAACCCCGGCATTTATCTGCACACGGATGATTCTACCTTTTTGTTGATGGACCATGTGGAGGCGAAAATTATTAAACGGGATAAAACAGGTCTTACACTCAGGATCACCAATCCCACTGCTTACGACGCAATAATATCCATCCTGGCAGAAACGGCAGAACAGGCAAAAAAACCACTTTCCGCAAATGCATTTTCCAACTGGCCAAAAGTAGAACTGAAAGCCGGTGGGTCTAAAACGATAACTATTCCATTATGAAAAAAAATAACCTGATTGCTTAGCCTAATACCGACAAGGACACCTTGATGATATCTTCCAGTGTTTTGCGGTCGGTGCCGGATTTGGCCGTGACACGAAGACCGGCCAAGTTGGTGAAGAAGAAACGGGCGATGGAGAGGGGATCAAGTGTAGTGGCGATCTGACCTGCTTTTTGCCCTTTTTTTATGGCTATGGAAAGAATGTCCTCCACTTCCTGCTGGTTGGATTTGACGATGGCTGCGATTTCAGGATCGTGCGGGGCCAGTTCGATGGCGCTGTTGACCATAAAACAACCTTTTTTCAAGGGGGCGTTAAGATTGTCCGGAAGGATGGATTCGAATATTTTTTCCAGGGTCTGCCTGACGTCTGGACTGGCATCTACATTACGCCTCATCTCTTCTATACTTTCCCGCTGGTATTTTTGCAAGGCCTCCAGGAAAAGCTGGTGTTTGTCCCCGAATGTCTCGTATATACTTGACCGGCTGAGACCCAGGCCGTCCACCACGTCCTGCATGGAGCAGCCATTGAAACCCTTGTCCCAGAAAAGATTGATGGCCTTGTTCAGGACATCGTCGGTATCGAATTCTTTTGTACGAGCCATAGGAAAATACCTTTACAGGTTTGATCTGTAAAGGTATTTAAATTCATTCATTAAGACAGGATCGAATTGACCACTATGCCGCCGTCAACAAGATAATCGGCTCCTGTGATGAATCCTGCATCGTCACTGGCCAGGAAGGTCACCAGTTTGGCCACTTCTGAAGAAGCTCCCAAACGTTTCAGGGGGACCCGGCTGCTTAAGGTAGCCGCGAATCCATCACGTGTAGCCTTATCCAAACCCATTTTGTCCATGATAGGTGTTTCGATCGGGCCTGGACTGACGGAGTTCACCCGGATCCTTCTGGGCGCCAGCTCCGTAGAGGCCACTTTCGCCAATGAATTCAGGGCTGCCTTGCTGGCGCCATAGACAGAGGAGTTGGCCATTCCGGCTGTTGCACTGATCGAGGATAATAAAATGACGGACGCACCGTCCTTCAACAGGGGAATGAATTTGTTAAGGGTGAAGTAGGCACCTTTGAAATTAATATTCATGATCTGGTCAAATTGCTGTTCGGTAGCCGATTCAAGGGGAAAGAAGGATCCTACGCCGGCATTGATGAAGAGTACGTCTACTGTGCCATACTGTGCTTTTACTTTGGCGACCAGGGCATCGGTATGTTCAAGATTGGCGGTATCTGCCAATACTCCTGTGGCATTGTCGCCCAATTCGCGGACTGCCTCGTCGATGGCGGCTTGTTTGCGTCCGGTAATGATAACTTTTGCACCCTGTGCGATAAATTCTTTGGCGGTGGAAAATCCTATACCGCTATTGCCACCGGTAATAACGGCGACTTTGTTTGCTAACCTGCTCATATTTTCGTTTTTTCTGATCTGTTGTTATAAATTTTTTTCTATGTTGTTGTACTTGCCGGCATATCTGGAACGATCGTTCCGTAAAGGTAAGGTTATTGGAACGATCATTCCAAATAAATTTTTAAATCATTTTTCAAGATTTTATTGCACCAGTAAATTCAGATCGATATAATTCAGATGGTCCAGGTTGTCTCCTCCCATATAAAGTTTGTCCTTATACTCAAAAACGGAGGACATTTCGCTAACGGTTTTGCCTTGCGTATCATAATAGCTGTTCAGGATTTTTCCCTGTTCATCGATATGCAGCAAGAGACCAAATGGTGCCGGTTGTGGTTTTAAAAAGCCCGGGAGACCCATGACTATTTTTTTAAGCAGGGGATAGGGGTGAATTTTATCCAATTCATCATTGCGGTTGGTGGAAAAGGCCAGCCAGAATGTTCCATCCTTTCTGCGGACGATATTATTGGGGAATCCGGGAAGATTTTCTGCTATAGTTTCCTGTGTGCCTTTCTTTTCTCCTTTTATCCATATTTTTTTTATCCGGTAGGCTCCCATTTCAACGACCAGGAGCGCTTGTTCATTTTGTGTTAAGCTGACGCCGTTGATCCCTAAAAATCCCTTGGCAATCGTTTCTACATTTCCGGTTGAGGGGTGATAACAATATAATCCTCCCTGTGGCTGCGACGATGCCAGGAGTTTGACCATATTATCTGTGTTGAAATAGGTTTCACCGGAGGTGACAGAAAAAAATATATCACCATTACCAGCAATATCCATGTCGTTGGGGATTTGAAACGGCTGGTTGTCACTGTCATGCAGGGCCAGCCAGGTAACCTGCCCCAAACTATCAATCGAAGCCAGCCCTTTACCGATAACACAGGCGATCAAATTCCCCATATTGTCGAATTGAATGGCGCCCAACCAGGATGGAAGAGATGCAAATTCTTTGACTTCCCCGGAAGACAGATCGATCTTCAGGATTTTTCCCTTGGCGTGGAAATCTTTTTTATCTGCACGCGCCCCGCAATATAAAAAACCGTTTTTTTCGGCAATATCTTCCGGACCGTAATAACCCTGCAAGGATAGTTGGCATGCATGCTGTAAGACCTCATTTTTGGATAATATGCCGGCATATCCGGGTTTTACCGGAGGGGTAAATGCGTTGGCCGTATATGTCCATGAGTTGACCAGCGCATAGGTCAGCAGGACTAAAAAGAAAGTGGGTATTATCAACAGCGCTCTGATAATTATTTTTTTCATGTAAATAATTTAGATCAAAGCTAGCTGGACCTTGCTGTACCAAAAATGATAATTGTTAGGAAATCGTTGTTGGCCGGGTTATTTCATTTCTTATCCGGCTCAGGGACTCAGGGGCAATGCCCAAAAAGGTGGCAATATATTGTACAGGAGTTTGATTGATGATCTTTAAAGGTTTCTCCTGCAGGAATTTAAGATAGCGGTCTTTTGCCTTTATATGATGCTGGTTTTCCAGGAGATTGGCCAGACACAATACGCTTTCTTCCATTAATTTTCGTCCCACTATATTCCAATTGGGAATGGCCTGGTAAAGGCCTTGCATTTCTTCAAAGGAGATTTCCAATATGGTTGAGTCCTCCAGACATTGTATATTATCGTAGTAAGGCTTTTGTAATAAGAAACTTTTCGCGGAAACGACAAAGGAGCCATCACAAGCCAGGTAGTTGGTAATTTCCTTTCCATTTTCCCGCAATTGATACATGCGTATAAGCCCTTCTTTTATAAAAAAAAGTTTGGTACACACTTTCCCGGCTTTCAGTAAGAAATCATTTTTTGCATATTGTTTTACCACGAATTTCTCCGAGATCGTGATTAATTCGTTTTCGGTAAAACCTGCTATTCCGGTAAAGTTTTTTAATAAGGACTGGGAATACATGTCCTAAATCTACGCAATTTTGTGCTTGTTTTAAATCAATGGTGACCTCCCCGATTTTTTTCTGAAAAAGACATAGTTCTGTTTTAAACATTTGGGTTGTATATTGAGACGGTAAAACGGAAATAACACAGGATATATGAGAATTATAACGATTTCACTTTTTCTCCTTTTGGCCTTTCTCCTGGAAATTACGCTTGTGCAGGGCCAAACCGAAACCTTCGAATTTTTTGATGCCAAATGGAAACCCATAAAAGAAAAAAAAGCTGTTTATTTAGTTCGTATGCGTCTTTCCGAAGACACTTGTTGGGAGTATAGCTTTTATTATTTGCATGGCCCATTGATTAAGATAGAATCCTATCAGGATGAACAAAAAAGCGTTCGGCAGGGTTTGTTTGCCTGGTATAATAAGGAAGGTAGAATGGATTCCAGCGGTTACTTTTACAGAGGCCTTCCGGATAAGGATTGGATTTATCCGGATGAAACCTGGAAGATTCGGACCACGAAACATTATGATAAAGGGATAGCTCTTACCCAAAAAGAGTTTGAGGAAAAATTAAAGGCAATGGAAATAATTGATCCGGCATACCCTGATCTTTCCCGATTAAGTCCGGAATCTTACTACCCCGGAGGGTCCAGAGGGTGGAATCAATACCTTGGAAAAAATTTCCGTTACCCGGACAGAGCGGTAAATAATATGGTCGATGGCCGGGTCCTGGCCTGTTTTCTTATAGAACCTACCGGACAAATCCAGGACATTCAAATTTTACAATCTGTTGAACTTTCGTTGGATGAGGAAACCATTCGGGTCTTAAAAAACTCTTCTACCTGGGTGCCTGCTATAAAATTTGAACGAAAGGTCAGATCTTTTAAGATACAGCCAATGATATTCAAACTCGATTTCCCAAAAAGGCGATGAACAGGCTCCCACTCTCCGGGTCACTGACCACCTTTCCATTTCAATAATTTCTCGTCGACGATTTTTTCCAGGTTGTTCTCAGAGGTTGTTGTTTAAGGGTTTCAATCGCCGTATCCAGATCTTTGAATTGGTCAAAGATATTTTTGCCGGCTGTCCGGAATTGTATTTCCGGGTATACCAGTCAATATGATTTTCAAAGAAGTCTCCTTTTTTTCTAATACTACGTAGCGATTTTGAAAAGATATATCCTTCCGGTGCCAGGGGTACTGCTATAAATTCCTGAAATAACCGGGAAATCCGGTCACCTGGTTTCAGATCGGTGTAAAGATGATTGGGCATTGGAGATACTGTTTGGATGATGGTTAGGACGGTTAAAAATAAAACGTTAACCCTGATATTTTCATACATTTGTCCCCACATGGCAAAAGAAAAGAACAAACCAGTCCCGGTCAGATTTGATTTGAAGCTGATGGAAACCTTGAAGGAAGAAGAGAAGATCGATACTCCTCAACAGGCCCTGAACTTTCTGGCCAGATTCTGGGAAGATAACCGCCCGGCCAAAGAAGGCTTTGAAAGTGGTCTTACAGAGATTGGAACAGGGGTTAAGCCGAAAAAAGCCGCTGCCGCTTCAAAAAAAAAGGATCGTGATTTAACCGCTTCTTCTTTGGAAGCTGGTCCACAGGAATCAGGATCTTCCGGATCCGGTTCGGCCGCTTCTCATCCATCCGGCCTGTCCGGTATCGATCTTTCTATCTGGAAGGCCGAGCAAAAAGAAAAAAGCAAGGCTTAAATCAAGGTCAGTGCTTTTCAGGTAACGGACAATAGTTGGATAAAGCTTCCGGTATCATTTTTGATTTGTCACCCAGAAATACAGCTTTTCTTAAATCCTGGCAAATTTTGTCTTTTTCTTCCTGCGGGATGGGAACTTTGTCTTTTGAAGCCAATACAGTTACCTCGCTGTTTTTAAATAAGCTTCTGCTATTTCCAAATTGATATTTTCTTATTCTTGCAAATGCCCGATTGCTTAAGGCATTTTCCATAAACGGTTCAAATTGCAGAGCTTTAAACTATCCTTGTTCTTAATGACGGTAATATCCGAAATATCGTTGTTTTCAATTTCGTTTCCTTCTTCAGGATCGGTTAATACTGGAATGGAATCAAATAAGGTTCTTCACGATCGATGGTTTAGGGATGACAATATACCGCTTTTCTTTTATAGAAAGGTCTTGTAACCCGTTGAGCAATAAACTCCCCAAAAGCCTCCTGGAATAACCGCTGGCAAGCTGGTGGCACTGGCTTTGCATAGTTAAGTATATTACTTAATTAAAACCAATGATTTATGCCAGTTAACACACCCTACAACATAGCCAGATTGACCTTAATTGCAGCATTCAGTATCGGAGGGTTGGTTGCCTGTAACAGCAATACCGACTCTCAGGCAGATAAAGAGGCTGCAGCCGATAGTTTGAGAAATGTAACCGATAATGCTGCTAAAGACTCTGCCGCAGCAAAAACCGCTAAGGTTACCAAAAAGAAAGGTAGGGGAACCCTAAATCTTTCTTCAGACAATACTGCGGATGCCTCTGCTGCCAGTAAAGAAAAAATGATGAAGGATAAAGATGGTATTTACAACAGAGCCGAAGTAATGCCTGAATTTCCCGGTGGCAATAATGCCCTGGCCAATTATGTGAACAATCATCTGGAATATCCGCAGCAAGCAATCGATAACAATAAAGAAGGTACGGTAAAGGTATCTTTTGTCGTCGATGAGAACGGGAAAGTAAGCAAGGCGAATATAATGGATGGCTCCAAATTGGGTAATGGGCTGGATGAAGAAGCCTTGAAGGTATTCAACAATATGCCTGTATGGAAACCCGGTAAGGTCCATGGAAAGAATGTAAAAACGAGATTGGAATTACCCATCGCTTTCAAATTGGAAGAGGCCTGATTGAAAGGGGATCAAGATTGAGTAGGATTATGATTTGCGTGAGCATAATGTAAACTTTTTTGAGCCATGGATTTCACTATCCATGGCTTTTCTTATTTTATTATCCGTTCTTCCAGCTTTACGGTTACCTTGTCGCCTGCTTCTTTGCCGATTGCTTTTCGTAAGTCGGCATTAATGGGAAGTTTATGGGTGCCATTTCCCAAGGCCATAAAGGAGCTTCGGAATCTGTGACCATCCATGGTACCTCTCACTTTCACCAGGCCCTTTGTTTTGAAAAATGTAACAGAATCCGGCCAGATCACATAGTGCCAGCCGTTTTTGGCAGCGCTCTTATGAATGGCTGCCGTAAATTCTATATTCAGTTTACCCTCCTTGACCGGAGTAGTTTTTACCTGTTTCATTTTTGAGATTTTTAACGGTTTAACATTTTTGATGCTTTTAAATATTTTCTGTAAATAATTGAACATACATAATGGACATAAAGGTATTCATCCCGTTTTTGTCGGATCGGGCGTGTTTGTGACTTATCCCGGGGGAGATTGGGACAATGAGGGCCTTGATCTTTAAAGATATTTTCCTGTTTAGCTGGAGATTCTATAGGCTAAACCCACCTGGAAGACGCGGTTACGCAAACGGGCGAAGCCCCGTACAGGATAGTAAGTAGGATTTCCATTGATATATTCCAACCTTTCTGATGCTAAAAGAGGCATCAAACCATATACATAACGGATATCTAAGGATAATCGTTTGCCGGCCTTATAGGAAAGGCCCCCATCAAGACCTAGATCGAATCGGGCAAATTCATTGATGTCCGGAGAATAATCAGCAGTCCTTACCCTCACCAGAAAACCGAATTCGGGCCCCAGAAGAATTGACAGTTTTTTGGAAAGATTAAACCCGGCCAGAAGAGGAGCGCACAGGTAATCAATTCGGAAATTGCCCAGACCCCGGACTACTGTTATTTTATTACCCTTCCTTGAATAATAGAGTTCAGCGTCAAGGAAGAATTTTTTGTTGATGGGTAGAGTAGCGTACAAACCAGCGTAATAGGATATCTTCCAGGGGGCAAACTCATTTACATCTCTAATAGTGGTGATATTGCTCCCACCTTTAATACCAAAGTTTAGCTGGGCGTAACCGTTGAGCGACAGAAAGGCTAGTATAATGAGGATAACCCTCTTTAGAGGGAAGTAAATACAATTCATATGATTGGTTTAGGGGATAAATATATAAAAGATAAAATGACCCCGGCCAATCAGGTTGGTTAAAAATATGGTAATTGCTTGCTTTATTTAAATTTGCCTGCGGATCGCATTAAAGACTAGCCATATCGATAACAAAACGGTAACGCACATCTCCTTTTAACATCCGGTCGTATGCCGCTGTGATATCCTTGATATCGATCATTTCTATATCCGAGACAATATTGTTTTTGCCACAGAAATCCAGCATTTCCTGGGTCTCGGCAATTCCACCAATACCCGAACCGGCAAGACTTTTTCTACCGCCGAGCAAACTGAAGGCAGCAACTTCTGCCGGTTTGGAGGGAACACCTACACATATCATGGTACCATCGGTTCTTAATAAAGAGAGGTACATATTAAAATCGTGTTCTGCAGATACCGTGTCCAGGATAAAGTCGAAAGAATTCCGCGCTGCTTTGATCTGGGCCGGATCGGTGGTTACCACAAAATGATGTGCACCTAATTTTTTTGCATCCGCTTCTTTTTTTGAGGAAGTACTCAGTACGGTAACCTCTGCGCCAAAGGCAACACCAAACTTTACAGCCATATGACCAAGACCGCCTAAGCCAAGAACAGCCAGTTTGTGCCCTTTTCCTACCTTCCAGTGTCTTAAGGGTGAGTAAGTGGTGATTCCGGCGCATAATAAAGGGGCTACGGCCGCCAGATCCAGGTTGCCTGGAACACGAAGGACGAATTCCTCCCTGACGACGATGCTATTGGAATAACCGCCATAGGTTGGCGTTTTGCCATCCTGTTCCAATCCATTATAGGTCTGGGAGTTTCCTTTCAGACAGTATTGTTCCAGGTCCTTTTTGCAATTTTCACAAACCTGACAGGAATCAACCATACAGCCGGTGCCGGCCAGATCGCCCACCTTAAATTTGGTAACCTGGTTACCCACTTTTACTACACGCCCTACGATCTCGTGGCCCGGAACCATCGGGAAGATACCCGGGAACCAGTCGTTCTTGATCTGATGAAGATCCGAATGACAAACACCGCAAAACAAAATATCGAATTGAACATCGTGCGGCCCTACTTCACGTCTTTCAAAATTCCAGGGGGCTAAATCCGTTTGCGGATCCTGTGCTGCATATCCTTTGGCTGGTATCATATTTCTTATATTTTTTTTGGTTAAACCGTTGTGCCGGGTGGAAGGGGTATAAAAGAAGTATGAAGATATACCATATATGGCATAAAAACACCCCCAAATTTGTTATTTACCCCCCTGTTGAAACAGCAGGTAGCAACTATTTTGAGGCTAATTAAATTTCAGACCATGACTGCTTTACCCAAATTCACTTTAAGGAGCCTTATCCCTGTTTTTTTTTCTTCTTTATCTTGTTTGCCGGAACGCCTGGTTCGGCTCAGGTGGCGACGAATAGTACATTAGAAAAAATGCCTGTTTCCCTGGAAACGGATTTTGCTTTAAGCGCCCTTCCCGCTCATCTGCGTGAAGGTGCAACTGTTTATCTCCTGGATCCCGCCAATGAACGGGAAAGGGCGAAGATCCTGCGTGAAAATAAAGATCAGCTGAAAAGGCTTGCGGATTATAAGCCATATTTTGCCGTAGAGCCAGGAGGTATGTCGCATTGATAAACCAGGCTGTATTCCCTATTGAATTTCCAGAGACAGGTGATCAAAGCTTTTTGGCAGCTTTGATCTGCGTCTGCATATCGGCGGGGGTACTGTCTGCAATTTTTTTCGCCACCAGCTTTACCCAGAGAAAGGCCAGGATTCCCTTTACCCAAATGGTATTGGTAATTTTCAGCCCATCGGGGGTCGTTTCAAAAAGATGCTCATCATACATTTTTGCTAAAGGGAAGGACGTCACATCTATATACTTCTTATTGGGAATGGTTTCCGTCAATACGACTTTTACCTCAGGACCACCTTTTGGCCGGAGCATAAAATAATTTCCCTGTTCGAAAGGGCCTTCCAGTTTAGCAGATTCAATCCCCGTGTCCCAGGTATACCAGTTGTTGACATCGGAGAAAAGTTTCCACATTTGTTCGGCCGTTGCTTCTTTTGTTACTGTCGAGTAAGTTTTGATCCACATAAATTTTTGTTTTTGATATTATATGTACAAATATAATAAGTGCACTTAGTATATCCAAATTATTTCCAAATTTTATCCGAAAAATATTTTTACCTTTTTCAAAACCGTTGCCCAACCCATTTCCACCGGTAAGTTTGTTATTGCCGCCGGATAAAAACTACCGCCTTTAGTGCTTGTACGATCAGGTAATTTTCCTCATGGTACAACATATCCTCATGGTGCAACATATAAGACAAAAGTCCATTTCAGGCAAATTCAGGGTTCTTATCCTTATATTGGCTGGGTTTGGCCTCTTCGCGGGGGCCTGCCGTAAATACGATAACCCCCCGGTCGCGATGCCTGTTCCGGCCCCACAGTTGGTTTCATTCGATCCGGCCGAAGGGCCAATGGGTTTCACCGTGGTACTGAACGGGGCGAATTTCAGTTCTTCGCTAACCGGGAATACCGTAACCTTTAATGGCAAAACGGCTATTGTTTCGGCGGCTACCAGTAACCGACTTACGGTTACCGTACCTGCCGGAGCAGGGGATGGCAAAATAGCCGTTCAGACAGGCGGTCAGACCGTCACCTCGGCAACCGGTTTTACCTACCTGTACACCGTCAGTACTTTCGCAGGGAGCAGTCCTCCTGCGTATTTGGATGGAGCAGGCGCCGTTGCTAAATTCCATTTCCCCTTTGGTGTGGCGACAGACGCCGCCGGAAATATAATCATTACGGATCTCAATAATCAGCGGATCCGCAGTATTACGCCTGCAGGAGTGGTGAGTACGGTAGCCGGCGACGGTTTGCAGGGTTTTATAAATGGGGCAGGTGTGGATGCCCGGTTCAGAGAACCCTTTGCAGCTGCGGCAGATGCCTCCGGTACGATCTTTATCGCGGATGTGGATAATAATATGATCCGGAAGATCACGCTGTCAGGGGAAGTAAGTACCCTGGCCGGTGATACTATTCAAGGGCAGGTAAATGCCACGGGTACAGCTGCCCGTTTCTCATCACCATCCGGGGTGGCCGTAGATGGGGCCGGAACGATCTTCGTCGCTGATGCAGATAACCACCTGATCCGGAAGATCTCGCAGGCGGGGGTAGTTACCACTTTTGCCGGTGATGGTCATTCCGGGTATAAAGATGCCCCGGGAACGGAGGCTGAGTTTAATTATCCCAGCGGAATAGCCCTGGACGGTTCCGGAAATGTATATGTAGCGGACGAGAGTAATAATATGATCCGCAAGATCACGCCGGCCGGAATGGTCAGCACGCTTGCCGGTAATTTGAACAGCGGACACCAGGATGGAAATGGCAGGGAGGCGGGTTTCAATTCTCCGATAGCCATGACAGTTGACCGGTCGGGAAATGTATATGTAGGGGATTATAACAACCAACTCGTTCGTAAGATCACCCCGTCAGGAGTGGTCACTACCATTGCCGGCGATGGGTCTCCGGGTTTTAAGGATGGGGTCGGCAGGGATGCACAGTTCCGAAATCCCGCAGGTATTGCCATCGGTGCTTCGGGAATTATTTACGTGGCCGATTTTGGGAATCACCGGATAAGGAGCCTTCAGTGAAGCGGCGGATGTGCTTAAACAGTTCCGATTTGTACAATTATAAGCGAATTATAAGGAGTAACTTTGAATAAATAAGCAGTACCGGAATAAGCAGTACCGGAATAAGCAGATCCGGAATAAGTAATCCCGGAAATT
The DNA here is from genome assembly GCF_054461575.1 of Flavitalea flava. Classification (NCBI taxonomy): domain Bacteria; kingdom Pseudomonadati; phylum Bacteroidota; class Chitinophagia; order Chitinophagales; family Chitinophagaceae; genus Flavitalea; species Flavitalea flava. The sequence continues at coordinate 132,259 of NZ_JBTLQH010000011.1, forward strand.
ATAAAAACCCAATAGTGGCCTTTACAGAAATTCTTCCCAGTCCATCATTAAGACCTTATATAAAGGGGTTCTACCTATATGAGTCGACCTCGGACTTAGCGTTTGACGATATTGTATTTCCCAGTGGAAATATGGAAGTGATCTTTAACCTGGGAGAAGGGAGCTGGATGACGAGGAAGGAAGAGGGGCGAAAGGGCGGAGTCTTTTATACCACACCTCCCATTGAGCTTTGGGGTCAGATCACCCGGCCGAAATCCATAAAGTCCCTGGGGAAAAACACCATGCTGGGTATCCGGTTTTATGCCCATTCTGCTGCCTATTTTTTCAAGGAACCGGTTTCTCTTTTTACGAATGAAATTATTCATGCAGCTGATCTGTTGGGACGATCTATTACCATTTTGCAGGAAAGGTTATTGGAGACGTACGATTTAAATAGCCGGATTTCGCTCCTCGAAGAATATTTATTGAACCGGTTGACGGTATCCGGTAAAAAACATCATAAAATAAAGTTTATCGGCGAGATTGCTGCCAGTTTACAGGATAATGCCAGTAACGAAAAAATAATTTCCGTTTCTATTCGGAATAATATTTCTACCCGGTATCTGACGCAGTTGTTCTCGGAATATACCGGGCTGGCGCCAAAACTGTTTTGTAAAATAAACCGGTTTCAGCACAGTCTTAATCTTATACAGGCCAATGATCAGAAGCTGACCGGTATCGCCTATGATTCCGGATATTTCGATCAGTCCCATTTTATCCGGGAATTTAAATTGTTCACCGGTATTACACCCACCTCCTTTGCCACACAGGCATTTCCTATCAATCAGTTGCTGGCTAATAATTAATTAATAAAAACCTGGTATTGCCGATTTGTACAATTTCCGCTGATAAGGACTAACTAGTTTTGTACGGTAAATATGATTTATTCACCAGTACAAATTTTAAAAAATGAATCTCCCCAAAAAAGCAGAGGATGTCCATGCAGCATTGGCAAACGCCTTTAACACCGGTAATCCTGACATCGTAATGAGTATGTATGATGTTTCCGGAATTATCGTACCTGAGCCCGGAAAACCCGTTTCCGGTAAGGAAAGATTTGAAGAAGCGATCAAAGGCATTTTATCCATCAAGGGTAAAATGGAGATTAAAACCGTGTATTGTCTTCAAACGGGAAATATTGCCGTAGGTAGATCCGAATGGAACATTACCGATAAGGGTGAAACTAAAATCAGTGCCAAAGGAATCGAGGTTATGAAACAACAGGAGGATGGCAGTTGGAAAATTATCGTCGATCATGCCTTCGGCGCCGAAGAGGGGCTTGTTCCTTCCCGATAATTTATCCGGTTTTGTCTTTTTTGAACTATTTTTATTCCTGAACGTTCCTTCGAAGTTCAACTTGCTTATTTCCTATGTCTGCAATAGTCAACGAAAAAGATATCAAAGCCCTTATTAAAATTGATAAATTATTTGCCGATATCTACAAGGCTCATAAAATGCCGCCAAATTGGTCCCGACCGCAAGGGTTTATCACCTTGTCGAAAATAATTCTGGAACAGCAGGTTAGCCTGGCTTCAGCCAATGCCCATTTTCTAAAGCTCAATGGTTATATTCCGGCTTTTACGCCCGAAAATATTTTAAAGTTGAGTGATATAGAAATGCGGAACTGTCAGATCAGCCGTCAAAAAACAAAATATCTCCGGGAACTGTCCACGGCAATCCTCCATAAAAAAATTGATCTGGACAATTTATCGACCCTACCCGAACCGGAGATCAGGCGGCAGCTGACTGCTATAAAAGGGATCGGCAACTGGACCGTCGATATATACCTGATGTTCGCTTTGCAGGGAAAAGATATTTTTCCAATTGGCGATATCGCCATTGTCAATACCATTAAGAAATTGACGGGTGTTACGACAAAAGAAGAAATTTTAGCCATGGCTGAAACCTGGAAACCTCTTCGCTCCCTGGCCACCTATTTTTTTTGGCATTCCTACCTGGAAAAACGGAAAAAGGGATAAAGCGAAAAAAAGAGATAATGTGATTTTTTATGTGTCAGTTGGATGCTGATCATTTTTTAATTGAACACTAAAATCAAACAAAATGGCAAACAGATTTGACGAATTTTTGGCCTTACATCATAATGACCACCCTCTTCTGATTGGCAACGTTTGGGACGTTCCGGGAGCAAAAGTTTTTGAACGTAAAAAATTTAAGGCAATTGCTACCTCCAGTGCAGCAGTAGCGGAAATGCTAGGTTATGCCGATGGCCAGGAAATGAGTATCAGTGATTATTTGTTTATTGTTAAACGGATTGCCCCCTCTGTTTCAATTCCTTTTTCGGTGGATATAGAGGCTGGGTATAGCGATACACCGGAGGCCATTAAACATTGGATTGCCCGGTTATATGAGATGGGGGTTGCAGGTATAAATATGGAAGATTCCACGGTTAAGGATGGCGTACGAAATATTGAGCCCGCATCTGTTTTTGCAGAAAAACTTAAAAAAATAATGAACCTGTTGGAGGACGATCATATCCATATGTTTGTAAACGTTCGCTCTGACAGTTTTCTGTTGAATTTGCCCCATGCGTTGGAAGATGCACTAGCCAGGATAGATTTGTATCAACATACCAGCGTTCATGGATTATTTTTTCCCTGTATTACGGGCCTGACGGATATTGAAAAGATCACGAAACGATCTATACTTCCGGTAAATGTTATGTGTATGACGGGGTTGCCAGATTTTGCCCAATTGCAGCAGGCCGGTGTAAAGAGGATAAGTATGGGCCCTTTTTTACATACAGGTTTGTACAAGGTTATGGAAAACACGGTTGGGGATATAGTCGCAACAGGCAGTTTTGCCGGTCTATTTAATGATCAGCGTTCCTTTCGCCCTCAGGTCCTGTGACGAAGCGCCGATCATAATCCGGTAAGCGCCGGGCTCCGTTACCCGTTGAAGCGATGCATTCAGTGTAAGCAGCAGGGCAGGGCTTATGTCGAAAGAGATCTCTTTCGTTTCTCCGGGCAGCAAATGCACCCGTTGAAAACCTTTAAGCTCCAGCACAGGACGGGCAAGGGTTGCCTCCAGTTCCCGGATATATAACTGGACGACCTCATCGCCTTCTTTTTTTCCCTTGTTCGTTAACGGAATATGAACGCGGGTGGATTCCCCTTTATTGAGGATCGTTTTGTCAAGGACCAGTTCTCCATATTCGAAATGGGTATAACTCAGCCCGAATCCAAAGGGGAATAAGGGAAGACCGCTCAAATCGTTATAGTCGTCACCTCTGCCTGTTGGTTGGTGGTTATACACCAATGGTAATTGTCCTTCGGAAACGGGAAAGGTGATGGGAAGACGACCGGCTGGATTATAGGTTCCAAAAAGAACATCGGCTACCGCTGCTCCGCCTTCTTCTCCCGGATACCAGACATCGAGAACCGAAGGTACTTTATCGAGCCATCCCGACATCGTGATAGCGCTGCCACCGGTGAGAATGACCACCACCGGTTTGCCGGTAGCCGCTATTTCGCGGATCATTTCTTCCTGATGTCCGGGCAGACCCAGGAATGCCCTGTCCTGGAATTCACCTTCCCGGATACCGGTCACGATGACGGCAACTGAAGACTGGCGGGCGGCAGCCACTGCCTCCCTGACCCTGGTCTTCCACCCGGTATCTGCGCCAATAGTCCATACGAGTTTGATATGGCCATTTCCAACGGGTTCGAAGAATTCCACCCTGATCGCATAGGTCTTTCCTTTTTCGAAGGAATAATCCCTGAGTAAGGTGCGATAGGTCTGTTTTTTCCAATTATCGATGATCAGTTGCTGGTTGATATAAAGCCGGTATCCATCATTTCCCTCCAATCCGATCTTATAACGACCACTCTGCGGAGCTGTTAACAGGCCCGTCCATCTTGCGGAGAAAAAATCATTTTTTATCGATGGGGCGGGAGAGGAAAGCGTCCAGCTAAAATTTATGGTTTCATCCTGCCTGGTAAAGGTTGGACTTCCTTTACAATCGATATTAGTAAAGTATTCTGCCAAAAGACCTTTTTTGAAGGAGGCTGCCGGAATGGCTGTAAATTCTTCGGTTCCTCTGCCAGATCCCGGTGTGTAAAGGACCCGGGTGCCAGCTCCGGCTTTTTTACGGATCCCTTCCAAAATGGAGATCTTGCCATTGCCTTTACCGCTGTACCCGCCCAAACGCGCTTCTTCGGCATCGGAGCCGATTACGGCGATTGACGCGAGATTTTTATCGAGAGGAAGAAGGCTTTCACCTGGTTGTAAACCCGGGGCTGAGACTTTTTCATTTTTCAACAGGACAATGGTCTCCAATGCCGCTTGTCTGGCCAGGGTTTTATGCTTCTTGTCTTTCGATAGGCGTTCTGCCTCCTGCATGTCAACATAGGGGTTTTCAAAAAGACCTAATTCGAATTTGGCCCGGAGCACTCTGGATACGGCATCGTCGATCCGTTGCTGCGCAATACGCCCGTCCAGAAAAGGAGGGATAAATAATTTATATTGGTCATAACCCGTCTGGAAGATAACATCGAGCCCATTGGTGATGGACTGTGCACTGGCCGTTGGGTAATCTCCGGAGGTCAGGTGAAGGACGGTGGAGCCGCCGGTGGCGCCGGCATCAGAAATGACAAAGCCCTGAAAGTTCCATTCTCCCTTGAGCTTTTTATTGAGCAGCCAGTCATTGGCCGTACAGGGATTTCCATCCAGGGAGTTATAGGCGGTCATGACCGATCTTGCCCCTGCCTTTTGAAAGGCTTCCTTAAACGGGGGAAAATAAATTTCTTCGAGGATCCGTTCGTTCAGGTGTACGGGATAACTATCCCGGCCGCCGTCTGCATAATTGGCGATAAAATGTTTGGGTGTGGCAATGATACCTGTTTGTTCAAAGGGTCCGATATAGGAAACCCCCATGGCCGCAGATAAAAAAGGATCTTCTCCATAGGTCTCTTCCACTCGCCCCCAGCGGGGATCGCCGCCAATATTTATGACCGGGCCCAGGATATCCCTGATCCCCCTCATTTTTGTTTCCTGTGCGACGGCTTCGGCTATCCGGGCGATCAGGCTGGTATCAAAAGTAGCAGCCAGACCGATGGCCTGCGGGAATGCTGTGGCCCCATCCTGAATCAGGCCGTGCAAGGCTTCGTCGAATACGAGGACAGGGATGCCCAGACGGGATTTTTCCAGAAAATATTTTTGGATTCCATTGACTTTTCTGGCTAAATTAACGGCATTCCCGGATTGGCTGTAATGCAGGAGTTGGGTGAACGCATCGGCACCTTGTCCCTGGGCGCTCATTTGAAATCCGAAGATGCCATGCAGGTATTGAGTGTCAGGAACATGATCCAGATCCCCGGGGATCATATACAGTTGCCAGAATTTCTCTTCCGGCGTCATTCTCGATAACAGGTCCTTAACCCGCTGTTCCACTGGTAAAGCCGCGTTTTTATAGGGGGGAAGGGGTTGCCCGGAAATGCCGGATTGCGCTGAATTGCCGGGTTGCCCGGATTGCCCAAGGACAGTTAAGGTGGTAAAGATCAAAATGATAGAAAAACCCATTTTTCTCATGTGCCGGTGATTCAGGTAAAAATTAATAAATGATGTGCCGGCGCAAAGATAAGGGGTGGAGCTTATTTTCGGATGAACGGTAATCGCCCGGAAATCGTTCTGCAGTAAATTCATTAATGTTTGCACACCCATCAATCTTTGCACACTAATAAATCATGTCCAACCGCCAAACCTTTCCCAACCATGACTAATTCCTGTAAAACTGCCTTTTATTTATTTTTGATTTCCCTTGTTGCGATCAATGACTCCATAACGGCGCAGCAGCCTGCAGCGGTCGTTGCAGATAAATTCCTTATCCCGGAAAGCATTACGTACAATGAAACTACCGGAGAATTTCTTATCAGCAGCCAGAACAAACAAAAAATAGTAGCCGTCCGTCCCGGGGGATCATACCGTGATTTTATTTCTTCCGCGCAGGATAGTTTTCTATGCGGTGTAGGCGTGAAGGTGGATCCCAAACGGCATGTACTTTGGGCATTATCCAATTCGGGTATTAATAATATACGCAGGGGAGGGATCTGGGCTTATGATTTGGGAACGGCCAAACTGTTGAAAAAGTGGATATGGACGGATACGGCTGCTTTTATGTTCAATGACCTGGTGATAGACAGTAAGGGGAATATATTTATTTCAGAGTCATTTGGCTGCCGGGTTTATTATCTGGAAAAAACAATGGATCAGCCACGGCTTTTACTGACACTTCCCAAAAATAATTATCTTAATGGGATCGCCCTATCCGACGGCGATGAACGTTATTTGTTCATCGCCTGTTATCAGAAAGGGATCGTTTGTTATGACCGGCAAACCAAAGAAAACTGGGAACTGCAGGCTCCCGAAAAGGTAAATGCAAAAGGATTGGATGGTTTGTTCTGGTACAAAAACTCCCTTATCGGCGTGGATAACAGCGCGGAGGATTTTTCCAGGCATAAAATTGTTCAATATACTATTTCCCCTTCCTTCAAAACGATCAGCAGGGCCGCTGTCATCGATGAGCATAATCCTTTTTTTGATGTACCTACTTCTGCCGTAATTGCCCATGATTCCTTGTTCGTCCTGGCCAACAGCCAGCTCGGGAATTGGGATGATGGAAAAGAAAAGATAAAGGATTCGACAAAATTGAAGCCGATATACATTTTATCCTATGACCTTAAAAAGGCAAAGGGAATTAATTAGAATCAATTGTAGTTTAGTCAAAATGGGTTTACCGGTTATTCCCGATTTTGATAGAGATCAGTGAATTGTTAACGGCCATACTCCCTTCCTGGAGGGTCACTGCCCCACCGGAAGATTTCGCGGAGCCTGCAGCAACCTTGCCGGAGCCGGGTTCGAGGACAATATCCAGCTGCTGATTTAGCAGATTGACAAATTCAGTATAAGAAGGGGGGGTACGTCGGTTGAGGTATAGCGTTAACAGACCGGTAACCGTATACCTGAGCTGACTTTTCAATAATTCTGCGTTTTCAACGCTTATCAAACCCTTGCTCAGGCAATAGTTCCATTCCTCTTCGCAAACGCTGTCCAGGGAATATTGTATGGTGTCCAGAACCGGTTTTTTCCCTTTGATGTCCCCGATCTTTTCGATAAAGAACAGATCGAATATGCCGGGATACTGAATAAAAAAGTCAGCATACGCCCTGATCGCAGCGCGTAAACTTTTAATTCCTTTTTCCTTTTTTTTTATTTGCTCTTTTACGAATTGTTTGGCTTCTTCCTGGAAATCATGTACGCATAAAAACACGAGATCGTTGACATCCTTGAAATAACTATACATAGTGGCGAAAGAATAACCCGCCTTATCGGCAATACTGCGAACGCTGATACTTTTCAGTCCCTCGCCTTTTAAAAGTTCCTTCGTAGCCTGTAAAAAATACCCCCTCATTCGCTGTTCCTGGAGCTCCTTATTCTTCATTTTGTTGGTGTTATGCCGTTTTTTATCTGTCTGGATTTCATCCGACCCCGGTTTAACTAATGTAAATATATTTAACATTGTTAAATTTTCAAAACATTGTTTTTTTATCTGACAAAATGAGCGGGAAACTATCTTTTACGGGAAACTGTCTTTAAAAGAGAATTTTCTTTACTTATTCCGTCTTTAACGCCTTTACCGGATCGCGCCTGGCGGCGTTAAACGTCTGTGAGCCGATGGAGATCAGTCCCAGCACCAGTAATATAAGGGTGCCGGAAAGGATGGTTCGCAGACCGAAATCTACCCGGTTGGGAAATTTTCGCAGCCACATCGTATTGAGCAGATAACTAAGGGGGGCTGCGATGAGGATGGCGATCACCAATACCCGTATAAAATCTTTGGACAGCAGCAGCATTATCCCCAAATTCTCTGCGCCGAGCGCCTTGCGGATGCCAACTTCCTTTATCCTTCTTTCTGTAGTATAGGTAGCCATACCGAGCATCCCAAGACAGGCGATAGTGACGGCTGTAAAAGCCAGGAAACCCAATATAGAGACAAGATCGAAAAATCCACGGGATGTTGAAGCCAGCTGGTCGTCGAAAAATTGATATTTAAAAGAGTGCACGGGATCGATGGTTCTCCATTTTTTTCCAGGCGGTCCAGGGTCCCCCGCAAGTCTCCCGAAGCGATCCGTATATTGACAAATTTAAAGAGTGCCGGCTGGTTCTGCAATACCAGGGGCTGAATCTGGTCCTGATCGAGGCTCATATGGAAATCCTGTACTACCCCCGCCACCTGAAAAGAAAAGGTATCGTTGCCTTATATCGTCGATCTTTTTTGCCTTGATCAGGGTTTCCATGGAGGAGGCCGAAATCAGCACGTCGAATTTCAAATGAGATTTATAGGGTTTGTCCGCCAGGACTCCGGTGATGGTATACACCCCCCATTTTACCGGGGCCGAGGATTCTCCCTGGTCAAAGAAAGTCAAACCGCGATCGGTAAATTCAATTGTTTTACCGATAGGGTCTTCTTCCTTAAAAAGGCGACGGGCCGTCTCACTGGTAATGACCATCGAACCCGGAGCTGCCAGCGCCTCTTCTTTATTGCCTTTGCCCAATTCGAAGCTAAACAGGTTAAAAAGAGAGGGTGATGCGAAATAACCCCGCATTTCCACGGAATGCTGGCCGCTCAAACCGCCACTGTTCAATCTGTCTCCGGTTACTCCGTTTTCGCTTAACCTGCCTCCCCCTATTCCGTCTCCGCCCACTCCCATAATGAGCTGGGTCACATCTTTAATGACCGGGTCGTTTGCCCTTATGGCGCCGGCCATCGGGTAAGGACTGGTAGCATAAGGATGCCGGAAATCCGGTTTGTCTGTAAGGATACGGTAAAGGCTTTGTTTGTTCGTATTGAACTGGTCATAACTTTTCTGGTCGGCCACCATCAGGACGATCAGCATACAAACCGCCATGGCCGCTGCCAACCCGAACAGATTTATAAAGGAGAACACCTTGTGTTTCAGGATATTCCGCATTCCGACTTTCAGGTAGCTTTGGAACATGTTGATTTTATTTTAAAGGAAACGGGCTTACCTCCGGTAGTTAAAGTGGATCAGACGCCTTAAAAATGCGCCAGGTTACAGCCATTCATCGGTTTAAATGGTTGTTCGGCCCGTTGTTCCGCCCGTTGTTCGGCGATACCGGATAATATTAGATGCCATACCTTCAAACATAAAAAAGTGGAAGGGTAATACTGCATACCAATACAATCTGCCCGCCAGGCCTTTGGGGCGGAAGGTGGCGGTTTGTTGGAGATAAGATATATCATTTTTAGTGATGATCCTGAATTCAAGCCAGGCTTCTCCCGGAAGTTTCATTTCGGCATATAACAATAATCGTTTGTTGGGTTTGTCAGCAGCCAGCACCCGCCAAAAATCCAGTGAATCTCCGGTGTTGATGGTATGTGGATTCCTTCTTCCCCGGCGCAATCCGACTCCGCCAACAAATTTATCGGCGATTCCCCGCAAATGCCATAACCAATTTCCATAATACCACCCGCGTTGGCCACCGATGGACCAGATGTTGTCAAGAACCTGGTCAATGCCCGTTGTCAACTCCTTCTCTCTTCGGTCGGTAAAACAACCATCTGTTGGGACATTAATATGTTCCATCAGAAAAGAATTACCGGTATAACTGGAAATGAGAGAGTCCTTCCAGCTTGAAAGGATATTGTTTTGTTCAATCTTCTGAAAGGCCAGCTGTACGGCTTCCTCGTAGGGCACTGGTTTAATGCCGAGTATTTTTTCAAGGTTATTATCTTTTGCTACAACCTCCACTTTCATGCTGTCCACCAGGTTTACGGCAAGTCTGTAGGAGGTGGAGGTGACAAAGTACAGCCAGTAAGAGGAAATCCTAGGCGTCATGACCGGGACGATTAAGATGTATCTTTTTAGCCCGCGTACCTTTGCAAAAATCAGCAGCATTTGCTTGTAGGTTAAAATATCAGGCCCACCGATGTCATAGGATTGGTGGAAGGTTTCCTGTTTGCCTAATACTCCGCTCAGGTATTCCAGCACATTTCTGATGGCGATGGGTTGTATCTTTGTACTGAGCCATTTTGGGGTGATCATAAAGGGCAGTTTCTCAACAAGATCACGGATGATCTCGAAGGATGCGCTGCCGGATCCAACAATAATGCCCGCTTTGAGGGAAGTAAGGGGGATATGGCTTTTGCCGAGGATCTCTTCCACCTTTTTTCTTGAATCCAGATGTTTGGATAGTTTGTCCACGTTGGTGATCCCACCGAGATAGATGATCTGTTTGACGGAGGTTTGAACCAACAGGTCGATAAAATTATTAGCGGATAAGGCTTCGAGGGTATCAAAGTCTTTTACACCGGCACTCATCGAGTGGATGAGATAATAAGCGGCATCTATATCTTTTATGACATCGGGCAGGTCGGTTTTTATAAGGAAATCGATTTCCAGCAAAGAGATGTTTGCCTGCTGAAAAATGCCCTCGGGAGGAAGCCTGTTCTTATCCCTTAAACAACAGACAATCTCATGACCCTGTTCCACCAGGACGGGAAGCAGTCTTTTACCAATATAGCCGGTTACTCCGGTTAGCAATATTTTCATTAATCAGGAATAGTTGAATTCTACCATTACTAATAGAAAACATAAAAATAAGTTAGCACAAATATCCTTATGCTGTAACTGGAAAAAGGGTTTTTCATCGGGAAAATGACGGTGTATGCGAAAAGCTATTCGTGATAACCTGAATGCGGCTGAGAAGGATATTTATGAACCGGTCACCAGCGCATTCTTACGTCACTGGGCAGAGGAGCCTAATCAGACCACGCTGATCTATATTGCCGGATAAGGGGATGATGGGTTGAGGGGCTGGATTATGCGTCCGGGTCAGTGTTTGGAAAAATGCTCCCGGACAAAGGCATGTTGTTGATTCTCCGTCATCTTTTCGGCTGGTTTGATTTCTATCACTACTTTTTCGAAAAGATGATCGGCCCTGAGGAGGTTCAAAAGCTCCGTTTTGGCATTCGTAGGACCGAAAAGAACGACATGATCGAATTTTTTGACGACTTCACCCAGTGTTTTGTAATAAGCCGTTTGTTCATGCTGCTCCTTGTTATGCGACAGGTTCTCACTCTTACCCAAACTTTTCTCTTTTTCCGCATGGTTAAAGGTGGAAGAAATCAAGGTCGTCGTTATAGGGTCGGTGGTGAATTCCATGACGTGGGCGCTTGCATGATCCATCCAGATACCTGCATTTTTTGTTATAGTCATACTATGAATTTTTGAGCGGACAGATTTATATTCATCCGCCGCGGGAACGAAATTAAGGGTAAGAATCTCCCTAACTCTTACATCATTAAGGAATTAGATTACATTATTCACACTACGGGCGAAATACCGTGTTTCTACCTATGGCGATTAAACCAGAACACCCTATTTTTGTAACCTACCAGGAACTACTTTTCTACCCGGGCTACCCCCTTTAATTATAACCTTTCGGATAAACTTTCCGTATTCAACTGATTAGTTTCACTATAGCAATTTGGTTGATTCAATCGATTAGATCGATCCAAGCGTCTTATTGATTCGTTCATATTAAAACCATGTTTTATGGATTTGTTCGACCCGGGACCTCCTGCAGCATTTGCCCGGCATTTTGCCGCACTTCCCGATTATACGCCCGTAAAAGATAATTTCTGGTTCGATTGGGGCCCTGTGTTTTACCGGGGTCGCCTCGATGGCAGCGCCAAAGTGATCTGTGTAGCCTCCGATCCGGGTCCGACCGAGCGGATCGCCTGCCGGACTTTAGTGGGGAATGCCGGTCAGCGTGTTCAGGGATTCCTGAACAAGATCGGCCTCACTTCTTCCTATGTCTGTGTAAATGGTTTTGCCTACGCCCTTTATCCCAGTCATCTCAGCGAGGGAATCGAAACCTTATCCCGGCCCGATCTCACCGATTGGCGGAATAATCTTTTCGATATGTTGAAAACCCCAAACCTTCAGGCCGTTGTGGCCTTCGGCGAGGTGGCACAACAAGCGGTCAGGCTTTGGACGGGTATTGAAAAGACCCCGGTATTCAATACGTTCCACCCCAGTTATCACACTACGGCGCCGGGTGCGCAAAAGAAAATGATGGCGGACTGGAACAAGGTTGTGCTTGCTTTGCGCCTTATTATTACCAGGGACGCCGGAGCTGTAGATAATTTGCCGCTTTACGGCAGCAAATTCATCGAGCGCGATTATGCTGCGATCCCAAGATTCGATCTGCCCTTCGGCATGCCGGACTGGTTTGGCCATGATACCTGGTTCAGGGCGCATCGGAGTATGAATAGTGTCAGCCGTCCCAGCCCGGATGACCGGCATACCCTGAAATGGAAAGCGCCAAAGATAAACTCCTAAAAAATGAATATGCCAGTTACCTCCATGAAAGTTACTCCAATAGATCCTCTGGAAAGCCCTTCTTATGGTTTAAACGGCCGGATCGTAACCATGCGGTCCGCTGACGATATAATCGACAATGGGATCGTGTATATCAGCAAAGGGAAGATCATTGCTGTTCTGAAAGAAGGGGACCCCGTTCCTCCGGAAATGAAAGAGCTGCCGGTGTATAAAACAAAGTGTACTATTTTCCCCGGCCTGATCGAACTCCATAATCACCTCAGTTATAATTGTCTTCCTCTTTGGAATGTTCCAAAGACCTATGGCGACCGGTCAAAATGGGCCGGGATAGATGAGTACAAACAATTGATCAGTGGACCTATGAAGGCCCTTGGGAAAACGCCGGGTTATGTGGAAGCCATCGTTCGTTATGTGGAATGCAAATGCCTGGTTGCCGGGGTTACTACCTCACAGGGGGTTATGCTGTTCAGCAATAGCGGGATCAGAAAATATTACCGCGGCATCGTCCGTAATGTCGAGGATACGCAAGATCACGAACTTCCCAGGGTGGATGCACATATTCCGGATATCGCTGCCAAAGACGCCACACATTTTTTAGCCCATTTAAAAAAGACATCCTGTCTGCTGCTGCATCTCAGTGAAGGGACGAATGCACTTGCCCATAAAGCGTTTGAATCTCTAAAGATCGATGAGGATAATTGGGCGATCACGGAGGCCTTGACAGGTATTCATTGTGTCGCCCTGCAAGCGGAAGATTATGAAATTATGAAAGAGAAAGGCGCCTCTATGATCTGGTCCCCGCTAAGTAATCTGTTGCTGTATGGCAAAACCGCCGAAATAAAGGCGGCCAAAGATAGCGGGATTACCATTGGCCTGGGCTCGGATTGGTCGCCTTCCGGCAGCAAAAATCTTTTTGGGGAATTAAAAGTAGCCAAGCTGTATAGCGCGGCTAACGGCAATATTTTTTCCGATTATGAACTTATCTGCCTGGCTACTAAAAATCCTGCAAAAATTATTCGCTGGGATAAGTTATTGGGTACCGTGGAAAAAGGCAAACTGGCCGATCTTCTCCTGATCGAAGGCGTAACCAAAGACCCTTACCAGCTGTTGCTGAATGCCGCCGAAAACAAAATAAACCTGGTTGTCATTAATGGCACTCCCCGTTTTGGCACTATTCCCTTAATGCAAAAATTTGGTGTATCGACCGAGCAGCGTAAGATCGGCGGGGCGGACCGGCTGTTAAACCTGAGCCAGGATACGGAGGATCCTGTGGTCAGTCAACTGACCCTTGCGGCTGCGGAATCCAAACTAAAAAAAGGGCTAAAGAACCTGAAGGATATCGGTAAAAATTTGCCTCCCTTAAAAGCCATAACGGGACCGGCTAATGCTAAATTTTTTGTACCGGAAGAAAAAAAGAAACTGGTGCAGAAACCGCAATGGTACCTGGTACTCGATCATGATGAAGGGGAAGGAGAATCCGTCAGGCCCCATTTGCCGGGTGATCCTCCTTCAACGGCGGAACCTCTCGCTTCCGCAAAGTTTGCGGCGAAACTATCTCCAAAAAAAGATTTACCTGTCCTGCCCATTCGTCTCGATCCGTTAACGGTTGCCGACGACAAACAATTTTTTAAGCTATTGAAAGGGCAATTGAATTTGCCGGATATCATGAAGGATGGATTGGAGAAGATGTACAAGTGATATAAGATCTGTGAAGGGCGGTGAAGATCAGTTTGTAAACAGAGCGTTAATTTTTGGATTTTGGCGCAAAATAAACTTCGACTGAGGTAATAATGAATTCGCCGGGATTGATCTTGCTATCGATGCCTCCGGGGAAGGTGATACCCAGACGAAGTACTGAGGTCGAACCCACGCGTACGGGGAGCGGCCATGACCAGGCATTGGCAGAGGCATCCGGTTTGTCGGTTGTCCTGGTGGTATAGTCTCCCCTGAGCAGGGTGGGAAGGGTAAATTCTGTATTCGATCCGTTACGCAGCTCTACACTTCGCATGGATGGTCCTTGTGCGCTGGTTCGAAAATGGATGACAAGCCGTTGCATTTTAAAATCTGCGGCATTTGGCGGAGGCATTACCAGGTTTCATATACCGGCCTCCTGTTTTAGTAAGTTAACCAATTTGGGAAAGAATTCAAAATTTTAACGAAGCCAAAATGAAGTAAACCTTTTTTTAGGTTAAATTGTTCCATGAAATATTTACTACTTATCCTTGTTTGTCTCTCCAGTCTTCTTCCGGCTTATGCACAATCCGAAGCGTTGACCGTGGTGATCATCCGGCATGGTGAAAAAAATGATGCAACAGATAATCTTTCCTGCAAGGGGCTTCATAGGGCATTGTTACTGCCCCATGTATTAAATAGTAAATTTAAGAAGCCTTCTTTTATCTATGTGCCTTCGCTCTCCACCCACAAATCCACGGGGCATGCCCGCATGTTTCAAACGGTCGTGCCGTTTGCGGTGCAGGATGGGCTTCCGGTGAATTCGAAATATGAAGTAAATCAGACATCCGGTCTTGCTGCCGAGATACTGAAAAAGACCGGCATCGTCCTGGTGGTATGGGAACACGGGAATATTCCCGATATCGCCGTCGCTTTGGGTGTGAAAGATGATCATCTGCATTGGGAAGGCAAGGATTACGACAGTATATGGGTGATTACCTATAGTACCTCAAAAAAGGGCAATCTTAAGGCGAAGCGGGCAGTAGATCAGGAAGGGTTGAATCCTTCGGAGGCTTGTGATTTTTAGATTCCCGGATTGGGCATGGATGCTTTTATTTTTTCTACAAAGGCCTCGGGAACTTCGACAAAGTCTGCAATTTCAGAAACCGTTTTTTCTCCTGCTAAAATCAATTTTTTTATTATTTTGATTTGGGCTTCTTCACGTCCCTTCTTATACCCTTCTTTAAACCCTTCCTTAAACCCCTCCTTATATCCTTCCCGAAAGCTTTCCTTATATCCTTCCCGAAAGCTTTCATCTTTGGCATACTGTAAGGTGGCGTATTCATCCCATTTTTGCAACTGGCTTTTGCTATATTTCATATATTTTTCCTTAGATAAATTAGAAACTGCTGCAACGCTGAATAATGATTCAGCCTTGTTGTTGAATTTACGTGGAGTGTATGTTTTGTGATTTTAATATAAGGTGGGACTGATCGCCCCACCTTATATTATTGTAAGGCAGATATATTACTGCAAGGAATCTTTTATTTTTTGGACAAAGGCCTCGGGAACTTCGACAATATCTGCAATTTCAGAAACCGTATTTTTCCCTTTCAATATCATATTTTTTATCGTTTTGATATTGGCTGCCTCAAACCCCTCATCTTTGGCATACTGTAAGGTGGCGTATTTATCCCATTTTTCCCACTGGCTTTTGCTGTATTGCATATATTCCTCCTTTGATAAATTAGAAACTGCTGCAACGCTGAATAATTTTTCAAAAATCGGTTTTCTTAAAAAGGCCGAAACCTCATGCAATTTACTCATATTTTTGAAAACAAACAACCATCGGTCAAGATCAGTTTCCAGCTCCTGTTCCGCCTTATTAAAATTCGGCAACTCTATAAAGATATAACCTAGTTTATCGTAAAACGTCTTACAGGTCTCTGCCTCGGTAAGAAATACCTGGTGAAGATATTTCTCCGGTTCCGTGTCGTCAAAACAGAACTCCATCAAGGCAACCAGGTATACTTCTTTTAACTCGAAATTCCAGTCTGTTCCTTTTTGCCCCAGTTCCTGGATAAGGGTTGACGTGTAAAATACGGCCCTGTCCTTAAAGAATTTTTGTTTTGCCCGCTGGATCTCGATGATAAATTGTTCTCCATCCTGCCCGGTACAGGTTAGATCATATACAGATTTGCGGGAATTCTTTAATGGACCCTGCACTTCATTTTTATTATAAGCCAGGTCAATGATCACTTTCTTCCCTTTAAATAAGGCGTTAAGAAAACTAATCAACAGATCTTTGTTGGGTTCACTCCCAAACAAAAGTTTAAATCAAAAATCACTGAACGGGTCGATATACTTATCTATTTGTTCTAAAACCATTTCCTTTTCCATACTACTTGTTTAAAAATCGATTAATGAAATATACTGCACATACTAATCCTTATGGGGCATCCGTCATCGATGACCCATACATTGTTCTTGATAGTAAAATCCATATAATCTAACCTGCGCGCGCAAGGCGATTATATCAATTTAAAATTTAGTTTACGTTGATAAGCGGGAAGTAAGTTTAGCTTCTTTGAAAACGATTAGGTTATCGGTAACGGGATCGGTTACCTGCAAGGATGAATCAAAAGTAAATTTATTTTGAATAAACCAAAAAAATACTTTTCCACCAAACAAAGTAGAATTAATTTAAATAATTGTACAAATGACGTATACTTGTTATTGCATTACCAATGCTCTGATAAATTAACATCCTCCATATGAATATTTTTTTTCGTGGTCTGACCGGTAGTCTGATCCTTTCTATGAGTTTAATTTCGGCTTACGGGCAAAGGCCTGATGAAAAGATCGATCCTCTCAAAGCAGTCTATATATCCCTGAATGGGCAGGCTCTCACAAAAGGAAACAAGGTTGAAAAAGACGGCACGGTTCGTAACCGTAAGGCCGCCCTGCTGCGTCTGGTGAGGACGACTTCCAGTTCGCCGAAAGGAACCATCCTGCTGATTCCCGGTGGAGGATATGTAATGTTGCAGATAGCTCAGCCTGAAAATGATGCAGTTCCACTCCTGAATAAATTGGGGTTTGATGTTGCCATATTGGATTATTCTATTGCAGTCGGTCCGGAAGCCCCGGGCCGTAAATTTTTGGAGTCCCAATTACCCCGGACTACTCTCCCCAGGGCCTGGACCCTGGATAGGGCCTTGTCGGAGACACTGAAGGCCTTCCGGCTTTTACGAACGGGTTACGATAGTCTTGGTTTACATGGAGGGCGATTTGGTATAATGGGTATTAGTTCCGGTGGTCACCTGGCCGCAAGGACGGTTCAGCGGCTGGCCGATCAGGAGCAGCCGGATGATCAGATCCTTCTTTTTCCATCCAACCTGGACGAAACTATTCCGGGGACGGTAATTCCGGCAATCATGCCGCCGCTTCACCCGAAAGGAAGGCTTTTGGCAATCATGTCCACGATTAATAACCCTTCCTGGATAACTGGTTGCAGCGAATACGTTAAAGTGTGGAAAGGGTATGATGGCCAGGCGGTATACCGGTTATTAAACGATAGTGTTACAAGTCAGGTTATACAACTAACCCAATTTTTGGGATCGGCCGGTGAAAACAATTTTACGTCTCCCAATCCTGCCGCTAACCCTGCTCCCAATCCTGCTCCCAATCCTGCCACCAATCCTGCCGCCATCCCAGTTGCCGGGTACAGTCCGGACCGGCATGGCGAAAAGCTGAAATTGGTGGCCAGCCATAAATACGATCTGATTATGTTGGGAAATTCGATCACCAACAATTTTGAAAAACCGGAATACCAACCTGTCTGGCAACAGTTTTTTGCTCCGCGTAATGCGGTGAATCTTGGTTTTAGCGGATACCGCACGGAGAATCTGCTGTGGAATATTCAGAACGGGGAGCTCGAAGGACAATCGCCAAAAGTCGTGGTATTGGAGATCGGCACCAACAATATCGATGAGAAGAATTATCCTACACGCCATACGGCGGGTGAGCTGGCGGGAGGTATAGAAGCTATCGTCACTCTTGTTCGCAGAAAGGTTCCCGGTGCAAAGATCCTTATCCTTCGTTGTTTCCCGGGATGTTACGGAGGACCTAATCCCACCTCTCACAGGGCCATCCTGGAAAGGGCCTCGGATATCGTTTCCAGACTGGCAGACCGAAAAAATGTCTTTTACTGTGATGTTAATCATGTTTTCCTCAACCTTGATGGTACTATTAAACATGACCTGATGCCCGACTGGCTGCACCCGAGCCCCGCAGGCGCCAAAGCCTGGGCAGGCTATGGAACCTCTGCTCTCCCAACTCATGGGTGACAAATCCCTGGATACGGAGATCCTGGCCAATACGGCCATTGTACCGGTATCCAAACTTGAAAATGATAGTTATAACTGGTGGGACCGACACGACGAAGTGCTGCGTATTAAAGACTCGGTCAATCCGGAGATCGTACTCATCGGAAATTCCATCACCCATTTCTGGGGAGGACAGCCGGCCTTAAAAAATGAAAATGGCCAGCCCAGAATGCCAAACGGACCGAAGTCATGGGATTCCCTGTTCCATGCTTACCGGGTGTTAAATCTTGGTTTTGGCTGGGACCGGACCCAAAATGTACTGTGGCGTCTCGATCATGGAGAATTGGATGGACTCCATCCACGGATCGTTGTCATCGATATCGGTACCAATAATACCAGCCAGACAGAAAATGCGCGGATGAATACGGCCCCCGAGATTGCAGAAGGTATCCGCAAGATCTGCGAACGGGTGCGCTCCAAGGTGCCGGGAACAAAGATCGTTCTGATGGCGATTTTCCCAAGGGAACAGGACCCGGCAAATCCCAGGCGTACCCTCATTGCCGGAATCAACAGCTTGCTGAAAGATTTTGCCCGGGAGCAAAAACTTATCTTCCTGGACATTGGCCCCGGCTTGCTGGGATCAGATGGCCGTTTCCTTCCCGGTATGATGCTGGATTTTACGCATCCTACGGATAAAGGATACCAGGTATGGGCAGATGCGCTTTCTCCTTTGCTCGCTTTACCTTAAAGGGAAGAAAGCTTGACAGCTACTGGTTCACCTGGTTAAATACTTATTGATCGCCTCTTCCCAGTCTTTCAAATTCATGGCATACATTTTTGTAATAAGATGTTTGCTTATAGTATTACCTGTCTCATTGAGTCCTGTAAAGGTGTAAGTGATCGTTGCCCGGGTTGCGGAACCTGGAGTTCCGGCAGTTGCTGCTGCACAGGTAATGGTGATCGTCTGGAATCTGCCCGGTGCGATAACGGTATACTGAACCAGGTGATCCGCAGGTTGGTATTTCGAGACGACCCAGATATTTTCCGTTTCGTAATGGATATGTCCTGCGGTCTTGAAAAGTATGCCTTCTGCCATCGTCTCCGATAAAGGAAAAAGGGGAACAGGGTTCCAGCCTTCCGCCCATTTTTTTTCTTCAAATGCCCCGAAAAGCGGGAAAACCGTATCGATTGGACCGTTTAATACTATCGTTGCGGTTTTGGTTATTCTTTCGGCCTGAAAGTTTCCATTGTTTTGGTTATCCATGGTATGATTTAATTGATTATGACAGGCCCCGGGAACGAGGGCCACCAACAAGTTGAATAATAGAAATCCTTTCATAAGGCAAAACTACACGGCCCCCCCGATAAGGGCTTATTCAAAATTGACAATTTACCGGAGAATGTTTTTTTGCTTTATTAGCTTGCGAAGCATCGGAGCCATGATCGTCTATTTTAAGGCATCTGTTTGGATGGGGATGCGCCAAACCGTCTTTTATACAGATTACTGAAGGTCCCAACGCTTTCAAAACCTACCATCGAGCATACTTCGCTGACAGTATATCTTTTTTCATTTAAAAAATGATGCGCCTGCTCCAGTTTGAGTTTGATAATATACTGATGAGGGGTAGTGCCAAATAATGTTTTAAAACTGCGCAGGAAATGAAAACGGTTCAGACAGGCATGGCTGGCTATTTCTGCGATCGTCACCTGTCCACAGCTATGGTCTTCCATATACTCTTTGGCCATGGTCAGTCTTTTGTATAATTCTTCGCGGGTAGCTTTTTTTACAGATCCTATCCTGCTGATCTGTCTGGCTGTATCCCGATGAAGCAGAAGAAAATCGGAGAAAAGATCCGTTACCAGACCGTCAAGCGGACTATCTAACGGACTAACGAGCGGATCATCAAGCTGATTATCGGAGGGACCGTCTTGTGGACCGTCCGGCGGACCGTCAACCTGATCATCAGTGAGCCTAAGCAGTGACAAGGCCTTGATCTGATCGAGCTTTTGGCGGATCGGATCGTTCAGATAAAAAGGAAGAGCAGGGATATAGAATTCCAGGGCTTTTTCGGGGTAATGGGCATCTAATAATTGTCGATCGGAGGATAGATTGGCCTGAAGGATATTTTTTACCAGGTCAGTGTCGAATTGCAACAACCAGGTTTGTCTTGGTTTTGGGGTAGGAAAGTCAATTTCCAGGTTATCGCCGGGATTGAGGAATAAAAAGCTTTTGTCTGAAAGGTATGCGGGTTGTTTGTTTACCTGGTAATTTCCGGGATTGAATTGATTGGCTACCAGCAAATATGGGGTTTGATGCACGGGGTATCTGTACCTGCCGGTCGTATAGGCGCAGATCATCGTATGCTTACTGACTGCCCGCTTCTTGGATAATGGATCCGGTAAAGTTGTCCGTATCATCTCGCTAACCATATATCAAAACTAGGGGATTCAAGGTATTAAAAAAAGAAGGCCTTCCCTTGAAGGTTATCCGCCTTCCCTTGAACGTTATTCTGTTTGATCTTTATTCCGTTCTTATACTTTTTACCGGGTTCCTGATAGCCGCTTTGATACTTTGAAAACATACGGTTATTAAGGCTATGGCGATGGTCAGCAGACCCGCCACTGCAAAAATCCACCAGGTGATATCCGCCTTATAGGCATAGTCCTGCAGCCATTGGTTCATGGCCAGCCAGGACAGGGGGAAGGCGATAAGAATGGCCAACATAACCGGTTTTAAAAAATTACCCGACAGCAGGGTAATGATATTTTGTACGGATGCGCCTAAGACTTTGCGTACGCCGATCTCCCGGGTGCGTTGTTCTGTCGTGAACATAGCCAGTCCGAACAAACCCAGGCAGGAGATAAAAATGGCCAGAAAGGCGAAGAGATTGGATAGTTTGCTGACTACCTGCTCGCTCCTGTACAACCTGGCGAATTCCTCATCGGAAAATTGATACGTGAATGGAAATTTGGGGTTCAGGGTTTTGGCTAATTTTTCCAGGCCCGAAAGGGATTCCCTGGTTTTCCCGGCTTGTATCCGGACCAGCATGGTGCCCCAGGGACGGGCCTCATCAAGCCGGATGATCAATGGTTCGATGGCCTGGTGCATGGAGGTAAAATGAAAATCATTTATAATGCCGATTATTTTCCCCTCATGGTTACCCCACCATAACGGCTTGCCTAACGGATCAGAATACCCGATCTTTCGAAGAGCCGTTTCGTTCAGGATAAAGCTGGCCGAATCCGTTCCAAAGGCGGGTGAAAAATCACGCCCCTGAACCAGGGTAATATGCATTGTCTTTACAAAATCATAACCGACTACCGTATTGACAAAAGAGGCTACCAGAACGGGGTCTTTTCCCGCCCAACGGATATCGCCGGTATGATTACCCAGCCCGGTCGGAGATTGCCTGATCTTCGACAGTTCCAGGATACCCGGTATTTTATGCGCCTCCTCTTTGAAGAGCGTATATTTTTGCAGTAACTCGCCCTCCAGAGGAATATACACAAGATTTTCACGGTCATAACCGAGATTTTTCGTTTGTATATAATTTACCTGCCGGTAGATCACGATCATGGCCACGATCAAGGATACAGATAACACAAATTGAAAGACGACAAGTCCTTTCCGGAAATAGACAGACTTCCATCCAAACCTGAGACTGCCTTTTAATACCCGGACGGGATTCAGCGAAGAGAGGAACAGGGCAGGATAACTTCCTGCAACAAAACCCGCTACCACGAGCAATCCCAGCAACATGACCCAGAAAAAAGGTTCCCCGGCGGGCAGGGATAATTGTTTCCCGGTCAGGTCGTTAAACAGCGGTAATAATGCATTGGCCAGTAAAACGGCGGCAACTATCGCCAGGAAAGTGAGCAGTATGGCCTCTCCGATGAACTGCATCATTAAGGTCAGACGGCTGGCTCCGACAACTTTGCGAACGCCCACTTCCCTTGCCCGTTTGGCAGAGCGGGCGGTGGCGAGATTCATAAAATTGATACAGGCGATCAGCAGGATAAAAACGGCTACGATACTAAAAAGACGTACATAGGCTATCCTGCCTCCGCTGATCCGTCCATTCTTAAACACGGAGTGAAGATATTTTTCAGGATAGGGCTGAAGACCCAGTTCTATTGCAATTCCTTTGCTTTTTCCCTGATACCGGTAAATGAAATCCCTGATCCTGGCCTCCACTTTAACCGGATCGGCATCTTTACGGAGCTGGACGAAGGTGGGCGCATCGGTATTTCCCCAATGCTGGATCCAATCGGCATTTTCTTTTTCGAAGGCCAGCCAGCTCCTCAAAAAATCGAACTGCAGGGAAGAATTTGCCGGTAAGTTTTCAAACACCGCCGTTATGGTAAAATTATCGCTGTTCTCATAGCGGATGGTTTGTCCGATCGCCTTTTGCACGCTTCCAAAAAAATGCTCGGCCATCTTGCGGGAAATCGCAACCCCTTCCAGGGTGCTCAGCGCGGTCTGTTTGTTCCCCAGCAATAAAGGATAACTGAACATCGTGAAAAAGTCAGCTCCGGCGAAGGATCCCGTCATCTTATCCGTTTTACCGGCTGCTTCAAATGTATTGATGGTATTCCATTCCAGGCTGCTGGAATATTGGATTTCGGGGATCACCTTTTTCAACTCTCCGGCTAATAAACCTTGTGTCGGATAACTGGCTTCCACCCTGCCATCAAAATACTGACGTTCGTATACCTGGTATAGTTGTCCGCCATTGACGTGAAAGCCATCCACGCCGCGCTCGTCCCGGACCCATAACAGGATGAGCAGGCTGCAGGCCATTCCCAATGCCATTCCCGAAATATTGATCGCCGAAAAGGTCTTATGACGGATCAGACCCCGCCAGGCGATCTTAAAATGGTTCTTTATCATGTACTTCCATTTATGGTACTTATTTACTGCCAATACGGTATAATACTTAACGGTACGATACTTATATATACCGCTAAGACAATGCCTTTGTGTAATTGTTTTAAAACAACTTAAATATATATATGATTTTTTTTTAATTGTTCGTTTATGATACATCCCGTGTTACATTTTTGATTAACCCTGACGGGGCATACCTGTGGAATTATTACCTCAATGATCTTTGAGTATTTATCCGCAGGTGATATAATCACCTATATAGTTACCTGAAAAACAGCAGGTTTTTCCTTATCCCTCTGTGGCATGGTTATAGACTAGGTTAACGTCTTTCCCCCCGTTTCATACATCCTTAAAATAACAATCGTTATGTCAAGTGCATTAATCGACTCAGTCAAATCAGTTTTCACGGATATCCTTATTACAAAGTTTTCGTTATTGCTCGGTGAGCCCGAAGGCAATGTTCAAAAGGCCATTCATGGAGCCATTCCCATGATATTGAATGATGTCTTATATAAGGCTTATTTTCCTGAAGGCGCTACGAAAGTGGCGGATCTTGCCAGACAGGCAACCGGCAGTGATTTTTTTGGACAGCTGCATGAATTGAGCATCAGTACAGGTGGCCTGATGACGGGCAGCCTGCTGCTGAATAAAGGAACAGATTTCGCCCGGGCCTTGCTTACCCCACGCACTGATGCGGTGATCCAGGAGATCGGCCGTTATTCGGGTATCAGTATTCCTTCCGCCTCCTTTATTACAGCCATAGCCAGCTTTGCCTCTCTCGATGCGATCGGCCGGCATCTGACCCATTCCAACGTGGACAGCGGTGGACTTGCCCTCTGGCTAAAATCTCAATCCGACAGCATCGTTCATGCCGTCCCGGCAGCCTTGCAGGTAAAGACAGCCCTGGGCATTCATCATTATCCCTGGGAAAAAGCTGAAGGGGTTCGAAAAAATTCACTTCTTTATATTCTGGGAACTATTTTGCTGCTGGCTGTACTCTTCTTTTTCATTTATCGTTCCTGCGGAAATACCGAGGTAACGGCTCCGGTCAGCCCAGCTGATACGGTGGTGTCGAATCCGGCTCCTGCAAATCCTGCTCCTGCAACGGCAGGCAGGGATACGGTTGTTTCTCCAACCATTAAAGTAACCTTGCCCAATGGAAAAGTTTTAGACGCCTACCAGGGTGGAACGGAAGACCGGTTGGTTAATTTTCTAAAGGATCCAACTGCAAAGCTGGATAAGAAGAAAGGCAATTGGTTCGACTTTAGCCAGATCGGTTTTGCCAGCAATAGTTCCAGTCTGTTGCTGGAATCCGACAGGCAATTGAAAAATATCGTTGCTATTCTCGATGCGTTCCCAAAAGCAAAAATTAAGATCGGCGGCTATTCGGACAATACCGGGGATTCAACGGCCAATCTGCGTCTGTCCCGGGAAAGAGCCGATAACATATTGGCAAAATTAAAGGAATTCGGGGCTAAGGCTGCTCAACTCACCGGTGCTGAGGGATACGGACCCAAATTTCCGGTCGGTGATAATGGGACGGCCAGTGGCCGCGCGTTGAACAGAAGAATGTCTATCAATGTAAAAGCTAAATAACGCAAAAAAGCAAGATAGTCGGCCTGAATCAGGTCAGGAGACAAATTCGTATATTTGAAAGCCCCAAAAGGGCTTTCTTTTGAATAATATACTTATGAAGAATTCCGTCTCCTTTACCTGTCTGCTGATCCTGTTATCCGGATGTACCCCGAATCCCTATAAGGCGACCAATAAGGCCTATAAGGACCAGGCCAAACAGTTTGCCCGGGAGATCAGACAAACCCCGCTGACTACCGGCGCAGACTCTGTTCCGGCAGCACCCTATTGGGTAGGTACGACCAATTTTAATCTGCGCAAACCGAATTTTGTGATCATTCATCATACCGCCCAGAACAATTGCCCGCAGACCCTGCAAACCTTTACCCTGACCCGTACCCAGGTCAGCGCTCATTACGTGATTTGCAAGGACGGAACTGTCCATCATATGCTGAACGATTATTTAAGGGCCTGGCAGGCCGGAATAAGCAAATGGGGAAATATAACGGATATCAATTCTATTTCTATCGGTATCGAACTGGACAATAATGGATTCGAACCTTTCTCCGGTCCCCAGATCATCAGCCTCCTGCATTTGCTGACCAGGTTAAAAACGTCCTACAATATACCCTCCGCCAATTTTATCGGTCATGGGGATATAGCGCCAACCCGAAAGAACGATCCCAGTTCCCTGTTCCCCTGGCATGAGCTGGCAGACAAGGGATTCGGGCTTTGGTATACCGATACAACGGGTATTTCCGTTCCTGATAATTTTAACAGCCTGACGGCGCTTCGGCTTATCGGTTATGATACACGGGACAGTAGTGCAGCCGCTCAGGCTTTCAAACGACATTTTGAGCAGGATACTTTACGTACCTGGGGAGACCCGGATAAAAAAGTGTTGTATAGTTTGTACCGGGCTTATGAATAAACCTTAAATCAATTTTATGGAACAAACACCCAAGTTCGGTCAGGCCTTTTTCGCGCCCCAGTTATGCGTTATCGATGGCGCTGCTGCCATTGCGTTTTATATAAAAGCTTTTGGAGCTCTTGAACTCCGGAGATGGAGTAACGATGACGGAACTGTGCATGTCGCAGAATTATCGATTGAAGGGGCCTTGTTTCACCTGCGTCAGGAAACGCCACATAACAGTCTCTTCAGTCCCGGAACCTTTAAAGGAAGTACCTGTATCATCGGATTATTTGTAACAGATCCCGATGCGCTGATAAAAAAGGCGGTTGCTGCAAACGCCAAAGAAGTCAGCCCGGTTCAGGATTATGATTATGGCTACCGGCAGGGAATGGTAGCCGACCCCTTCGGGCATCACTGGCTTATCGAGAAGGCCATTTATTGAATAGTTGAATGCTGTTAATGATCGATTTTCACTGATCACAATCGTATTGGTAAAATATAGACGAGCTGGTGGCTCCGGCCCCGGTAGAAAGGGAAGAGATATAACCATCGGACCCAAATCCATAGGTTATGGTAGCGCCGCTAATCGATTTCAGCAGGTTTTTAGTCCGAAAAACCTCATAGCCCTGAACAATTTGAACAAGGTTCAAATAATCGCCTGCCTGCCTGGGCTTGTCCTGATAATAATCAAAAGGCACCGTAGCTGATCCTGTCGTCTCTGAAATCATATTATGATTCGACCAGGTAAAAGTGATGATCGATGCCGTATTCGTCTCCGAAGAGGTGCTGATCGATCTGGTAAGCTCTTCCCCATTGTATTCATAGATATCATCCGTCCAGGCTGTGCCTGCAAAATCATTTTCGGTCCGGACATGGGTAGCCAATCCTGCAGCATTTACGGTAATCGTCTTTTTGTTGACAAAGACACCGGTATCCTGTGTTACAGCAATGTTTGTACTCGTTCCCGGATTGTAGTCGAAGGTTATCGTGCTGACACCATTAATAACTCTTTCTATCCTGCCGTCACGGTTATAGGATATAAGAAAGGGAGCCCCTGACGGGACGGGTGTCGCTCCGGTTAGCCTGCATGCCTTTTTGGTTTCCTTTCTACATCCTGTAAAGGTTCCAGATATACCAGCAAGAGAAGCGGCGATAATTAAAATAGTTAAACTTTTCATCGGGTCCAAAAATACGTAGTACCCTAATTTTTATTTAGCGGAAATGCACCAACGGCGGTGTCGTACTTTCCGGTGGAAGGTTTGAATTTTTTAACGGTTTTTGAAATTCGTATACAAAAAAAGCCCGGGTACATACCCTGAGTGAGATACTCTTAGTATATGCCCGGACTTATGTTAACTATTTAAATGTTGTTATATAGATTCTTTTCGGTCTTTATCTATTACAGCTAAAGCGTAAAATTATCCTTTAACATCTTCCCATGACTGTTGAACAGCAGGTGCTTTTTATCGATATCGCTTTTAGCGACAACAATATGGTATTGAACGGCCTTGTCGGAAGAATGCAGGATATAAGTGTCTTTAACTTTCCATTCAGAATACTTGCTTTTGGCGAAACCATTCCTGACCGCAGAAGGGAGGGATGGTTCTGTTATTTGCTGTTCTGTTTTTTTCCAAACGCCCTTGCTGCTAAATTTTGCTTCGCATTTGGTATTATCGGAAGAGGTAAAGGTTGCCTTGAAATCAGTCAATTGATCTTTCCATTCTACCTGGGTTGCCCCCGGATATTTTGCCTCAAAGGCAGTGGTGACCGGTGCGGGTATTTTTCGTAGTTGCGCGCTGACCGGAATGGCTGCGATAATAAAAGCCATCGATACTATAATGCTTAGATACTTTTTCATACTGAGTTCAATTGTAATTATATGTAGGAATGTCGACAGGATAGGATATTCAAAAGCTATGCCACCTCCCTGAGCATCCATTTCACTGATCCTTAGGTGCTTTTGTGCTGAGATTATTTTTAACGAAGGCTTCGGGAAACAAATACGGGTAATAGTTCCCCAAAAACAAAATGTTAAAATTTTACGACTGTACACTGTGCGGGAAATTCATGGTCCCTTTTTTCCGGTTCATCGGATGCGGGCAATACCCATCTTTCTTTTCCGAGTTTGGATAGATCTTCATATTGCCCAAGAACAGTAAAATGATCCAATACGAAGGGAAGCCCTTCTGCCCCTAAAGGAGAATTATTGTCAGCCATATGTAAATGCAGATGAGGGCCGGAGGAATCCCCGGTAAACCCTAATTTTCCAATAACCTGTCCGACTACTACATGATCGCCTTTTTTTACGCGGATACTACCCAGTCTTAAATGTTCGTAGAATACATAATGATGATCTCCCAGATCCAGCGCAACATAATTACCACTTGCCTCTTCCGGGGTATGCGGACCATTTCCTGAAACAGTCGTACTCTCTTTTATACTATCGCGCATGGATGCCACTATTGCACTGGCCACGGCCAGCACATCCTCATTATAACCGAAGGCATTGGATACGATGTCTTCGTCGCCCGCTGCAAATTTCCCTTGTTCATTCAGTTTGACCCAGTCAATGGCAAAACGTCCAGGGATCCGGGGATGGTCATCGGTAGAATAGACAACGCGCCGGTGACCCCGGGACCAGGAAGGATTATAAATGGCAATCCATGGCCCTCCGCGCAGGGGAGCCGAAAGATGGATGGGAGCTTTTTTAAGTATCGTTATGGCAGGCCCATCGATGGTTGAGGATTTGTCCGTTTGCTCCTGTGGATCTTTAAAAGAATAAGTGAACTGGTGTTTAAGGGGTAGCGGTTGTTGATCGTTGTCGATCTCATATTCCAGATAAAACAGTGCATGTTGACCCGATTTAATAAACTTTGCATTGGCCTCCCCGGGTTTATTTCCGATGATGGACAATCTCTCCTCTATTGAATTTCCCTCGAATTGTCTGATCTTTTTTCCAGAGCTGGCATCAGTGATTGTTATGCTTTTTAGTTGTATAGCCAATTGAGTAATATTAGTCAGTCGGATCTCGTATACGAGGTACTGTTTATTATTGATAATTTGCGGAACGGGTACCCAGGGTATTTGAATGGTTAAAGATTCCTGGATGAAAGGGCTGTTATTAATGGTAAGTGTGGCAGGACAGATCCAAAACAAACTAAAAATAAGGGTTGTGATTTTCATGTGATGGCTTAAGGACCTAAATATAAATTACTTTACATTTATACGACCAAATCAACCGAAATGTCCCAATTTCTTACCTATAGCCGATTCGTAGGGATGGCTTTCTCTTCCTTGCTTATGCATATTCCAGGCGCCTTTTCCCAACCAAACCCGGCTACACCCAATCTTTGCCAGGGGAGTTATTATACGGAAGAACAGGGTGCTCAGGTCCTAAAAGGGCTTGGTAGTCTTTATAACGACCGGGCTTCCTGGGAGAAACGGGCAGCCCTGATCCGCCAGGGAATCCTGGAAGGCGCGGAACTGGAACACATGCCGCGCCAGGCGTTGAAGATCATACGTACAGGGCTGCACCGGGAAAAGGGATATGTCGTAGAGAATATAGCCATAGAAACATTGCCCGGCTATTATCTTACCGGAAATTTATACCGCCCGGAAAAGGAATTGTCTACCATGGCCGGCATCCTTTCGCCGCATGGTCATTTTTCGAATCCCGATGGCCGTTTCCAGGTGCAAACGCAAAAGCTCTGTGCGACACTCGCCAGGAAAGGCGCTGTCGTCTTTACCTATGATATGGTCGGCTACGGAGATAACAAACAATGTTCGCACAAGATCCCCAAGGCGCTCAAGTTACAAACGTATAATAGTGTCAGGGCGCTGGATTTCCTGCTTTCGCTCCCCCATATCGACAGCTCGCGAATCGCAGTTACCGGTGCATCAGGTGGCGGAACTCAGACCTTCCTGCTCACGGCCATCGATAACAGGATCAAGGTATCTGTACCCGTTGTGATGGTATCGGCCCATTTTTTCGGCGGTTGTGTTTGTGAGAGCGGAATGCCTGTTCATCACCGGCCTGCGCATCTGACCAATAATGTGGAGATTGCCTCCCTTGCAGCCCCCAGACCCATGCTGCTCGTATCGGACGGGAGCGACTGGACGAAAAATAACCCCAGTGTTGAATATCCATATATTAAGACCCTCTATGGCTGGTACGGTGTTCCGCAAAATGTAGAGAACGTCCATCTGGCGACCGAGAAACATGATTATGGCCCTTCCAAACGGCAGGCGGCTTATGCATTTCTGATCAAACATCTCCGGTTGAATGACAACGCTGACAACACTCATGTTTCCGCACAGCAGGGGCTGATCGATGAACAGGAAAGCGCAGTGCTGTCTGTTGAAGAGCTCTCTGTTTTTAATGAATCGCATCCCCTGCCGGCAGGGGCCGTTTCCGGCGATACGGCCGTAATGGGGTTATTAAACTGGTGAGCCACTCTATAATTTAGTATCTTTAAAGCCAACCCTTTCAACCCTCTTAACTCTGATTATGACGAACCTTTCTTTGCGCAAATCCTGCATTTTCTTTTTCCTGCTGAGTTTGGTTTTTTTGTTTATGTTTCCCTCCTGCAAAAAATCAGGAATAGACGGTTCTTATTACCCCAATCCCTATCCGGTCGATAGTATCAATACGAGATATCTGTTGTATAATGATGGCAGCGTCAATGGGACTTCGGGACCGGCCTGGACAATCTTTACTTATAAGGGAGGCCGTATCGTTACCCGTGAAGGAGCGTTTGTTTCTATTGGACCTTCCAGTGGCTATCCGTTGCCCTTTTATTGGTATTTTGTTTATGACACGGTCATTTACCAGGGAAATAAAATAACCATCCTCACTAAATCAAGAGATGATTCTTATAATCCATCTCCCAACCAACGGGATTTTATCATCGAAAATGGCCGGATTAAACAACTTATTACCGCGCGTGATACCATCAACTATTTTTATACGAATAACCGAATAACCAGGACGGAGGATTATTCAAAAGGGTATATAGGCACGAGAACCTTTTTATTCGACAATAAAGGAAACCTGACGGAGATGTCCAGAAAGAATGTTGCACGGTGGGATGGCTCTTCGGCAGGTTATGCGACCATGAATTTCAGTGGCTTTGATGCCTCGGATAATCCATTAAAAGGATTTGGTTTATGGGAGGATCTTTATTACAGGAGCGTGTCCAATAATAACTTCAGCACTTTTGAGTATACTGACGGTTCGCTTTATTCCAGGATAACTATGAATTTGTTTTACGATAGTAAAGGAAAGGTTGATTATAAGGTGAAATAGGAGGTCGTAATTTTGCCCCCCGAAAAAAAAGCCTTATTTTGGACTATGCAGGATGAAATAACCAAACACACCAGAAAGGCTTACGGGGCCATAAAGGATTCATCGAAAAAATGGACGGAAAAAGTAACGGAGATCCTTATTGAGATTTGCATTATTGTTTTTGCGGTCTCTTTATCGATCTGGTTTCATAAAAGAAGCGAACATGCCAAAGAGCAGGCAGATGTTAAGGAATTTCTGCTGGGGTTAAAGACCGATCTGAATGGGACGATCGCTTCAGGCAAGGATGCCATCGAAGGATATAAGGATAGCAAGGAGAGGTTCACCTGGCTAAGTTCGCTAAGCCGCAACCGGAAGCCCAATACCGACAGCCTGAATAAATATTTTGACCTGATCTACAGCAGTCCGGTATTCATCAGCTATTCCAGCCGTTACGAAGGATTTAAGAGCAGCGGCAAACTGGAACAGATCGAAAATAAAAAATTGCTGGATGCCATCCTGGATTTTTATCAGCAGGATATTCCTACCTGCAAAGGAACCGTAGGGGCTTGGGACGCCATGCGTAATCAATTACATAACCTGGTGATCGATAACCTGGTCAGGAACGAAGATGGAACGGATAACCGGTTCCAGGTGGTCACGATGCCAAAGGCGCATAATCTTTGTGAGAGCCTGATACCGTGGGGGCAATTGTTCGAACGGCATGAGATCCTGATAAAGGATGCGCAAGGAATTGTCCGGCAGATCGACGAAACCTATCCTGAAAAATAAAACCAAATCATATGCGAACAATTACCTTCCTTCCGGTCTTACCGGTCTTTAAAAGGCGTCGAAAAAAATGCATCTGCCCGCAGGTTGAATTCGTTCGCATATTCCCTTAGGGTGGCATGACCGGAATTCGGCAGTATCCAGAGATTGGCATGCGGGATATGCTGGTAGATCTGGACGGTATGTTCCAGTCTTATTACATCATGATCCCCGGCGACGATGAGCGAGGGGCATTTTATGGCCTGTAATGCCTGCAAAGGAATATTGGGTTGCATCCAGTCGAGTAGAAATATTTTCCAGTCATTTTTTTCTTTCGCAGTTGACCAGGTTTTATCTTTTGACGTATTATACCGGCGTTGGTCTTCCACCCAGCCGCCGGGATCCAGGGCCGTGGAGTCGGGCCAAAGATTGGCGCCGGTGGATACCAGTTTTTTAACTTTTTCCGGGTGCCGCATAGCCAGCAGCAATGCATTGATGCCGCCATCGCTCCAGCCGATTACATAGGCTGAATCCAGATGAAGGGTATCCAGCAAGGCGGAAAAATCATCGGCCATCATTTCAAAACTTAAGGAGTCCTGCCCATCCACGGACTTCCCGTGGGCCCGGCTGTCTACTGCGATAACCGTATACTTTTTTGCAAAATAGGGGATAGTCTTGTCAAAGGCGCTTATATTGCCTCCATTGCCATGTATCAGCAGTAAGGGTTTTCCGCTGCCGTATATTTCGGCATAAAGCTGAATCCCCCGGATAGCATAATATTTACCGGCAGGCTTAGCGACAGGTTTTCCCTGACTGCGGGCGTTAAGGAGGAGAAACAGGTTTAGAACAAAAAATAAAACAAGGGATAAAAAAGCCGTTAGTTTTTTCATACTATTGGTGAAGATACCTATTAATCGTAATTGGACAGCAAAGTATGAAACTGGAGCATTATCATCCTATCGCCGTTCTACAGCCTTATATCAGGTCTTATCTTATCATCGACAGCGATAAGGAGGTCTCGAACACGATCCTTCCTGACTCCTCCCTTATTATGGCCTTCCGGTATAAAGGAAAGGTGACCATCCTGGACCCGGAAGGTCCGGCAGGGAAGGAGGGAGGGCAGGCGCAAAAGCAGCGGGAAGTCCCTGTAATCCTGCCTGCTTCAGTCATCACCGGTTTGCGAAAGACGCCCCGGATCATAAATTATGCACCCGGAACGGCCAATGTATTGGTCGTCTTTAAGGAGGGCGGAGCGAATGCATTTTTGCGGGAATCGCTGCATACCTTTTTTGGAGAATCCCTGGCGCTTGATTCGATGATCCCCTATTCCGAGATCAGCCAGATCGAAGAACAATTGGGAGAGGCTGCGGGAAATGAGGAACGGATTTGTTTGATCGAAACATTCCTGCTTTCACGGATGACCCTTCTTTCCGGGAAACGGAGCATTCAACCGGATCTGCTGATTGGTGAGGCCATCCAACGTATAAAGGCGGCAAATGGTAATCTGTCGATACGCGATCTGGCTTCCGCGATGGCACTAAGTCAGGACCCCTTTGAAAAACGTTTCCGCCGTTTTACGGGAACGAGCCCCAAACAATTCTCCACCATCATCCGGCTCAGGCATGTGATCACGCACTATTCAAAAGGCCTTTCCCTTACCAGTGCCGCCTATGACGCCGGGTATTTCGATCAGGCCCATTTCATAAAAGAATTTAAACAGTTTACCGGTCAAACCCCGGGTGTTTTTTTTGCGGGAAAGGAATGGATGTGACGAATCCGGCAAAAACTGATAGTTCTCATGATCAGGCTGATCATACAGGTTTGTATTTCAACACGACTATTCCGCAGGGGTAAGCTCTTGATGTGATCAGTGTCAGGTTTAAAGGGTGGCTTACTTCATGAAATATGCGAAGCCCGCTGCCCAGAACCGATGGATTGATGATCAGGTGGAACTCGTCGATTAGCCCGGATTTGATGAGGGAGGATAGGAATGTGGCCCCTCCGTAGACGATGATATTGCGCCCGTTCGCCCGTTTCAACCGGGTGACTTCTTCGGTTAGGTCTCCTTTGGCAAGAACTGTATTATCCCATGTAGATTGAGAAAGGGTTTTGGTAAGAACGACTTTCTGCGCCTTGCGGATGTCCATAGCAAAACCGGCCTGGGGATTATCTTTTTTTTCCGAAACCGCGGCCCAATGATGAATGAATCCTTCCTCGGCCATTTTCCTGCTTAATAAAACAGTATCCACCGACCCTGTAACCTCCTTCTGGTATTGCTGAAGGGCTAGATCCCAGGTCCAATACTCACCCCAGTTCCATAACATCCAATCGGTTTTCCCATTTTTATCCGCAATAAATCCATCAACGGATATCTGTACCTGAAGTATTAGATTTCGCATTTTTTTATTTATCAATATGATAGACAAACTTAACTTTCTTATGACGGATGAGCCGGGGCAAACAGGACAATTTCAGAGGGTGTTTGAGACATTTTTTCGGATTGGGCATTGGATAGGGGGGGGGTCCCGGTTTTTTTGAGCCGTTTTAGGTTTAATTTCAATAATTTGGGTAATTCGTAAAAACGGTCCTTAAAACAACCTTCAGATGACTCAAAGAGCAACCAGACCCGGCATTGCTGATATTATCTTTCTTTTATTACCCCTTGTCCTATTCTTTTGGTTTAAAAATGAAATTTTAACCGCTGTCCATAAATTCGCTCTGATCCATTCCGGACAGGCGGCTTTTACCAATGGCTCGGTAAGCGATTCGGACTTCGATCCGGATAACGGATCTTTTGACTGTACCATAAATTATGCTGTTCAATCGAATCCATATGTTCTGAAAGAAACCATCGCCATAGATTCCACGGGAGACTTAGCCAAAGGAAAGACGGTACAGGTTCGTTATCATAAGAATAACCCGTCCCTGGCCACCATAGATTTTGACAATAATATAAACGGGTATTTTGCCGGAGCTATGTTGGTGACCCTTGTTTTTTTTCTTTGGGCCCTGGTAAGGGTGGGGAGGAAGATGGCCGGGAATTGAATCCCGCCCATAACCATCCCTCAACGCGCCCCGCCTATCCCACCCCAATCCCCTCCCGTCAATTTTCCGCTACCCCTCATCCTTTTTAAGAAAAGTGGGGCGTCCATTTTTGTTAGCTTTAAGAGAACAGGTGATTTAATATGATAACAATCACGGTTAACAAAAAAAGCTATGCAGTTGATGTCAGCCCATCAACGCCCTTACTTTGGGTTATCCGGGATATTATTGGATTGACAGGAACAAAGTTCGGTTGCGGAATGGCCCTTTGTGGTGCCTGTACTATTCATCTGGATGGAGAACCGGTACGCTCCTGTGTCACCCCGGTCTCCCATGCAGCTGGCAAACAGATCACCACTATTGAAGGATTATCGGAAGGAGCCGACGGCCCGGAGAGTATCGGCAAACGTCTCCAGCAGGCCTGGCTTGTTGAGAACACCCCGCAATGCGGGTATTGCCAATCCGGACAGATCATGTCTGCCGCAGCCCTGCTACATAAGATATCTCAACCCACCGATGCGGATATAGATACGGCCATGTCAGGCAATATTTGCCGTTGCGGTACCTATCAGCGGATCCGTAAGGCGATTCACCGGGCTGCAGGTAACAAAGAAGGAGGTTTGCCATGAAAAAGAAAGACCCGGCAAAGGATAACGGCCAGCAAAAAGGCAACTTACAACTAAATCGAAGAGATTTTTTAAAGACGGGTGCATTCGTAGGAGGAGGGCTGGTCATTGCTTTTGTTATTCCAACGATCCTTAAACGTCTGGCTTCACAACATGCTGCCGGAAGCTCCGGAGAAGTTTTTACACCAAACGCCTTTCTGCGGATCGGTGAAGACGATCAAATTCAAATTATTCTATCCAAGGTGGAAATGGGGCAGGGGGTTTGGACGACCTTGCCCATGCTGATGGCCGAGGAGCTGGATTGCGACTGGAGTAAGATCAGGGTAGAGCACAGCCCGCCCGGAAAGGAAAAAGATTTTACAGAGCAGCCCATATTAAAAAGCACCGGAGGATCGATGACCACTACCTCCCAATTCGATCTCTACCGGGAGGCGGGAGCAACAGCCCGTACTATGCTCGTCCAGGCTGCTGCCAAAAGATGGGGGGTAAGCCCCGATGCCTGTCATACGGAAAACGGGTATGTTATTTATAGAGATCCTGCAGGAAATAATGCAGGACATCCTGCCGGAAGTAATGCAGGAGGTAAGGATTCAATCGGCGGCAAGGGTAAGCGTTTCCGTTATGGGGAACTGGTGGCCGAAGCCTCCAAACTTCCTGTACCGACCGTTAAACTCCGGGAGCCCAAAGAATGGAAAATTATCGGAAAATCGCAGCGGCGTCTGGATAGCCCGGAAAAAGTTAACGGGCAGGCTATCTTCGGAATCGATATCCGGTTCCCTGGTTTGTTGATCGCGGTAGTAGCTCACCCTCCGGTTTTTGGAGGAAAGGTCAGAACCTTTGATGCCACAAAAGCCAAATTGGTCCCCGGTGTTCGTGAAGTGGTCCAAATGTCTTCGGGTATCGCTGTACTGGCCGATCATTATTGGGCGGCCAAACTTGGACGCGATGCCCTGACCATCGATTGGGACCTGGGCAATACGAATGAGCATACGGATACCAAACGGCAATGGGAGGAATACAGGAAACTGTCCGCGACCAGGGGATTGGTTACCCAGCAGAAAGGTGAGGTAACAAAGGCATTGGGGAAAATGTCCTCTCCTATTATAGACCGCGAATTCAGATTGCCCTATCTCGCTCATTCCCCTATGGAGCCGCTGAACTGTACGGTAAAACTGGAAGGCGATAAATGTGAGATCTGGGCCGGTACACAATCCCCGTTGCTGCACCAGGCGGAAGTGGCCGGTTTTTTAGGCATTAAACCCGAAAAGGTCCTGTTGCATACTCCTTTCCTTGGCGGGAGTTTTGGAAGGAGGGGTTCATTCCAGTCCGACTGGGTGATGGAGGCAGTCAGGATTGCTAAAATCAGTGGCCGTGTAATTAAATTGGTCTGGTCAAGGGAAGACGATATTAAGGGTGGATATTACCGTCCTGCCTATTTGCACCAGGTTCGTGTCGGTATTGGAAAGGATGGATACCCGGTAGCCTGGCAACACCGGATCGTCGGGCAATCCCTTTTTGTAAATACTCCCCTGGAATCCATGATCGTTCAAAAAGGTATCGATTATAGTTCAGTGGACGGGGTGCAGGGCTCTCCTTACCTGACTTCCGTTCCGGATCATACCGTGGAGCTTCATACGACAACGCTGGATGTCCCGGTCCTACCCTGGCGTTCGGTTGGAAATTCCCATACGGCCTTTGTCATGGAGAGCCTGATCGATGAGCTGGCCTTTATGGCTGGTAAAGACCCGGTTGATTATAGAATTGTTTTATTAAAAGAGCATCCCCGGCATCTGGCTGCCTTGAAATTAGCGGCCGAAAAATCAGACTGGGGCAAGCCTTTACCTGTTGGCAGGTTTCAGGGAGTGGCGGTGCATGGCGCCATGGGAAGTTTTGTTTGCCAGGTAGTGGAATTGTCTGTCACCGACAGGAAGATCAGAATTCACCGGGTGGTCTGTGCCATCGACTGCGGTCTTGCGGTAAATCCCGATGGCGTTCGCGCGCAGATGGAGAGCGGGATCGTGTTCGGTCTTACGGCTGCCCTGTACGGTGAGATAACCCTGGAAAATGGACAGATCAAACAAAGCAATTTCCATGACTACCGCATGCTGCGCATGAATGAAATGCCCTTTATAGAAGTGCAACTGGTTCCTGGAACAGAAAAAATGGGCGGTGCAGGGGAACCCGGTGTGCCTCCGATTGCACCGGCCCTGGTCAATGCTCTTTTCGCCGCTACCGGTAAACGAATCCGCAATTTGCCGGTGAAGATGGAAGAATTGGTTTAGACAGCTTAATCTAGATTAAGTCCTTTTCTTATGCTAGGACATTTTTACTTTAGTACAGGAGTATGAACTTTGCCCTGTAAATATTATTATTAAACAAACTGAAATGAGTTTTTATGGCAACGACATCATGGATTATCGACCCTTCGCATTCTGAAATACAATTTAAGGTTAAACATTTGGTGATCACTACGATCACGGGAAGTTTTAAAGAATTCTCCGGCACCGTAACTGCGGGTGATGAATTTGAAAATGCCCAAATAAATTTTGAATCAGGGATTCATTCTATTACGACTAATAATGATCAACGTGACGGGCATTTAAAAGGAGCTGACTTTTTTGAAGCGGATAAATTCCCTAAACTTTCCTTCGAATCCACTTCCCTTACTAAAAGAGGTGCTGATGAATATGAATTGAAGGGCAACCTGACTATCAAAGGTGTAACCAAACCCGTCACCTTTGAGGTAGAATATGGCGGAACTGCAACCGATTCGTACGGACAGGTTAAAGCCGGTTTTGAATTGGCGGGAAAGATCAATCGTAAAGATTTTGGTCTTACCTGGAATGCAACCACCGAAGCTGGTGGTCTCGTAGTAAGTGAAGATGTGAAAATAGTGGCTAATATACAATTGCTGAAAAAATAAAATATTTGACGGATATTGCAAAACTTATCCTGCATAAGCAGTACTAAGATTAGCGCAATATCCGCCATTTTCTTAAGGCATGACTGATAAAATGCTAAGGCCATTGCAGGTCATTTCCTTATAGCCCCATATGTAGGCTTACTGCCGCCATTGGTAAAAAATTCGGTAAATTGTATAAACCTTTCTGATATGGGCAACGAAAATAAAGAAAAAGCACCTTATGAAGTTGTCAACAATGAAAAGGAACAACAACTGGAAATATTTGCAGAAGACAATAAGGCCTACCTGGTTTACCGGATGTACAAGGATTCCATTGCATTTATGCACACGGATGTTCCTGATGCCCTTGAAGGAAAGGGTATCGGCAGTACGCTGGCCAGAGCGGCATTCGCTTATGCCGACTCGCTGAAAAAACCGGTATTGGTCTATTGCCCATTTGTTGCTTCGTGGCTGCTGAAACATGAAGAATATAAGAAACAACTAGATCCGCAGAATTATACAAAATAGGATCCGGCTTTTCTTGCGTCGAGTTAGCTTTCCCGGGAATAATCAATATTTTATAGTATTTTAGAGAACCGGATCGCCTAAAACTCAAACGATTATGCCAATTGAAAATCCTCCGGCCGAAAGGCCTGCTCTATCCTTTAAAATTTTCCTTTCCCTGGCTTCTTTACTGGCTTTTTGCCTTTTTGCCTGGAATATGCGTGCCCTGGCAATTCTGACCGTCCCGCAGGAGCCAGTCCTACAGACCCCTGCTACCGATAATTCCGGAAGTTATATACCCCTTTTTAATGGAAAGGACCTGAAGGGATGGAATCATGTCGGTTCGGGTGAAATGCAGGTGGAGGACGGTATGATCCATGGTAAGGGAGGGATGGGATTACTCTATTGGACCGGTCGGAAATTTGGAGATTGCCGTTTCCGGATCGTCTATAAAATGCGCAAAGAAAATTCTAATTCCGGTGTGTTCATCCGGATCCCGATAGAACCCCGCGAAGCCTGGATGCCCGTTTTTTATGGATATGAGGTCCAGATCGATAATCACCCCGAACTGTCGGACGAAGATGAATACCATATTACCGGAACGCTCTATTCTTTGACCAAACCATTATCCAAACCGGGCAAACCAGGCCCCGAGTGGAATACGATGGAGATAACACTGGACGGGTCCCGTACGCTGGTTGTTGTGAACGGTTCGAAAGTGACGGACTACAAAGAAGGCGATCCAACCCCTCCCCGTAAATTCGATTTCGAACCCTATCGGGGTCTCAGGCCGAATTATGGTTATTTCGGTTTGCAGAATCATGGGGACAGTGATGTCGTCGATTTTAAGGAAGTGTCGTATCAGTTGCTAAATGGGAAGAAGGGCGAAGCATGGCAGAATGAGTAAGTACTTTAATCTTGTCATATGAATAAAGATAAAAAGACGGTTAGCAGACAATCCTTTATCCGAAATGCAGCACTTGCCGTTACCGGCTTGTATATTTTGCCGCGTCATGTGTTAGGAGGAAAGGGTTTTGTTGCGCCCAGCGATAAATTATATATCGCTGCGATAGGTTGCGGAGGAGAGGCGGAGAACGACATACATCATTATGCCACCGCACCGAAAAAAAATGCAGTTATCTCCTTTCTTTGCGATGTCGATGACCGTCAGGCTGCTCCCCGCCGTAAAGAATTTCCAAAGGCGCCCTTCTACCATGACTGGAGGGAATTATTCGATAAAGAAAACAAACATTTCGATGCGGTGACCGTAGCGATCCCCGATCATAATCATGCGATCGTCGGTCTAAGCGCCATGCAGCTAAATAAACATCTCTATCTGCAAAAACCGCTAACCCATGATATTTATGAGGCAAGGGTTTTGACCGAAGCTGCCAAAAAATATAAGGTAGTCACGCAGATGGGTGACCAGGGCGCTTCCTGTGACGGGATGCGCACGATGCGGGAATGGTTCGAGTCGGGTCTGATCGGAGAGATCGAAAAAGTGTATTGCTGGACCGACCGGCCCGTATGGCCGCAGGGCATTTCCTGGCCATCTGCGCGTCCGGCTGTTCCAAAAGAGCTGAAATGGGATTTATGGTTGGGAACCGCGGAGACGACTCCTTACATAGATAACATGGTACCCTTTAACTGGCGGGGATGGTGGCGTTTTGGTACGGGTGCCTTGGGCGACATGGGCTGCCATATCATGGGCCCTCCGTTTAAATTGCTGGAACTCGGTTATCCGACGATGGTATCCGGAAGCGCCAGTACGGTATATAAGGGAATTTTTAAGGAAGGCATTTATCCCGATAGCGGCCCGGTCTCCAGCAGCATCCGTTTTGATTATACCCTGAAAAATGGCAAGCCCCTGGAATTATATTGGATGGATGGAGGAATTACCCCGGAGCGTCTAAAAGAACTCGGACAGAGCGATGGGAATATGAATGAAGCGCTCAGCGATTGGCCGGGAGAGAATGATTTTGAAGGAGGTACACTTTTTGTGGGAACGAAGGGTAAGGTCTCCTGCGGTTGGGGCGGCAGTCATCCCCGGCTTTTGCCGCTTTCCCTGAATAAGGATATTCACGTTCCGGAAAAATACCCCAGGATCCAGGGAGGCATGGATGGGCATTGGTGGCAATGGGTTGATGCCTGTATAGCAGGCCATGGCAATGCCGAAGTCGACTCTCCTTTCGAGGGATACGCAGGACCTCTGACCGAAACGGTACTGTTGGGTAATTTACTGCTGCGCAGTTTTAATATCCGCGAAGAGATCAAACGTAACGATCCCGTATATGGGAATATGGGCGGCTTCAAATTCCCCGGAAGATATATTTCGTACAATTGGGATGGTGCTAATATGAAGGTGACCAATTTTGAACCGGCCAATCAGTTTATACGGAGGACCTATCGGAAGGGTTGGGGGGAAGTTTCGATGTAGAAATATTTTTAATAATCAATTCTGAATAAAAGAAGATACACATAAGGATAAACGATGTTGAAAAATAAAACAGAGCTTATTATTGTATCCTTATTATTTTAGCAAAAATAAAGAGGATATGTTATTGGAGCGGTATGATTTTGAAATCGGAAAATCCTTTCAACAATATGATTTTTATAGTGAAGGCCCCAAAGGGAAAATAAAAAAAATCATATTATACAGTTTTATTGGAGCCAGAAAGGGAATTAGTTATTATAATCTTGGTTTTGGGGACTATAATGAAATTGAAAAAAGTATAAATGATCTTTCAATTAGTGACAACAAAGATCGGGATAGGATTCTTGCAACTGTAGCAATTACTACACTTGAATTTACCAGTCATTTTCGAGGTTGTAAAATCGTTGCAAAGGGAAGCACTCCTGGGTGAACAAGACTCTACCAGATGGGAATCTCTAAACATTATAATGAAATCAATGAAATGTTTGATATTCAGGGTCTTAAAGAAGAATATGGGTGGGTGCCATTCAAGCCGGGAGAGAACTATCTGGCATTTTTGATTGCCAGAAAATAAGCATTATCTTTACCTAATAGGAAAAGAAGATTCTATGAGTACT
>NZ_JBTLQH010000012.1:0-153700 GCF_054461575.1 Flavitalea flava
TGGCAGTTTACCACCAAGGAGGCCCGGATAAAACTAAAAAAACTTTATCCGACAATATTATATTGACTAGACACTAGTATAACCCGAACCGGTGACCAGCAAACCATCCGTCACGTTACTTTGAGCTGTAGCGCCTGCCAGGAAATCGAACTTGTGCCGGCCTGAAAAAGTAGAATAGGTCAACTGCGGTTCGATGATCCAGTTATTGGAGCGGGAATTGCCATAGTTGTTGATCCCTGTAGGCTTTATAAGTGAATATGGATCCTGTGAGGCGATGGGCGTCAACCGCGACTGATAAGCCTGATTATTGTTATAACCAAAACTGACTGCGGCCTTCAGGTTCTTCAGGATAAGATAACTCAGGGACAGGTTGGTCGAGATGGCGTTCGTTCTGCTGTTATATGGCTGCAGGAGGGCTGTAAAAGGCAATTGCACCCCG
The DNA here is from genome assembly GCF_054461575.1 of Flavitalea flava. Taxonomy (NCBI): domain Bacteria; kingdom Pseudomonadati; phylum Bacteroidota; class Chitinophagia; order Chitinophagales; family Chitinophagaceae; genus Flavitalea; species Flavitalea flava. The sequence continues at coordinate 440 of NZ_JBTLQH010000012.1, forward strand.
GCCTGATCCCACTCCCGGAAATTTAATTTGCCGGAACTGTCATAGGGCGGTGGTGCATTGGGCGGAAGACTGGCCTGCCCGTCCATGCGCACCTGGTTCAGTATTGAATAGGCATAATTAGCTGAAATAGCTGTCTGGAATCGCTTATTGGAACTGGTATTATTGATATTGATCGACACAGTAGCCCGTTGGTTGGCCCCCGCAACCCGGGTAATATCCGTGACACGATCGTATCCCGCACCGACCCGGAAAGTGGTCTGGGCAGTACCGCCCGAAACGGAAGAAGTAAGATGCAGGTTCTGCCCCACTCCACCGTAAGCGGCCTTCTGCCAGTCTACATAACGGGTAGTATCCCATAAGAAAAGGTCAGGAGCATTCAGGACAGTGGGAACAACACCGTCATTTCGAAATGCCTGCCTGCGCATTTCAAGATATTGCGGGGTTTTGAGCAGCGGCCACGCCCGGGTATTGAAACTGATGCCTTCAGCCACCTGCAAATCGAAAACATTCGTTCCGGGCTTACCCTTTTTGGTCGTGATCAGGATCACCCCATTAGCGCCCCGGCTGCCATAAATAGCCGTAGCATCCGCATCCTTCAATACATCAATGGATTCAATATCCGCCGGATTGATATTGTACATGGGACTTTGCCCGAGAGAAATGGAAAGACCGGTCTGGTCCAAACCACGCGAAATATTGGAAGTGCTGAGGTCATTACGGACCGTCCCGGCAACATCCAATATTGTCAGGGGAACCCCATCGATAACATACAGGGGGTCGGAAGTAAAACTGCTGTTGAGGGAATTCCTTCCCCGGATCTCCACCTTCACCGGTCCCGCTTCATAGCCGCTCTGCGGTGTCACCACCACACCGGCGATCCGTCCTTCGATGGCCAGCAGCGGATCGGTAACAGGTTGCTTCCCGATCTCCGATGACGTTACCCGGCCAATATTGGCTGTTGTCAGACGTTGAGTCGTATGACCATATCCCTGAATGATCACTTCATCGAGGGCGTCAGTCGCCTCCTCCATTTTAATGGTGAGCATAATATTGTTAGAGACCGGTACAGAACGGGTCCGATAACCGATGAAGCTGACGATCAGTGTGTCCTTCTCTGATACCTCTTTCAACATGAAATATCCGTTCTTATCCGTTGACGAACCAGCATTGCTATGTTTAGCCTGCACACTGGCGCCGGCGATGGGATTGCCTTTCTCGTCCAGCACTATTCCTATTACCTTGCTGCCCGGCGGGCCTTCCGGCGGTTTAGCATTGATTGGGGGCGCTTTGCCGACCGGCTTGTCCCGGATAATGATCGAATTATCATCGATCATGTAGGTCAGGGGCTGATCACTGAACAACTGATTCAGTACATCCTGCAGGTCTGCGGACTGTACATTCAGATTGACGGCTTTTGAAAGCGCCAGTTGCTCATTCGTGTAAATGAAGTCATAGTGACTCTGCCGCTGGAGCTCCGTCAGCACATTACGAAGAGATGCATTTCTCTCATGCAGCGTAATTTTTTGTGCAATTCCGGAAGCGCTGACATGCATCGCCGCCCCCAGGACTACAAGAAAAGTTAATCTCATAACTAGCAGTAATTTACCCATAGGTGCATAATGCCTATGGTTGTTCTTCCCATAAGTTTTGTACATTTGTTAGTCTGGTTTACAAGTTGATCGAATCGCAATATTTATCGGCCTGAGCCAGGCAAGTCAGCCAGTTGTGTTGCAATCACAACTGGTTTTTTTTACCCGGTTCATTAAGTTGGACAGGTATTGGCTTTATCGGCTGACCTCGATCTTCCTCCCCTCAACAGTAAAGTGCACTTTATTGGTAAATGCCAGTTTCCGCAGGACCTGGGAAACATTCACATACCGTTGGATCGAGGCATTGAACAAATCAGTTGGTTTAGGGCCGGTGAAGAAGACATTGACATCATACCATCTGGCTATTTTCCGCATGATGGAAGATATGTCCTCACTTTGAAATACGAAATAGCCGTCTTTCCAGGCAGTGGCCTCTTTCATATCGGCATCCATAAAGGATAGGTTATGGTTATTAAGAATAGATTGCTGCCCTGGTCGTAACAGACCGGACCGGCGGGTGATGCTATCGGAGATCCGGACACTCCCGGTCAACAGCGTTGTTGTGATGCCGGGCTCATCCTCATAGGCATTCAGATTGAATGAAGTTCCCAACACGTCGACCTGTTGCCCGCCAGCCATCACGATAAAGGGAAGTTCCTTATCCCGGGCCACCTCGAACCAGGCCTCGCCGCTGAGTTCCACTTTGCGGTAGCCTCCGACAAAGGCAGCCGGATAACGGAGTACAGAGGCAGCATTCAGGATCACCTTGGTGCCATCGGCCAGCATCACTGCATATTGCCCGCCGCGGGGAGTGGATATTGTGTTGTACCGGATTCCACCGGAAGTACCGACTGCATTATATCGGATCGCCCCGTCTGATGTCTTTTCGATGGCAGCCCCCTCCTGCTCAGCAACCTTGCCTCTTTGCACGTCGGCAAGGACGATCTGCTGTCCGCCGGCCAGCGTAAGGATGGCTCTGTTACTCCCGGGAGAAATATCCTGTTCGACCGACCGGGCTATCCGCTCATTACTATGTTGATGCACTCGCAACCAGGCAGCAACTGATATGACCAGGAGTATGGAGGCGGCAGCATACCCTATTTTCCAGCGACGGCCGATCCGATGCCGGTCGGGAATTTCCTTTAATCCGGATGGCGCGTTCATTGCATTGTAGAGAGGCTCTATGTCGGCCTTTTGCAAGATCGACAGATACAGCCGCTGTCGGAGCTCATCCACCGAACCGTCAGAATCATCCTCCAGCAGGGAATCATCAAAACCGGCATACCATTGCTCCAGCTCTGTTTTCTCTTCTGGAGACAGTTGATTCATCCGCCATTTTTGGGCAAGCAACGCGATCCGGTTGTTAAGATTATCTTCGGGCATTGGCTGGTTTTATATAATAAGCCAAATGAAACTGAAGAATCCCTTAGTGCTGGGAATTTTTTTTTGATTTTTTTTATGCAAGGAGACCCAGTAAATGGCCGAACTGGTCCCGTAAGATTTTACGGGCCCGCGCCAGATGCGCTTCCACGGTTTTGGTGGCGATGCCTAATTCATTGGCGATCTCTTGTTGGGAGTAGCCCTGATCATGCTGAAGGCGGAATACGATCCTGCATTTTTGCGGTAAGGCATTGATGGTAAGTTGAAATCGTTCATTCAACTCATTATAATCCAATTCCTGTATGGTAGTTTCATCTACGGTGGAAAGTGCCAGCGCCATATCCTTTTCAAATGCGGAAGCCCGGGCTTTTCTCGCAATGCGGTTGATCACTTCGAATTTCGCCGCAGCCATGAAATAATTATCAAACCCTTTGGTAAGCTGCAATTTGAAGCGACGGCGCCATAACCGGAGGAAGATGTCCTGGACCACTTCCTCGGCCTCCGTCCGGTCCTGCAGGCGATGACGGGCTATAATATAAATTTTATCCCAATACCGCTCGTAGAGCACTCGAAAGACAGGTTCTCCATCTGTTTTTAGCAGTTCAGCCAACCGTGTATCGGAAAGAGATGAATACGAGCTTATAACCATTGAGAAGATAAAAATACTAAAAAATGATTATATCCCGGCTTTGAATATCTTTCCTAGTGACGATTGATAAAGAAAGAAAGTATAAAGTGAGGATGATTAAGGTCGAAAATTATACAACCGGGACACACTGCAAAATCTATTTTTCAATATATATAGGATTACCGACAAGAGCAAGGTTGTCATCTTTTTCCCGAACCTTTATATAAATCGAGTGCCTATTATCTTCCGTTCCCCATTTTACCTGAATTTTTTCGTTGTTCGACAATATTTCCCGATTCAATGTTGAGTTTAATTTTCCATCGATAATAAATTCAATTTTTCCTCCGGAAACACCATTGACATAGGCCGTTAAATTAATTGTATCTGAAGGCTCAACCTTTAATGTCCCTCCCATATACTCTTCCCTTTTTTTTCTATTAGTAGCAGACAGATCGAGAAAATGGTTTTTATTTCCTTCAATATCTATAAATACCCTTCCGCTCCTGATCCCATTAATTAAACCCGACACCGACAATTCTTTCATATAAATTACAGTAGTCGGAGTTCCAATGGTTGCAGCATGGTGGTCATCACTCCCTCCTATGGCTGTTACATGTTGCCCGCTATTCAGCATTTTATGCCATTGATCCCAGCCTTCTATCGAGCCATCGATACTATATTTCATGCTGGCGCCATTTAACACTTCCACTGCGGTTATTACTTTATCCGGAATATTCTCTATTTGCCAGCCACACCCCATACAATTCTCTCCCGATGGAATACCCGGATGATTAATGGATATTATTCCTCCACTATTGTTTACGGCACTCATCCAATTTTTTGCCGCTGCATAGGATGGGTTTGTCATTCTAAAATCAATAAAATCCGTTAGCCCGAATATATTTGCATGTCCGTAAAAAGTAGTGATTTCCTGCCCGGGTACAAGCAGGATTTTATCAAATGCCTGCTGCAATTCGCGTAGCGCATCAGCCTGTGCTGTCGTATTGTGATCTGTTACTGCAATGAAATCCAAGCCTTTTTCAGTCGCAGTTTCCGCAATTTTGTAAACAGGGCAAGGAACTTCTTTCCCCGACTGCGAGGTACATTTACCATCGCTATTTCCGCTATGCATATGAAGATCTCCCCTGTACCATCCCGTTTCGGTGCAAATGGGCTTATCGGAAAATTCCGTGATTCCGATTTTGGTTTCTATGTATATACGTGCTTCATAGGATGACACCACTCCTTCACGAATGTTGGGTATTCCCAGTAAAAGCTTCCATTCCCCCCCCGGAAGGGACCCCGGTAAATATCCCGGTGTCGCTTCTTCGGTGCTGATGGTAAAAGCATTCCTTGCTCCGCCGCTCCATCCCCGGAACCGTTCCGGATCCATAAGCCCGATATCTATGGTAGTGTGCTGGTCTTTTCCGTTATAGGAGAATTCTATCTTAAGACGGTTGACCCCAACGGGTAAAACAAAAGGCCTTTCTATATAAGAGTGGTAATCTTTTCTTTCAACATTCCCTTTCAGGACCTTGTACGGTATTTTATCCGTAATTGCCTTTTGCGTGTCTTGTCCATGGGCATCTTGAGCATTTGCATCCTGGGCATACGCATTGTCCATTAAAATCGAAGCCACTACTAATAAAAAACAAGTTATACCCTTTCTTCTCATAGCAATTTTTCAAGATTAAAACTTATATCTTAAAGAAACTTTAAAACTTCTTCCGAGTAATGGACGCGCTAAAAATATGTATTGACCTGCTGCAGCACTTTGGATCTCACCTTGGCGTGGATTACCTTCTGTAAGGCCTAAAGAATTGGTAAGGTTATCAATAACTCCAAAAATTGATATTTCATTGGTAACTTTTACCTGGGCATCTATATCAAATTTCGTATAGCTTGGGAGTATCTGAGAATTGGCAACATCCGTATACCGTTTGCCTTCGAATTCTATAGCAGATTGTATACGAAGGCGGTCGCTAAAAAAATTGAATCCCGGAACAGCTCTAATGGAGACCTGCGGTACTCTGATAAGCTTATTACCATTGTAATTATATTTTTCCGTTAGAACTCCTCCGGTAACAGCCTCTGCAACAAGTCCCTGATATTCTCCATGCTGCAATGTCGCTGTCGCTGAAATATCAAACCATTTTGCCGGATATAGGCTGCCCTCCAATTCAAGACCAAAGGTCTCTGTATTTGCATACGCATTTACTTGTGTAAAACCGTTCAGGGTACTTACTGTATTTGTAAAGCCGACGTTATGATACTTTGTCCAGAATCCCGTGCCATACACAGAGAAAAGTTTGCGGGCATATTTGAATCCAACCTCTCCGAGGTCCATCGTTTGGGTAACAGGTACCGCTTTTACATTGGTATAGTAAGTGCTAAATCCCGGAATGCGTGCCGCAGAAGTAAATCTGCAGAAGAGGCCCATATTGTTTGAAATTTGATAATCTGCTCCCAATGTCCAGGTAGTATAGTCAAAATGGTGGTCATAGCCCTGGAATATTCCGTTTCCGGTTGTTATTTGGGATGTCGCATAAGTTCCTAAGTTCACCGTTTTCGATTGTTCTACCACTCCATTCGTTGAGGCATTTTCCCAGCGCAATCCGCCATCAATACGTAAGGCATGTGTTACCTGCCATTCATCACTAACATAAAGCGCATTGGTTGTCTGTTCACCACGGGCATCCGCCCACTCATACCCATATTGGGATACTCCATTATCGGAAAAATTATGCACTACATTTCCACTGCCATCCAAGCCTACGATATTCAACAATCTTGAATTGTTTTGGACATCCAGATATACCTTTGAAGAATATCTGCTGAAGGTCTCATCAAAGTGACTGTAGTAGTAGCCAAGGTTAAAATCGTGTTTGGAAGAACCCGTCAAAAAAACATGCGAAAGATGAAGGTCATTGGTAATTTCTGTAACAGGCATGGTAATGCCTCTTAACCCGCCTTGAATAACAAGGCCATTACCGTTTTGACTGGCAGAGTTAAATGGTGTGCCTGTAGTTGCATATTGGAACCCTAATTTTTGTGCGCCCGGAGCTTGTGACAACAGCGCTGATTGGGCTCTGTAAAATGAATCGGCCGTTAATACATTAAGCGCAAATACCCCATTACGTTGGGTTTTGGTATTATCGTAACGAAGTGAATTCTTCAGGATCCAGTTATTGGCAAGTTCAGTCTGAAATTTAACGGTTATCTGGCTTCTGTTTACGGCCGTTCCAACGGTATTATCATAATGGTACAAACTGCTGTCCCCTTGTACCATGTTCATTCTTTCCGTTTCGGCACCGGCAATTGATCCGTAATTGCCATCAAAGCCAGACACCCCTACTATTTTCCCTTTGCTATTGTAGGTCATTGGTAGACTTGTAATAAACATTACATTGTCTTTTAATTGCTTATAGTCTATGCTTATGGATGATTTATCCCAGCTCTTACCAAGCGAAGCTCTAAATTGCCCACCATGATTGCCGTTGTAACCTGGGTTACGCGCCCCTGCCCCTGTACGGAAAAACCCTCCGGCAGCCAATTTCCAGCCATCACCGATAGGAGCTCCAATCCAAAAATCTTCTCTGTTAAGATTATCGCTTCCCAGGGATACTTTAAAAATACCTTCTGTTTTATCACCAACGGCACGGGGAATATAGTTTACTGCTCCTGCCGGGGCATTTGAATAAAAAACGGATGATGGACCCCCACGAACTACTTCGATAGATTGAATGGTCTCATCGAAACGAAATGCCTGGTCTCCATTGAGGTAGCCTAAGCCCGGGTCATGTTGTACCGGTACACCGTCTTCCAGCAGCTGAATGGATCCGAAGCCATCCACAGGTACGCCTCTTGCTCTTACATTACCGCTCGCCTCACCGCCTGATGCTTCTACCCAGAAGCCCGGTACCGATTTTAAAGACTCGGTGACACTGGTAGGCGCCTGCAGGCTAAGCGCATTATAACCAATAGTGGTAACTGAATAGCTAGTATGCAATTTGGTACGATTTAAAGCGCCGGCACGGCCGGTGACAATAACTTCATTTAAACCATTCTCCACCGCTTTTAATTTGATCAATAAAGATATGTTGGCATCGGTCTTTATGTTATATCCGGATAGGGTTTGCGTTTGAAAACCGATATGTGAGACAACAAATGAATAAAGGCCTCCTGCTGGCAAATTGTGATAAGTAAAAATACCCAGGGAATCTGTTTGTGTAGTTGTGCTAACGCCCGTAGTTTGGTTTCTTGCAAAAACAGAGGCGTAGGTAACCGGTTGCCCGTTCTCGTCATTTACCTGGCCCTTTATTTCATTTATATTTTGCGCATTGGCAATCAACTGAATATGACAGCAGATTGCCATTAATACGATATACAGAACCTGTCTGATTTTGGTAATTGATCTGATCATAAAAAATAAACTTATGCTTCGTTATAAAGATTTTGGCTCTTTATTATACGCATTACATGAACCATCCCCTTACTGTTAATATTAACTTAATAAGGGTTTGCCCTTAAAAGGGGATAAAATTAAGAAAAAAAATATTTGTAGCTAACTGACTTCCAGGTTATCCGGGGGATCCATACGGCCACAAGGATATCCTGGTGGTTTATAAATTAATTGCTTATTATGAAGCTTTCACCTTGTTGATGTAAATCGAATTTATTGAGAAGGGCAATGCTTTTGAGTATATGGTAAAGCGAATCTTTTTTATCTATTTTTCCAATAAACGACCGGTTACCCAGTTCTGCTTTATTATATATGATTTTTGTATTGTAAATAATCTGCAATTGGTCAAATACTACATCGAGAGGGAAGTTGTCGAATACATAATCATCATCTTTATCCTTTTCAAGATGTAAAATACGGGCAGTTATTGAATCGTTTGAACCATTCCTATTCTCCGGTGTATTCTCCTGGGTATTCTCCGGGGTTGCAACATGCTCTGCCGTGTTGATACGGGATTGTTTATTTACCTTTTTACATATAAAAATATCTCCGGGGTTAAGATAATAATCATTTTTATTGTCCCGGGAAGAGGAATTGGAGATTTTTACTATCACCTTTCCTTCATGCAATATTACTTTTGCGGCATTATTCGATTCAAAAGAATTTACGGTGAAACGAGTGCCTAAAACAGTGACTAAAACAGCATTGGTATATACGGAAAAGGGCTTGGTGACATCTTTAGCTATGTCAAAATTTGCTTCGCCATTTAAGATTACCTCTCTTTTTAACGAGTTAAAGTTTTCGCCATATGATAAGGTACTGTTAGGCAACAGTTCTACTTTGGAACCATCGCTTAGCGTAAGCGCCATTTTTTGAAGAGTATTATTAAAAATATGCTTTGTGCGTGCAACAGTTGCCTCACTGATTATACCTGTCTTTTGATGTTTTAACATAAAATGCCAGGACAGGCCTACTACCAATAAAACGGATGCCGCGACTGCCATCCATTTGAAGGTTGAATAACGAACTTCAGGGGAACCTATATTTTTATAAATGCTATTCCATAATTTACCGGATTTATCGGGTGATAAGTCATGAGCGGGCTGAAAGTCATCCCATTCTTCCACTCCTATGTATTCCTTCAATTTAGCCGGGTTTTCACTGAGCCATGCGTGTACCATAGCAGCATCCCGGGCGTCGCATTTGCCTTCAAAGAAGCTTATTATGATTTCCTCTGTTATCAAATTATGTTCTATTTGTAATTGTACGTTTTTTTTAACTCTATCCCTTATTCGTTGTAAAAAAATAGGTTAATCGATTACCATGATATGCTTCTTAATCTGCTTCAGCGCCTTGTAAATATGCGCTTCTACTGTTTTGGAAGAAACACACAAGGTTTCCGCAATTTCCCTATAGGTCATACCTTGTTCGCGGCTCATCTCAAATACCTGCTTTCTTACCGGAGGTAAATCTTTAACGGCTTCCAAAATTCTCTTTTGCAATTCGGCCTCGTTCATTTTTTCATTGGTACTGTCAATTCCTTTTTCATATTTTACTGCATCCAAACGAGCAGTTACTGCATCTTTAGTATTATACTTTCGCAAAAAATCAATAAGTATGGTAGTGGCCATCCTGAACAACTGTGTGGAAATAGTGTACTCTTCCTTCAGGGTTTGGCGGCATTGCCAAAATTTAGTAAATGCCATCTGTACTACTTCCTCTGTTATATATTCTGATTTTGTTTTGTATAGGATGAAGAAATAAAGTTTTTGATTGTATTGATCAAATACTTTTCTGAAGTAAAGTTCATCTCCTTCCTTTAATTCTTTTATGCTAAGCAACTTAGTTAGATTTATTCAAGTTGATATAAATATATGTCAAATAATAATACGGTATAAATTATTCTAAAATGCGGCGAATGTATGTAAATACCGATTATCAATTACAGCATAAATGAAAAAATAAATATTTGATAATATTGAAATTGAAAGCTTCTCCTACCCGATCAACAACGCCTACTAAATAAAAGAGGCTGTCTCAAGTCGAGATAGCCTCTTTTATATGATTTCGGTTTATAGGGGAATCATTTCATTCCCGGGCTTAATTGCCCCATGATGTTAATGGCTGTTTTTCTGCTTAGGAATTTAAAAGCAAACAGCATCATACGGTTCTTCCAACCCTGCATCACTCTTGCCTTCTGCCTTTTCTCAAGCGCTGCTATCAGTTCTTTGGCAACATCTTCAACGGTAGAAAGTACAAAGGCTGGATACTCACTTGCCTCCTTGCCAGCATGCACATGAAAGTCGGATTTGGCAGCACCAGGATTGAAACCCATAACGTAAATCCCTTTCTTTTTAAACTCATACCAAAGGGACTCAGAAAAACCTGCTACAAAACTTTTAGTAGCTGCATACACCGATGCACCGGGGAAAGAGGAATGGCCCAGGAGTGAAGCTATATTCACAAGACTGTCTCCTGATTTCGCCTGCTGTAAAAAGGCATACGACAACACCACGATTGCATCCATATTAAGGTGCATGGTGTCTAATTGGTCTTTCAGAGGCATGTTTATGAATTGCCCGTACAAACCGGCGCCTGCGTTGTTAATGAGTATATCATATTTATTGGCAGAAAGATGGGATACTAATTTATCCAAATCGGTTGTGTCCGTTAAGTCTGCTACAAAAAAGGAATGGTTACTGCCAGGCAGTTCTGCAACTGCTTTTTTCAATTTATCTGCACTTCTTGCAACGAGCGTGAGCTGATAATTTTTTGTTGCCATAAGGCGTGCGACTTCTAACCCAATGCCACCACTTGCACCGGTGATCAATACTTTTTTCATGGTTGTTAGTTTAGGAATTTATTTTTAAAAGCGGACGGTAACATACCTGCCTCTTTTTTAAACAGCCGGGAGAAGTAAGACATGTTCTCAAAGCCGAGGTCGTATGCCACCTGAGAGATTGTTTTATCATTTTTTCTCAGCCGGTTTTTTGCCTCGTTGATCAGCATAATATGAATAAGTTCCAAAGCAGTTTTACCGGTCTCTATTTTTAACAGGTCGGTGAGGTAGCGTTGAGAAATATTCAATTTGCCTGCTATATCGCTAACAGTTGGCAACCGATTATTAATAAGATGGCCGTCATTAAAATATTCCTGTAAGGTTTTACTAAATTCCGTAACGGTTTTCCCTGAAAGTTGTTTTCGGTTGATGAATTGTCTTTTATAAAATCGTTCTGCATATTTAAGCATGAAGTTGATTGCGGCAAGAATAATTTCCCTGCTAAATTCATCTTCGCTGTTATTGTATTCCTGCTCTATGGTGTGAAAAATATTCCAGACAATCTTTTCTTCTTTTGGCGCCAGGTGAAGCGCTTCATTGGTTTCGTACTCAAAAAAAGAATATCGCTGAATGTCTTCATGCAATAAATGTCCATTTAGAAAATCTTCATGAAATACTAAAATGTAGCCATCTTCTTCAAATTGTAGGTTCCGCATTTCAATTACCTGCCGGGGTTTCATAAAGATCATTGAACCGGTCTCATGATCAAACCTTGTTCTGCCATACAGTATATAACCTGCCTTTACTTTTTTAAATCCAATCATATAAAAATCGCCTGTATAAGCTGCTGTATTATTCATGCTTGTAGAGGCATTAATTCGTACCAGGCCCAGCATTGGATGCTCCGGCAGTGCCATACCATTGGCGAGCGCCAGTTCACTGACTGATTTAAAATGTATCATGGGGGTTTAATTTAAAATAAATGATAGGTTAGTATTCAGCCCATTTGCTTAAATCTTTTATCTTTTCCATAGTGTAAGGCGGAAACAGGTGTTCAATAGCCTGGTCAGCAGGCGCATGAAGAACAGACCTGGCATGCGTTAACGATTGAAAACCATTTTTGAATATTTACCTGGTTTACCGCGCCACCTCCAAAAGATAATGAATTTAATACATATTTAATTGTATCTTTATTGTTGCTGAAAATATAACCAGCTTTTACTTTTTGTGATATTTTTATCGATGCATTTTAATAACACAAAAGTAGACTAACCCAATGTCTGGGTGATAACTCAAAAAGAGGAATGTGTAACACAAAATGACGTATACAGATCGTAGTTTTTCCAGCCCTGTTATATTCGGGAGGGTACCTTTATTAATTTCGGTACCCTCCCGAATTGCCGCTTAATCATAAAAAGGTGATCTCATCCCGCGGCTCCCCTCTTCACTTACATCTCCATCGAAGATCTTTACGGTTAAGCTGGCATTCATGGACTTTGCCTGTTCTGCATAAAGGCCGGTGGCAAAAGCCCTTGCATTTTCAACCGAATCGAATTCATAAAAACCGCCAGCGGTGGTCGCACCTATACCTAACAACCAGGTCTTATTTACAAGACCTTTGACACCTTTTAGTTGCTCATTTACAGGGACCCAAATTTCTTTGGTAAAAGAAGGGACAGATAGCTGAAACTCTCCGTACAGGAAGACTTTTCCAATTGGTTTGCTCATTGTTTAGTTTTTTAATTGTTATCCAATGAGTCAAAAGTATAATGGAGAAAAATCCTAAATGTTGTCTTATGACAAGGTTTTTACAATTTAGCTTTTAATTTGCTCAGGGTAGAATTGGTCATACCCAGATAGGAGGCAACGGCTTTACTGGATATTCTTGTCAAAAGTTTGGGTTCATGTTCTATCACCCATTTTAATTTATCAATGCCTTCCATACCCAGGAAACTATATATACGCATCTGGGAATGGATCAGGGCAAACTCAATCAGACGATTATAGGCCATTTTTAAACCCGCATATTTCTCCGTTAATGTAAAAAAAGATTTCCGATCGATTACTTCCAGCTCAGCCGGTTCATAGGATATCAAGAAATCTCTCGAAGGTTTTTGGGTGATAAAACTGGTAAAAGCGGTCATCAGACAGTCCTCCAGCGCAAAATACCCGGTTATATCGTTCCCGTGTTGGTCAATCTCATACATCCGGAGACATCCTTGATTGATGAAATACAAATGTTTACAAATTTTACCTTCTGACTCGAGGAATTGCCCCCGTTTTGTCGTCATCGGTGTAAAGGAAGCCAAAACATCAAGGACTTCCTCATCCGTTAGTGCAGCATACTGTTTTAAAAACTGTTGTAAGGGATTGGTCACCATTTCCTCCTTTTTCAATCTTTAACGATCTCTACTTTTCTGATACTACCATTTTTATCTTTAATGGTGAGAATGGTAGTTTGTTTGTTCATCATTTGTTCCAATCTGGTGTTAAGCCATTCACATAAATCCATATTTTCACTGGTTACATCATCCATGGCCAGGATTTGATCTTCTGCGTTAACCTGGCCTTTCAACTTTTCCCACACCACGCCTATTATAAGCTTATTATCACTTACAATAGGTTTTAATGGCCATAATTTTTCACCCAGGTCATTATTTTCAGTTGTCGGTTCAAAATAAAAAAAATGGTTTATAAAGTCGATAGTCACTATTCCGTGATCCAATATTTTTGTACCCAACCTGGTTTTGTTAGATTTATTGGTTTCGGTAATTAAATTAGTAAATACAGATCCGGCTATGGTGATTGATGGCAATTTAAGGCGATACAAGCTATCCTTTTTTTGTAACCCCAGGAGCCCCCGGCTGCTGGTTCCGTATCCGGATGAGACCTTCTCAAATGTATTATCTTTTACAAACGGCTTTGCATGGCTTTCTGCCATCACCAGGAAATAGGGAGAACCCGAATCAAAGCCAATCAACTGGCTCTTTTTAGGGGTAATCCCCATCATAAAATAGGGATAACTTTGGGGCTCGCCGATAACAAGGGGCACCGCATTTTTTTTATTCAGGGGAAGTTTGGTTTCGTCATCCGTTAGAATAATAACATGTCTCCCGGGTTCTATCCGGACTATTGAATTACGAAGCAGGTTGCTCCCGATAATTCCTTCTATATGCATACATGCATAAATTTCAGAATTTGCTACCAAGGCCGGTATTCCGGTAAAAGATAGCCCTTGTAATTTAATTTCTTTTAGGGTAACCATATCCAGATGCTCTTTATTTCCGGAAACATCATTTACTTCTATAGTATTAACAACATCAGGTTGCAACTCCTTAAATAGTTCAGATGTGATCTGTACCGGGGCGCCGGTGTCAAAAAGGAACCTTCGTTTTACGCCGTTAATTTCAGCGGTGACATACAGGTAACCATTCATAAACTCATAGGGAATTTCTGCATAGTAATTTTTGCTGACCGTATTACCTTTATTAAAGGTAATACGCTGGGCTCCGCATAGTGTAGCTGAGAGGAAAATCCATAAAAGACAGAAAATATATCGCATGAATAAATGCCTTAGGTTAAATAGTTAGGGTCTGCAATGGTCTGTAATAATAAGCATCTTTACATTAAAGGCTACCTGAAATCAATATAGATAGGTGAAAAACTAATAACCAACTCATCGAATTTACTGATAAAATCCTGCCCGATACTGCCATAGAAGAGATCGACCTCGCCAATACCGGCGGTCAGCACATTCAGATTCTGTAAAACTACTTTTTTATCGCCGGTATAAAAACTAACCTCGGGTAATTTAAATGCTTTAATCTTAACGGAACCTCCGGCGCTCCCCAAGGAAATACTATCTTCCTTCCCATTCCGGCTAACCTCCGTCCGATATTTATCAAAATATTTTTTTGATAACTGCGAAGTTTGCCCGCCTGTATCAAAAAGGTAAGCAAGGGTGTCTTGGTCCGTTCTCAGCGAGATGACCGGAAATAATCCAAAAAGGGCCAGGTTATTATTGTTTTTGGCGGTAGGCGTCTCTGGAAAAACCATCGTGCCTGTTTGCAGTAAATGGATTTCACCCATTTGACTGATGACGGGGAATCCGAGAATCGCATGGATGGAATATTGAAGCGATGGGAAACTTAGCTGATCATCCGGTAATACCATAAAGACCACATTATACACTTCGATATTTCCAATAACGATCTTTTTTGCCAGAGCCATCGAAGCTTTGTTTACAATGGAAGTACCACTGCCCAGATCGATCACACCAGGAATGATCTGAAGATGAAGTTTATCGGCATAGCTCTGGCTAATAGTCGAAATATTGGCTCCCGTATCAAACACAAAAGAATCGGTTTGGTCATTTACCATGACCGGGATATTGACCAACCCCACTTTATCTCTTTTCCAGGAGATTCGGCTGGTCTTATGAACGGTCCTCTGCCTGGGAATGGAAGAAAGGAATTTCCAGAGTTGGGTACTGTTTTTGAAGGTGGCCAACTGATCGGCAGGCATAGCCTTTTCATACTCAGTTATCAATTTTTCACCTGTTTCGCCGGCAAGCTTGTAATCATAGATCTTGGAATAATCGTCCATCCGGCAGGACAATAAAGACACTTTAATAGTATCGTGCGTATCCTTTCCATAGGAATCTAAATAACTATCGATCTCCCGGACAGATGCCTCACATCTGTTAAAGGCATTGTCAATAAATGCCTGAAAATAAAGCCGGTCCTTCTCCGTCAATTTGTTCCCTTCCCGATTAAAGATGGTTTGCAATCTGAAAAAATCGTTTTGCTCCAGGAGGTATTTTAATTTACTTTTTAATGCCGAATTGTTTCCTTGTTGCCCCCGGGCCTGAAAAAGAGATAACAGGATAAAAAGCAGGATGCCACCTATTTTGCCAAGACGCATAATATTCGTTTAGGCAGACAATTTAAGCGTAAAAAATGATGGAGTATACAAAACCCCCTTTATTTCAATTTTTAGTAACCGGGATTCAACGGAGGATAAATCTTATTCAATATGGAGCTGCACAAAAATTCAATTGCAACCGATCGCATTTCGTATCATCATTTTTACTAATTTTAGCAAACCAAAACTTGAGGGAGTAGATGTATGCGGTATATATATGAAAACTTTACGTTCCCTCCGGATCAATCCTTCACCATAAGGTCGGAGGTCCTGGAGATGCGCAGGTATACTGAATTGAAGTCTCATTTAAATTTCGAAATAGCTCTTTTGGAAAACTGCTGCGGTAAACGTTTTATCGGGGACCATATTCACGAATTCGAAGGGCCTGAGCTGGTATTGCTCGGCAGTTATGTCCCGCATTGCTGGCAATATTATAAGACTATCGATCCCTTGGTTCAGCCACAGGCGATCGTCATCCATTTTTTTCCCGACTTTCTTGGCCAGCAATTACTGAACAAACCGGAGGCCAAACAGCTCAATATCCTGTTCGATAAAGCGGCAAAAGGAGTATTATTTACCGGGCCGACCATCATCCAGGCCAAACAGGTCATGCAGCAAATGCTCTTTGATTCAGGATTAAGCAGGGCCGCATTGATGCTCCAGCTCCTGGATATCCTGGCACAATCTCCGGAGTCGGTGGTTTTATCTTCCTTATATTTCAATACGGCCGAAAGTTCCGGAGAAATCAAAAAACTCAATAAGGTATTCGATTATATCTTCGCCCATTTCAAAGAGGATATAAGTCTTCAGGATGTCTCCAGTCTGCTGGCCATGTCTTCTGCTGCTTTTTGCCGCCTGTTTAAACGCGGCACCAATCGCACCTTGATAGATTTCGTTAAGGATGTCCGTATCGGTCATGCATCACGACTCTTGCTGGAGGGCCAGCACAATGTTGCCGAAGCTTGTTATGAGAGCGGATATAATAACCTGTCTAATTTCAACAAACACTTCAAAGAAGTTCAAGGCGTTTCACCCCGTGATTTTCTCAAGCAATACCGGTAACCTATTCCCGGGTGGCCTGCGACGCAAATGCCTCGTAATATAGTCGATCAACCTAACTGTTTCATATTAGCAATACTATATTGCATAATCTCCTTTAGCATTTCCTTCGGTAAAGGTCCTTTTTCAAGGGAACCAATGCTGGAATGTAGTTCCAGTCTGTTCGAAGCGCCAAGCACGATATGGAAATCACCCGGTAAGGATAATAGGAATCTATGCGCCAGTTCCGACAAGTCCAGACTATACCTGTCAGCAATACTATCCAGTTCACGCGCGACCATAACCGGCAGAGAATCCAGCCAAGCCGGTCTGTTCATGGAGAAGGCAGAAAAATTTCTTCCCAGCAGTCCCATGTTCAGGGGGCTGGCTGCGAAATAGGGTATGTCAAAAGATTTACAAAATGGAAGGGTATCGGCTAAAGCAGTAACATTACAAGCATTTAACCGGTTGAACTCCATATAGACGTCGAATATGCCCTGCCCTGCATACCGATGCATCCAGCCGGGGGCATTGCCTCCCAGACCGATCCTTCGCGCATATCCTTCCTCCCGTAATCGAATCATCGTCCCGACAATACGGTCGGCCTCTTTCCAGGGCGCAGCCTCCGGGTCATGCAAAAATAAAATATCAAGCCCCGCTCCCCCCAACACCTTCAGGCTGGACTCCGCGCTCCGGCGCATTCCATCGTCGGTAAAATTATAACGCCCGTTATCTGCCGCATAGGCCTGAAGCCGCCCTACCTTCGAGCTGACCTGGGGCCTGCGGCCATTCCAGTGACGCAAGGCCTCTCCAACCAGTACTTCCGCATCTCCATAGGCCGGTGCCGTATCAATCGCACCGATACCATACTCCAGCGCATACAGGATCGTTCCAAAAGACTCTTCCGGATCCACCTTTCCCCAAGCTCCTCCCAATCCTGCAGTACCCAATATCAGACGTTCAGCTTGCATGTTTAAAATTATGCGAATGAAGACGCCCCCACCACTTCTATCTTGATTTTATTGAATGCTTTTTTGATCTTCTGCCAATATGGTTACAGCGAGATCCTTATTTGTTGATCCTCTTTAGTGCTTAAATATTTCGTTTTAATATGAAGGATGCCTTCTTTTTCCTGTGAATTAAAATAACACCCCGGTGCTGATAGATCGAACTGCAATTGTTCGCGGTAAACAGGCATTGTCTTACCGTTCAATTGAACCGTTTTAGGCACCGCTTTAACATGAATGTTTAATAAATACACTCTGGTCAGGTTTCTTCCCTGATAATTACCCCGGCCGGCTTTAATATCGACTGTAACATTCCTGGTTGCATCCATTTGGATCAGGGTCTTTGTAAATGCGCCTTTTCGGTGTTCCCTGGTCAATCCATCATCCTCATACAGATCAAATGATGATTTCAGGTAGGGGTATAATTCCAGGGTTAGACTATCTGTTTTCCGCTCCCCATCATAATTCATGGCCAGGTACATCGGAAGGATGGCTCCTGCTTTTACAAACAGAGGAAGTTTATCCAGGGGCGCCGGATAATTATTCAGCCAAACGCCGCCTTCAAATGGCGCATCGTTCCAGAAATCATACCATGTCCCTTTTGGCAGATAAATACTATCTCTTTTCCCTTCACTTTTATAAACCGGCGCTACCAGCAGCCATTCGCCGTTCATAAACTGGTATTGCGTTTTTTTATCCCGGGTAACCGGATCGTCCGGATATTCTAATACCATGGCCCTGCTGGTCGGTACCCCGGTCTCGTAAGATTTTTCGCAATAGGTATACATGTAAGGAGTAAGACGCATCTTCAGTTGTAGATATTTCCGGTTGATCGACGTAAAGGGTTCACCATAAACATAAGGCTGTTTGTCTTTTTTGGCCCATCCGCTCATTACCATCAGCACAGGGGTAAAACATTTCCATTGAAGATCTCTTACATAGGTGGAGTCGCTGCCGCCGAAAATGCCATCGACATCCCCTGTTGCCGCATTTTGAGCGGACAAGCCAGAGCCGATGACCGTTGGGATATGGAAACGGATATATTCCCAGTTGCCCTTCTGATCACCGGACCATATGGTAGAGTATCGCTGAGTACCCGCCCAGCCCATTACGCTCCATATAAAACCGCGTCCATCGCAGCTTTTCTCTATTCCTTCATAAGCCGCCCTGCATCCGTCAAGCGCATATTTATACCCCGGGCCAACCCAGGCGACATCCAGCTTAGCCAACCGCGAACCATACTGGCCCACTTCTTTTGCAATTCGCTCCACTCCGTTCTCTGTCCAGAGACCGGTATAGAATCCGCGTTTATGCAGCTCCATAATCGTAGAATCCAGTTTAGTATACCCGCAACCATAGCCGTCATTTGGCAATATCCATCCACGCGGCATATTATTCTCCACATATTTGTCCGCCACCAGTTTTATTACATCAGGTGTCGTACCCGTGATACCGGAACCGGTATAATTTTTTGTCTCCGTACCCTTTGCTCCCCGGTTATAACAATTGGCATCACCCATACTTAAAGCCCAACGGGGCATTAAAAAAGGCCGGCCGGTGATTTGTGTATAGTCATCCAGGATCTTTTTTAAGGATGGCCCATAAAAATAAAAACAATCAAACCGGTTTTCATTATGCGAAAAACGAAGGTTTTCTTTAAAGGTGTATTTGCCTGCATCAAAGGTGTTTCGGAAAGCGCCGTAACCAGCCGTAGACATATAGAAAGGCGCCGGGTTGGATCTGCCGCCATCATCCCATCCCCCTCCTTTTTCAATCAGTAACTCTTTGTCGCGATGGGAGAAATACCCATTTTGCATACCGCAGCCATAAAAATATTCATCCGCACTGCGCTTCATACTTTGTATGGTTCTTGAGCCAACCGTCAGGGGTTCTGATTCTTCCCAGACCTGTTTGGTGTCGGTAACATCATATAGGGCAAAACGCAATGGTTTCTTATATACCCGTACCACGCATTCGGTACTTCTTATCCGAAAATAGTCTCCATTATCCAAAGCCTTGACCCCGGGATTCTTAACAGCATAACTGACCACGATATCATTGCCTGCAGGGTTGGTGAATTCGCCGTCCGGGGCCATCCAGATCCGGAAGATATCATTGTTGTAAAAAATTACTTTAAAAGCAGACAAACCTGCGGAGATAGTAAACTCGTTTCCATTTGCCTTAAAATCAGTCAAATTCCCGATTTTGGTTTCTTTGGCATTTATTTTAATCCCAAGTGTATTATTGGAACTCTTTTGATCTTCTTCGTAAATCAAGTGAAAAATCAAGGTATGACCAGGCCGGTCTGTTAAATCAACCGGCGGGAACTTTACCGTAATTTCCCCGCCCGGGCCAATTTCTTTATCATTTGCCGGTACATCAGCCGATATTTCCTTTTTCCCATCAATCGTACAACCTACTTTAAAGGCCGATTGAATAGTTTTTGTGCCACTGTTCTTAACGGATATAGCTAAAATATCTTTTTTTGTAAAACTGTTCTCTTCTTCATGGTGGGAGATCAACCGTCCGATCGCGAGATCTTTTTCATACGCTTCAGCGAGTTCTATATCATCTATCATCCAGTACCAGCTATAAAAGCCCTTCCAGTAAAAACGGATATACACTTTAGGCTGGTTTGCGGCTATTTTTGTGATATTCAGTTCCTGGTTAATGGGCGTGAACATGTCCGTAGCCTGAGGCGTAGCGTTTATTACATCATAATCTGTCCATTTTTCGCCATCCGTACTTACCCCTACAAACAAACCTGCTCCGGGGGCAGCAGAGTCCTGGTTATATCTAAAAGTATGCTGGAAGCGCAAAATAACCGAGGATTTCCCTGAACAGTCGATACTTCCCGTCTGCATCCAGGTATCCGGGTGCCAATTCTTTTTTACCCACTGCTCCTGATCTTCGTCAACAAAATAACCAGCCTGGAACTGAAGATGATAACCCCGGCTTTTGGAGGCGATAGGAGGCGCCTGTTGCTGGTATTGATAAGAACCCGGATAGGGCTGGTTGGTAATGATCCAGTTCAGGTCCCGGCCGCTTTTATCGACATTTTTCCAACCATCCGGCAATTGCCCTGTTTTAAAGGTTTCCGACCAGAATAGTTTAGGATCTTTAATGGGCTTTTGACCAAACGACCCTATTATGGATAAGGCCGCGATTACAGATAAAAGTATCTTTCTCATTTTTTCGTCTAGTTATTGCCGATAGACCATAAAAGATCTGCCAGTCTTAATCCTATACGAATGTAGGGATCATAAAAGAATTTTAAATGAGTTAATGCTGCACAAACGTTTGCGCAATCTTGTAACAGGGATCTCCTCAGGTCATACTAAACTCCCGTATGAAGATCTTATCATGATCCCTTCCGTGAGACAGGCGGCATAGTTTGATTTCACACAAACGTTTGCGTATTGTTTTTCTCCCGGTTTTTATTTATCATGTGCCCCCGCATATCGCAGTAATAAGGATTATTAAGTTTACAATCTGTTAATGTTGATATTCAGGTTAAAGATTAGAAATTCGCGGTTTGAAATAAATTCATAAAAGAAATTGGAAGTAATAGCATTTCTACAAGGCGGCAATACGGTCGTATTCGACGAAGTGTTTCGGGAATACCATGAAAAGCTTTATTTCTACTTTTTAAGCAAGACAAAAAGCGATTTCATGGCTAAGGAAATCGTGCAGCTGACCTTTATAAAGATCTGGCGGTACCGGACCAACCTGAACCCGGATATTCCTTTGGCGAAACAGGTTTTCCGGATCGCCAAGACGACCATGATCGATTTTTTGCGCAAACAACATGTGGCCGCCAGCCATACCCGAAAATACGCCTCCCTGTCTATTCCCGGTTCCGGAAGTTCCAATGAGACCCTTGAAAAAATAAACGAGAACGATCTGATGAACGTTGTCCATTCGGCCATAAAGGGCATGCCAACCGTGCGCCGCCGCGTTTTTGAAATGAGCCGTATCAGTGGAATGTCCAACAAAGAGATAGCATCGGAATTGTCCGTTTCCACAAAGACCGTTGAAAATCATATTACGCAGGCCATCAGACATCTTCGCAAATCAATGCCGCTTTATCTACTCATCCTGATGAACTGGCGCTAATTCATAGCGGAACGAACTCTCCCGAAAAATATAAAAAAAACAGACCCCGGCTAGGGGATAGTTATCCCGGCAAACGTAAACTATACAGAACATTCACTTATACAGCGCATCCACATCGAAAGGAAATGATATCAAAAGAATTGTATGAACGTTTTATTAGCCAGGAAACCACCCCGGAAGAGTCTGCCCGGGTAAGGGAATACCTGCGTAAACATCCGGAATCACTTGATGAATGGATGAGCGATGAAGAATTTGAGCAATTCCAATATGGAGTACGCCTGCATCCGGTAGTTTCAACCGGAATGCAGGAAAAGATCCGGCTGGCGACCTATGAAAAATACCGTTCCTTCAGAAAGCTAAAAGCCTGGGTTGCCGCTGCGGTGGTCATCGTGGTGACCGGGTTGGGAATAATGAAGATGGGAAATAATCGCGGAGATACCGTGGCAAGTAAAAAGGCTCCGGTCAATCTTGAAAACCGGCCAATCCAGCAACAAAAAGTGAACAGAACGGACAAGGTCATGGCCATCGTGCTGAAGGACGGGTCACGGGTATCGCTGCAGCCCCATAGTGGGATCAGCTATACGGAACCCTTTGAACACAATAAGCGGGATATTTACCTGGATGGAACCGCCTGCTTCGATGTAGCGCATGACAGAACGAAATCATTTACCGTTTTTACCGGAAAACTGGCGACTTCGGCACTGGGCACCAAATTTCTTATTGAATATGATAAGAGAAGATCCTTTATAAAAGTAAAACTGTATGAAGGAAAAGTGGTCGTAAGATCAACCGGAAAAGAGACCGGAAAGGAGGAAAAAGAATCCTTTTTATTACCCGGTAATGAATTGATCTATGATAAACACGAAGGAACGGCAGAAGTGTTTGTTGGGTCCGGTGATGATTCCGGAAGAAAGGACATGGCAAAAGAAAATGATCATTCCCTGAAGCGGGTATTACTGCAATTAGAAGGCATATATGGCGTACGGATCCGGTTTTCAGAAAAGGAAATGAGTAATAAATTTTTCTTTGGCGAAATCAATACATCCGAACCTATCGATTCCATATTGAGCGAGATCGCCTTGCTTAATGAATTATCCGTCACACTACAAGGTAAAACCTACATCCTGAAAAGCATTCAGCATTAATTAAAACAGCATTCAGCACTAATTAAAATCTAATCCGGAGACCCAAACCGGAGGGAGAACCTAACCGGTCAGACCGTTGCCTGACAGCGGACAGGGATTCTATTACCAAAACGTACAAAAAATCTACAACATGAATATGGTTAAGGCATCAAGGCCGAAATGGAAGCATCTTTTGGGTCTATCGGCAATCGCATTTTTATGCCCGATTTTATTGAAAGCCCAGGATGAAACCGCGGGAGTGTCCGGTATTACGAAAGATCAGGCCGGTCATCCTGTCGGAGGGGTGACGGTAACAGCCATCTATCCCGGAAAGAACTTCAGGACAAACAAATTGTCGGACAGCACCGGTGTATTCAAATTCACGAAGTTACCCGCCGGGGGGCCCTATCATTTTACGTTTACCAGCGTGGGGTACGCCGCCGCCGCTATGTCCGGTTATACGTTGAAACCCGGGAGTCTCATCTCCCTCGTGGTAAGGTTAACCGAGACATCCAGCGGTTTGAATGAAGTTGTAGTGGTTGGTTATGGCAGCCAAAAAAAGATGAATGTTACCGGCGCGGTTGATCAGATCTCCGGAAAAGAATTGGCCAATCGTCCCATTGCCAACGTTTTCCAGGGGTTGCAGGGTCTTAGCCCCGGTCTGAATATTACCTATTCGGGAGGGAAGCCGGGAGTTGCCCCAAGTTTTAACGTACGCGGGTTCACGTCCATCTCCAACAGCGGCCAAAACTATGATCCTCTTGTCGTGATCGACGGAATTGCCTCTACTACGGCAGATCTGATGCGCATCAACCCTGCGGATGTTGCCTCCTTTACCGTTTTACGGGATGCAGCTTCGGCAGCTATTTATGGCGCCAGGGCATCTTATGGCGTGGTAATTGTGACGACCAAACAGGGATCGGGAAAACCGGTTATCAGTTATAATAATTATTTCAGCTCTTCCAGGCCAACCGTATTGCCGCAACCGATAACGGATCCCTATATCTATGCCAGGATCCTGGAGACCTCCACCGATAACACTCCCTGGCAGTATATCAAATTTACAGATGATCAGTTTCAATGGGCTAAGAACCGGTCGGATGATCCTTCACTTCCCGATACCCGCCTGAAGCCTACCGACCCAACCCAATGGGATTATATGGGTAATAACAACTGGTACAATTATTTCCTGAATAAGACAAGTTTCTCCCAGAATCACAGTATTTCCATCAGCGGAGCAACCGAAACAACGAAACAACAGCCATTTGGTTATTATCTGTCAGCCAACTATACGAAAGAGAATGGATTAAATAAATTGGCAAGGGATGATTGGAACCGGTATGCACTGAAAGCCCGCATGAATTTTATGCCGCTTAAATGGCTTAAACTCGATAACAATCTAAACCTCTATCAAACCAAATCCACTATTCCATCCGCAGCCCTGACCGACCTTTATTATCTGAAGCCCATTGATGTTGCCAGGAACCCCGATGGCACCTGGGCAAATACCGGCGCAGGTCAATTCGCCGCTTCCCAGGTTAATGGGGGTAATTCCGTATCCGGTATGTTCGGTTTTCAAAATATAGGTAGTGTCGTTGGTATATTCCTGCATGGCGATCTGCAAATTACCGCCGATGCCAGTATCAAGCGGGAAAGCAATAAAGCCGATACGGTACATACCCCCTATTCCATCGGGTATGGCCCGAATGATGTAAGGAGCACAGGAGGGACAGGTTCTGTCCTGGAGACGAATAGTACGATATCAGATGATGTGTTCGATGTATTTGCCAATTATAATAAGCGAATCGGAGACCACGGTATCCGGATCCTCCTGGGTTATAACCAGGAAAGTTATACCAATCCTGCAGTGACCAGCGAAAGGGATGGCCTGATATCAGCGGGCCTGCCCTACCTGGGGTTAACTACAGGGACAAACTTCGTCACGCCGGATTATCATTCCTTTGCCACCCGCAGTTATTTCGGCCGGATCGGCTATTCCTACAAGGATCGATATATCCTGGAAGGCAATGGTCGTTATGACGGAAGCTCCCGTTTCCCATCCAGTCACCGTTGGGGATTTTTCCCTTCCGTATCCGGGGCATGGATAGCCAGTAAAGAGCCATTTCTGGATGCAATGACCAATTATATCCCTACCTTAAAATTCCGTGCTTCCTATGGCAGCCTGGGTAACCAATATGGATCCTCGCCCAACCAGGGGAATTTTGATTATTTGCAGACCCTGCCTACAGGTTTGTCTAATAGCCTGATCAATGGAAATCTGCAGACGGTGATTAGGAACGCCCCGGGATTATCCATCGATCCCAGGACCTATACCTGGGAAAAAGTGACGACCAGGAACTTCGGTGCGGATATCGGTCTGATGAAGGATAAAGTGCAGTTGTCTTTTGACTACTTTGTCAGAAATACTTCAGGGATGCTGGTACCGGGGCAACCTGTGCCTAACGCGCTGGGAACCGCTGTACCCCGGCAAAATTCAGCGGATGAATCGACGAAAGGATTTGAATTTTCAGCATCATACAGGAATGTATACAAAGTTGCCTCCAAACCTTTCAGCCTGAACGCCCGTTTTACTTTATCGGATTCCCGTGCCAGGATCACCCGGTTCAATAATCCCCTGAAATTATTCAAAGACCAGAATGGCAAATCCACCTATTATGAAGGACAGCAGATCGGAGAGATATGGGGCTTAAAAAGCAACGGCTTATTTCAGAATGCCGGTGAAATAGCCAAACTCGACGAATCAGCGATCGTTCCCTGGGGGGCATTGTCGATCGTAAACGGATGGCCGAAATATGCGGATATGGATGGCAATGCCAAAATTGAACAGGGAATATCTGCAAAGGATCCCAAAGATCTGCGTATAATCGGCAACAGTAGTCCCCGATTCCGTTTCGGATTCAATCTGGATATGAATTGGAATGGACTGGACGCCTCCATATTCCTTCAGGGAGTTGCCAAAATGGATTATTATCCCCATCACTACCTGTTCTGGGGCCCTTTCCAACAGCCTTACGCCGGCCTTTACCCATGGAACCTTAACTTTTACAGGGGTACATCCGAAACGGCACAACAAAAAGCGCAGAACTCGAAATCATACAATGCGCTCGGCCTGGCCGACGCCAATCTTAATTCCCGGTATCCTGTCCTGCAATCCTGGCTGGCAGATCATAATTATGGCTCTGGCCTGGACATCCCGCAAACGGGTTATATGTTGAATGCAGCCTACCTGAGAATAAAAAATGTGACGATAGGATATACCTTACCGGCTATTTTAACTCAACGATACAAGATCAATAGGTTGAGAGTCTATTTGAGCAGTGAAAATCCTTTTGAATTTTCAAAGATCAAACAATATGTGGATCCGGAAGCGGTAAATGCCACGGATGCCTGGGCATACCCCTTCCAGCGAAAATATGCGCTGGGATTAAATCTCGATTTTTAATTTTTTTGAATGATCCGCAAAACATCAATAATGAAAAAGATAGCTATTTATATGATCGGTCTGGCAGCGATGGGAACGATATCCTCCTGCACAAAGAATTTCCTGGATCGTTACCCCCAGACGACCATTGCACCGAATCAATTCTTTAATACCGAACAGGACCTCTTGCTTTATACCAATGGGATGATTTCCAACGGGGCGTTTTCACTGCCGGGAAGAGACAACTACCTGGCTGCAAGTGAACAAGGCAGCGATAACTGCGTCACGACAGGGGCCGTCGAGATCAAATCCGTCCTGTCCGGTACCCCGACTGCACAGAATATATCAAGTGGATGGGATTTTTCTGCCTTACGCCAGGCCAACTATTTCCTTGACAATTATGATAAGGCTAATGTTCCCCAGGAAGTAAAGGACCATTACGCGGGGATTGCCAAATATTGCCGGGCCCAATTTTATTACGGTATGGTGAAAAGGTATTCCGATCTGCCCTGGTATTCCCATTCCTTCAGTTCCCCGACGGATTCCGCCCTGTACAAACCCAGGGATCCCCGTGCCCTGGTCATGGATAGCGTGATGGCCGATCTGGAATTTGCTTCCAATCATGTTCGTACCAGCGTGCCTTCCGGGACGCCGGATAACTGGGCGGTTAAAATGGGGTATGCCCGTGTAGCGTTATATGAAGGCACTTACCGGAAATACCATCCTGAGCTGAACCTGCAAGGTACCGCCAATACCTTCCTGCAAAAGGCCGGCGATATCGCAGACAGTTTAATGGTATCCGGAAAATTTGTCATCTACAATACAGGAAATTCCAGCCAGGATTATGCAACCCTGTTCAATAGCCAGGATCTGTCTTCCAACAAGGAAGTGATCTTCAATAATGTCTATGATGTAAGTAAGAAGCTGGACGGAAATAACAATGGGTATTTGTTCGGTACCTATGAACAATCTCCTTCCAGGGACCTGGTTCAGACCTTCCTCATGAAAGATGGAACCCGTTTTACGGACATTCCGGGATATCAAACGATGCAGTTTGTACAGGAGTTTCAGAACAGGGACCCCCGCATGAGCCAGATCCTGGCCTACCCGGGTTGGGTCCGGCAACCTGCCACTACTGCCTATGTCCAGCAAATAAGCAACAGCTTTAGCGGTTATCATCAGTTGAAAGGATATATCAACAGCACGGACCCCAATATTACGGGCGGTGCGGATTTTCCAGTATATCGTTATGCGGAAGCCTTGCTGGTATATGCAGAAGCAAACGCAGAACTGGGCACACTGAACCAGGCTGATTTGGATAAGTCTGTTAACCTTTTGCGCAGCCGGGCAGGCATGCCAGCTTTGAATATGGCTGCGGCCAATGGTAATCCTGATCCGTTCATGAGCACCCAATACCCGGATGTCAGCGGCGCCAACCTGGGCGTTATTCTGGAGATCCGCAGGGAACGCAGGGTGGAGCTGGCTTTCGAAGCCCTCCGCTTCGATGACCTTATGCGCTGGCATGCCGGTCAACTCCTGACCAATATTCCCCAGGGCATGTATTTCCCCGGGCTGGGACAATATGATCTGACCGGCGATGGCGTCCCCGATATTGCCCTGATCGGCACCCATGATCCCATTCCCGCTCCGGCGCCAAAGAATTCATTAGGTGTTCCCCTGATCTATTACAATGTGGGTACGTACAGCGATGCCGTCACCGTATCCCTGCAAAATGGGATCAATGGCGGTGCTACGATTACCGATACCCGACCAAGACAATTTCTCGACCCAAAATACTATTACAGACCGGTCCCGCTGACGGAAACGGTATTAAACCCGAATCTGAAGCAGATCTTCGGATGGTAATATTCAGGATATCCCAAGACATAAAAAGTCCAGGACATAAAAATTGAATGAAATGAAAAGAAGAGATTTATTGAAACAGGCGACCTTGGGGGTTGCAGGACTTTCCCTTCTCAGCAAGAACGCGATCGCCGGCAATACAATGGCCATTGAAGAAGCTGAAGCCAGCTCAGGCATACCCGTACTGACCATCGCTCATATCACCGATGTACATATTCATCCCAAGGATAAGGTGCCGGAGAAATTCACCGGTATACTGGAACAAATCAAAACACATAAGGTAGATTTTTTCCTGAACGGAGGCGATTCCATCATGTCGGCAGATTATAATGATATCAAAAGAGAACGCGTGCTGGAATTATGGGCTGCCTGGGACCAAAGTATGAAGAGCCTCCAGTCCTATGAAGTATTCAGTTGCCTGGGTAACCATGATATGTGGTGGGCCGCACCGTCCAAAGAGGATGAGATGTATGGAAAAAATTATGTGATCAAAAGAGTCGGCATGCCATCCCGCTACTATAGCTTCTCCAAAAAAGGCTGGCATTTTATTATCCTGGACAGCAATAATGCCAATGTGTCCCTGGATGATGAACAATTCGCATGGCTGGAAAAGGACCTGGGCAGCCTTGCTGCGGGAACGCCCGTACTGGTCATGTCGCATTATCCAATCCTGGGTATCACCGGCAACCTGGTAGGTGGTTTGCATTCGGATAACAAAAAACTGAAACAGTTGTTTTACACGCATCGGGACAAGGTTAAGGCCTGTCTGAGCGGGCACAATCACCTGCAGGATGACTGTGAGTACAACGGCGTTCGATATCTCTGCAACGGGGCCATGAGCGGATTTTGGTGGGGCAAAGGGGATAAAGAATCGGCCGGAACCGGTTATTACCTGGAAACGCCTCCCGGTTATGCTATCCTGAAACTGTATAAGGACGGTACTTTGAAGAATGAATACATTCCACATCCTTATGAATAGGCTGAACGGGATTGGATAGATGATAAAAGTTGAGCCTTGAATAAAAGATGTTGGTTAACTTCCCATTTTGTAGTAGCTACGGAATGGGAAGAGTCATTATATATATATTAAAAAAATACTTCAACTATGTGCAGACCTTTTTTTCTGCTTATTTTATTATCGGCAACAATAGGAACAGTTGCCCAGGTTCCTTCCACCTTACAATCACCGGATGGTAACATTCGGTTTCGTTTATTCGTTACAGGAGAGCGTATTATCCAATATGAAGTTGAGTATCAGCAAAAGGAAATTATCAAAGCATCCACCCTGGGGGTTGATGGCTGGCAAGAAGGGTTAAGTCTCCAATCGGTTCGCCAGACTTCAAAAGATGAATTATGGAAACCGGTTTATGGAGAACGCAGTAGCATACGCAACAGCTACCATGCGCAGACCTTTAAGCGATAGTTGGCGCATCCTCTGTATTAAATGTGCATTTGCTTGCATCGGGTGGGCAAGCCATTTGGATAAGGCCGATATGATGATTAAAATAAAGTATCATGCAAAAAGTATTATTGAAAATATTTGGGAGCACTTTAACAGGCGTCGCCATACTTGCTTCCGGCGCTCACGCTCAAATGAGATCTCCGGATCAGATTATTGGCAAGTACAAAAATGTTTTTTCATCGCCTCCTTCCAAAACCCCCGGCAGGGTGGCAGTTGATGGTCCATTGTTAGGCAATGGCTCTGTTGCCGTGGTAATAGCAGGAGAGCCGGAGCAACAAGTTTATTACCTGGCTCGCAATGATTTCTGGAGATTGAAATCGGGATATAATGAATCCTTTCCTGCGGTGCTGGGCAAATTGCAGATTGATATCCCTTTATTAAAATCTGCTTCCTATAAAGTACAACAGGATTTATACAATGCCACCACGATTACAGATTTTACCAAAGGAGATGTATCCGTCCATTTTCAATCCGAAGTTGCTGCCACAAAAGACTGGTTGATTATCGAGATAAAAAATAATGGCAAAAAATCAATAGAAGGTAAGGCTGCATTATTGTTGCCTCAGGCCGATCAGTTCTATGTAAATCCCCCCCTGGAAAACAAATTCCCCGACAGTACCTCTTCTGGAAACAACGAACAAGGTGTGCAATGGATTCAGCGTGGTTTTATCAATGATGTAAGCATTCAAACCCAGGCGGCAGCCGCCATAAAAATAATTGGAAAGTCATCGAATGTGTTTTGGCTCAGAACAGGTGAGAAAATTGTAATGGTTTGTGCACTGTCAAGCAATTTTAAGGATCCCGATTGTCTTCAATCGGTCCTGAAACAGGCTCAGCATACATCATTCCAAATGGTTAAAAATGTCCGAAACGACCATCAGGTATGGTGGCGCCAATTCTGGAACGAAAGTTTTGTAAATATTGAAGACTCCATCATTGAACACCAATACTACAGGTCTCAGTACAATCTGGCATCCTGTAGTCGTGATCCTACATTTCCACCAGGCATTTTTGGTAGTTGGACAACGCGTGAAATCCCTAACTGGAATGGAGACTATCATCTCAATTACAATTATACAGCGCCATTTTATGGCTTGTTATCATCGAACCATTTGCGGCAGGCAATGCCTTACTACGAGCCTTTGCTGGCCTTTATACAAAGAGGAAAATACTATTCGGAAAAGATTGCCCAAATTCCGGATGGAGTGTTATACCCGGTTGGTATTGGTCCACTAGGCATAGAAACTACCCGCAAGAATAAACTCATGAATTATAAAACAGAGGACGAGGGTTTGTTTTTTGGACAAAAAAGCAATGCGGCCTATTGTGCAGTCCCTATGTCCATGCACTTTTATAAGACCTATGACTATTCGTTTACCAAACATGTATATCCGTTCATCCGGTCTGTGGCCATATTCTGGCAGCAATATCTGAAGAAAGAAGGAGACCGTTACATTATTGAAAACGATGCCATCCATGAAGGTACCTACGGGACAGTTAATCCCATTCTTTCCCTGGGGTTGGTACCCATGATATTAAGAACTGCATTTGACATGAGTGTATTGCTGAACACAGATACAGCGTTGCGGGAAGATTGGAAAGAGAAGATGAATCATCTTTCGGAATATACATTACAGGTTAGAAACGGCAAAACCGTATTCAGGTATAGCGAAAAAGGAACAGACTGGTGGGATGACAATACCCTTGGCATCCAGCATATTTATCCTGCCGGGCAAATTGGGATGGAAAGCGATAGCAATCTGCTGCAGATTGCCAGAAATACGATTACAGTAATGAACAGGTGGATGGATATTAATGGCTCCAATAGTTTTTTCCCGGCTGCGGTGAGGGTAGGTTATAATGCAGATACTATTTTTGCTAAACTTCATGATTACAGTTTACATACTTATCCCAACGGGTTTCAATTAAATAATCCGCATGGTATCGAGAATTGCAGTACGGTGCCCAATACCATTAATGAAATGTTATGCATGTCAAACCAAAAGACATTGCGTGTATTTGCTGTTTGGCCTAAAGAAAAGTATGCTGCCTTTTCCAATATCAGGTGTGACGGTGCTTTCCTGGTTTCGTCCGAATTACAAAACAATACTGTTAAATACTTGAAGATAGTAAGTGAAAAAGGACTGGATTGCGTTATTAAAAATCCTTGGGAAGGAAAAACCTTCATCATCAAAAGCACCATCAGAAAGGGATGGAAGCAGAATGGTGAAAAAATTACCGTACCAACATTAGCAGGTGAAATATTATTCATAACACAGGAGTGAAATTATTTATTTTGATATACTGCTGGCCCACTTCCGCAGGATCTGGATCACATCGTAATAAACGCCCGCCTCTCCGCGGAAATCCCCCGATCCTTTTGGCTGCCCGGTTTTAATATCATACCATTCAAAAAAGCCGTTGTATTTTATTGTTCTTGCAATTATTGGCTGTAACTCCTCCCAGGCTTCCTTCACGTATCCGTTCTCTGCCAGCGCTACAATCATCCGCCCGCCAAACCAGGTCCAGTCGCCGGCATTCTGGTAGATATAGGCCTTCATATTCGGAAAAACGATGTCGGGGTAAGGTGGATATACCGTCACGCCGATCGTCGCAAAGGGCTCGCTGGCCGCTGCCGTCTTCATCTG
The DNA here is from genome assembly GCF_054461575.1 of Flavitalea flava. Classification (NCBI taxonomy): domain Bacteria; kingdom Pseudomonadati; phylum Bacteroidota; class Chitinophagia; order Chitinophagales; family Chitinophagaceae; genus Flavitalea; species Flavitalea flava. Next base: position 32,901 of record NZ_JBTLQH010000012.1, read on the forward strand.
GCCATTGATGGCCGCAATCTCCTGTTTGGTATTGAACCCCGCCAGAATCGCACAGGCCGATCCACCCGTAAACAGCATTCTTTCCTCCCGCAGGAAAGCCGGGAACGGCGATCCGTCGAGATACAAATGCGGAATATATTTCTGCATGTCCGGTTTCCACAAATATTTCCGGACCTGCCGTTTCAACATTACTCCGACAGCCGACCAGTTCTCCTCGGTTCTATAGTCACGGGGCAGGACCGCCTGGAAATCCCGGATCGCCAACGCATACATCGCATTATCATAAATATCGATCGCCCATTTCGTATGGTCGTTGATCCTTACTCCCCAACCCGACTCCGGCTGAACATCGCCCCAGTCTACGGTCGTAGCACCGGTAACCAGCCCATACTTTTCGCTCCACCGATAATGCCGTACATACCGCAAGGCCGCCTCCATCCTGCTGATCACCGTCTTTCCGCCGATCACCTCCCGCAGCACCGCGCTGTCCCCTGTGCCCTGGATATACTTCCGCATCGCCTGGATCAATGAAGACTCCTGGTCCGTCTCCACCGTGTTCTTATGTGCCGCCCAACCCGGCGCCAGTGGGCTGTACAGGAATGGATACGCCACATTCGCCTTGGTCGAATCGATAAAACCGTCGACGATATTCCCGTCCGCCCCCTGCAGCTTAAAGAACAGCAACAGCATCTCTCTCACCTTCGCCGGGGGCTGCACCCGCATCGACCCGTTGATGAATGTGTTGAAGTCGCGGATCCAGACCTCTCCGTAAGACGTGCCGGCATTGAACCCATGCAATAACTGCAAGGCCCTCGCTTCTATACTGTCCAGCCGGGTATCCGCCATGATCTCAGCTGCCAGATTACGGTTATCGGTAGATGCAACCAGCCCCTGAGTCTGCGCATGCAGACGGGATAGACCCGAAAATGCCAGACAACCACTGAATACGGCATAGGAAATATATTTTTTCATTTGGAGCATAAACATGATCGGACTATTTTAGAATTGCAAATACACTAAAAACCGGCCCGGATACTAACACTTATTTGACAAAAACCCATTCCCATGCTATTGTAAAACAAAACTCGCCGGGGTATAGGCATTAAGATTAAATTCGAATTTTCCTGCTATAATATTAATCGGGTTGCCGTTTATTTCTCCCCGCAAATTCACAGGTATGGCCTTTGCTACTTTCATGTCTTTTGGTAATGTAACTCTAAGCTTTCCCGAAATTCCCGCTTGCTCCCACAAACGCAATATCGTCCCATCACCATCAGGGTTTTTTCCAAATGCAGTTATCAATACTCCTTTTTGCGACAGTTGCACACCGGCGGCAGAGGCAGGCAGATTTCCACCGTTATCATCTGCCAATACGGACAAAAGGGGTGACCGGAATTCTTCCGATGGCGTTATAATAGATTTTTCATTATTAAAATGGTCTGTAAACCATAAGCTAATTTTTACAGACCATGAACCCTCAATCCATTCCGTAAAGTTGGTACTCCAAATATTATTGTACAGATTAACAAAGACATTGGGTTTTTGAGGAATAAAATACCTTGAATACTTCCATAACCCGGGCCGGTCAAGGCTGACGCCGGGAGCATCAGGCGTGGAAAGTCCAAATCCATTTCCGGTATTATCTATTACACACATGCCCGAGTTAAGGAAACAATAGTCGAAATTGCTTCCTTTAATAAAATCCCGGGCTGGGTCTACTACTGCTCCCAGCCTTGCTAATTTAAATGTCGGATTGTTGACACGGAAGGGCAGGCTTATCCATCCGGCTTCCGGCCAGGATTCTGCCGGCTTGCTGTTGATGTTCCATATCAATTCCAGATTAGGCCTGTTTTTGTATAAACTTACCGTAATGCTATAACTGTGCGGAAGATCGGTTGATGCACCAAAAAGCAGGGTAGCGCTTACGGAAACAGGGGTTTTTGAAAAAATGATTTTTGCACCCCTCCCTTTTGCAGTTACATGCGGTCCTTCCGTTAAATTCGGCCTGCCTAATTCATCATCAGCCCATTCATGACTGGCTTTTACGTATGTTTTAACATAGTTCCCGGCATCTTCCTTACTAAAACGTTCGTATAAATATTGACCAAATCCATATTCGCTTTTTGCATCAACCATTTCCTTACCCGAGCTTTTTTCTACAATTGAGCTTATTACTCCTTTAGCAGGGTCAAATTGTATTTTCAAGTACTTGTTCTCTATACTTTTGGCTGATTTGTTTACTAAAAATTCCCCTTCAACAGGTGAAAGGGCTTCATTCACCAGTATATAATTATGATAGCCGGATGGTGGTATATCGTTCGCTACAAATTGAATGAGATTCTTTTCATTGGAAACAGGTATGATCTCCCCTGTTTCAATGTCTTTCACTGCAGTACCCAGGTTCCATGAACTACTCTCTTTGATAGTTACCACCCCGCTTCTTTTCCATGGCAGCGGATTATAAACAAAAATCCGCTTACCTTTTATGTTCACATCTCCGGCCAATTCCCGTAATTGGCGGTTCAAAGAAGGGGTTACTACTTTTTCAGCTGCAAACACCCGGTCTGCCTTTTCTTTCCATGACTTTTCAATATCATCAAATGCGCCCTTTGCCCTTTGCATTTTAAATTCATCTCCATAACACCAGGTACCATTGTTACCATGGCTCATTGCCATGCCAAAAGTATGTTCATCAAACAGGAGGTTATTGGTATAGGCATTCGATAGTAGCCCGGAAATGTCATACCCTTTAGTTGACCATAAGTTGTATAAGGTATTGAGAGATTCCAATGCAAAAAGATCCTTACTAACCCTGCGGGAATCTTTCACCTCCCTTGGCATGGACATAAACCCATGTATCCAGGTATCGGGCATATCTCCCCGAACGACAGGCAACTGAGGGTTTTCTTTGATAATCGCATCATAGAAGTCAGAAATCCGTCCAATCTTTACTTTTGCATTCGGGGCATTTTGATGTACTTCCCTTAAAATATTATCTACGTTTTCAGGTGTAGGAGGTCCTGAGTTATCATTTGTCTGCATGATAGCCAGCCAGCTTTTATATGGCCAGTTTGGGGGCGGCAGCAAGGAAGTACCATAATACTTTTCTGAATACATGGTCATTAATTTTGAGCCATCCGGTCCTTCCCACCAAAATAAAACCGGTACTTCCGGTGATGAAGATGCCGAATTGCATCCTATATGAAGAATTTTAACACCTGCCTGAGTCAAAAGTGTCGCCAATATCCAGGAGTGACTTGGAACGTCCGACATTTTTGCATCGTAGGGCAAAGGCAAACCGTATTTACGTGAAATACCTGATGAAATATTCAGGCCCCGAACCAGCATTTCAGGATCGCTGGATTCAGTCTCCATACTAAAAGGCAATGCATGTATCACAAAACGTCCTTTGACTAAGGCTCCTTCGACCTTAGACCTGGTAGCGGGTAAACGCTGATTTAGCATTTGACTCATCGGCCAGCCGGAAACCGTCCAAACAAATTGTTTCTCAGGAGCCCGATACTTATTTCGTTCAATGATGTCGAAAGCATTTTCCATCATCGAAGTACTATATTTCTGAACAACCGCTTCCGCAAAATCTGTATAGCCGATATCAAAATGTGTTTTAAACACAATAACTATTTCTTTCACTGAGGTATCAACCGGCTGCTGCGCAGAGGAAGATGTGCTGATAAAGAATAACAAGGATAAATACAAGCAAATTTTTTGTTTCAAAATTTTCTATGTTATGTCATTAAATAAAAAGGCGGTTATTTTCCCGCCGGCTCTGCCTCTCCTTTTGCCCTGATCTCCATTTTTACGGGTGCGCCATTTTCGCCGCTATATTTCCCGTCAAACAGGATTTCATTGTCACCGGCCGCTAATTCAGGCAATGGCTTTGTAAGCCCGATCGTTTGCAGGATTTTCCATTGTTTGTCGTATAGTCTTATGGTTTTCCCGTCACAATACATAATCTGCCCTTTCTTCAGGCTGACAGGCAACACCAACGCCTCTTGCTGATTTACGGTGATGGACAGGTTGTCGAAGGTCACCTCGGGATCGTTGTCCCCTCCTGGTGCCATCCTCAGGATAAATGCGGCAGGCTGCCGGCCTGCGGGATTATGGAATGGGAAGGTGGAGAATACTGGTTCTCCCGGTTGCTTTAGCTTTTGCTCGTGAGTAAAGTAGCCATTATAAACACGGTACAACCGATAGCTGCCTTCGGACGCAGTCTCCAGGTGGAACTCTTTGGCGATATCCCGCATTTCCGTCTTTTGTCTTTCACTGAACACGCCTTGCTGACGAGCAGTCTCCCAGATTTTGATCGTCGCCAGGATCTCGTCTTTGCGGCCATGCGCCTTCAAATTTTTCAGGCTGGTCGCCAATGCGAAACCGGCATCGAACCCTGCGCCCCTCGCCAGCATCCATTCGATATCTTCCAGCGTCGTCTCCGGTTTGAGACTAAACCATCCCAACATGGCCGGCATCAGGTTGCGTCGGAAGAATTGCTGATTTTTCAGACGGATATCCAGATGGCTTTCCCTGAACCCGGCATACCAGGGCTCGCCCCAGTTCATCCTGGTATAGACATGCCAGAAAAAATGTCCGGGATTACTGGCGTCATTGATCACGCGCCCTTTCAAATCCCCTTTCAGTTGGTCATACCAGGTCTGCGTGAACAATTGTTTCCCATAATCCCCCATCCCCTCGCTCCAGCAGCCTTCCAGCCCGTCGAAGGACACCTGCATCAACCCTGTTTCGTTGAACAGCCGGGCGATCGTTCCCGCAATCTCCTGGTCAAGCGAATGGTTGCCCAGGAATACCTGGTAGCCATGGTCCATCAGCTTGCCAATACTGTCCCCTTTCCGATGGAAGGAAGCCAGGGTCCCAAAGGCACCCCGCTGGCAATCCTTCAGTTTCCAGGGAGCCGACCCGGATACACTACCATATCGGATGATCTCCATTCCTGCAACGACGGATTTCAACGTATTGTTTTGAAACTGATTAAAAAATGCAGGATCGTCGATCGTTATTTCTTTTGCCATGGCGTCGATATCCTCCGCCAGCTTTGAATACCCTACCCTGGCCAGACGGCTGTCGGGTACAGGCGTTACATAAGGATCATTGGTCGTGATAAAATTGGAGAGCGTGTGCAAACCCAGACGTATATTTTCGGTCTTTGCTATATCCACACAGTTCTTTAAGCTGACCCAGTTCTCCGGGAATTCATCCTTGTGCAGGGTAAAATGCCCCCATGTTTCAAAAGGGCCGCCGTGATACAAATACCGCAATCCCGCCTGATGCGTAAAGGCCATGGCTTCCCTGACATTATTTACGCCGAAATCCATGATCAGGTAGGACTCAGAAGCCTTTTGCGAAACCTTTCCCCATACCCCATCCAGCATCGGATGCGGCAAGTGCTCCTGCTGTTCGATCATCCCGATCAACAACAAAACCTCTTTCGGAGCAGTGCCGAACAGTGCCAGCTTACTACCGACAATGCCCCCGTCTTCAAATGCAGGCGCCAGGTATTGGGTATGCCCCCAGTTCGCGATGATCCTGTCTTTATCCCTGCTGCGGCAATAAGCCTGCAATACACTTCCAAAGGAGGTCGGTTTGGCCGCATCCCCGCGATAGGACTGCCCCGCATAGTCATAGGAAGGTTGTATATCATTTCCCGTCCCCGGGTCACCTCCCAGGGTCTTTATATTCAAGGCCTGAATCCCGATAGCAAATTCCTTGTTGCGCACTACTCCCACCACTTCTCCGACCGTATCGCCGATCGTAGTGGGATAAGGGCCCCAGATGACGAGCCCTATAGCGTCAGAAGGTGATAGCCTGGTCAATTCCAGACTGATATAGTCGTCGTTCCGGACCACCTTTAACGTGACATGAACCTTGGCAGCGGCGTCCAGCGGGTAGGTCAAATCAATCTCGGATGCCCGGCTGTTCCACCGTAACGACTCCGGCGCTATGATCCTGCCACTCGCTCCAATGCTCAGCAGGGCGGCATGTTGTCCTTCGGGCAGAAAGCTTTTCTTTGTCTCCAGGCTGGTAAGTTCCGTCAATCTTCCTTCCTTATCCAGCCCTATCCTGAATTTCCGGGTCTGCAACAATACCTGGGCATTGAGCGACTGACCCTCCATAAACAAAAATACCAGTAGGAAACAACAGAACCGGCCAAGGCCGGAAACACCCCAATTAAAAGCTTGCTGCAAATACATAAAATGAATTTTTTAAAATAGAATAATAAAAAGAGAGGGTCTTCCGTACGTCTGATTCAATATCCGGCGGATCTTTTCAGTCGTATATAGATCGTCTTGTTATTGCCTTCTTTATTCACTTTATACAGATTCCAGGTGTCTGCATCCACTTCCTCCAAATGAAAAAATTGTTCCGGGTCGACCAGCTCTTTGCGGATCGCTTTAGGGAAGGCTGCTGCCGCCCTTGCATTTTCCCAGGTCCTTATCGCCTGAAATATCGAATTTTTCTCCGGACAGGACTCGACCGACTCCTCCGTAAGATTCATCATATAGGTCACCCCCAACCCCACGGAAATCGCCTGGATATTTTCGTATTCCTGAACCGTAGAATGCGGACCAAGTTCAAAATTTCCTCCAAAAGAGGACGGGAAATAATTGGCAAAAGTCACATTGCGCAGATCCTTCCCTTCTATACCCCAGGACCTGTCGGATGTTATATACATATTGCGGCCGCCGCCCACATTCCAGGCGCTGTGATAATGCCAGGCCCCTCCCGACAACGTGGCCCCTGTAATGCGAAGATCATCCATCCCCCGCTCCCTGGCCGCCGCATATAATTTCGCATAAAATCGCTTCACCGACCATTCGCCATATCCTTGATAAAACATTCCTTCCTCCCCATCGAAATCAATAAAATGCATACCGTTCTTTTTAAAAACATCAGCATAATACTCCGCATAACGATCCTGAAGGAATATATCGGGAACAAGACCTCCATAACAATTGGTTTGCAGTTTATAGGCCTTGCTCCCTTTCTCATGTCCAGCGGAATGAGTGTCCCAATACCCTCTTGTAACGTGTTGCAATACGAACGGTCTTGTCTTGCTGACAGCGTCGTAATGGATCAATTCCTGTCCGATCCTGATCATATTGGCTGAGGCAGGATGGGCTTCCCATCCCGCTACTTCATCCAGGAAGGTTGGGTTGTCCACTTCAATTACCGTATCAGTTGCATCGATTGTCTTCGTTAGCAGCCTGATTTGCAAATAACACAGACTGTCATTGGGGACAGGGCTTACATCGCTACTGATTTTAAGTTGCAGGAAATTCTGCAGGGTATGGAGGCCAAAGGATATTCCCTTTTTGTTCGAAAGAGAAGTAAAATCTCTAATTTCTTTTTCTCCTGACGAAAAAGGTATTTTTAACGGTATGTCACCTCTATCGGCCCTGTTCGGATAATATTCACCCAGGCTCCAACCTTCTATCGTCCGGAACCCAAGCCGGGAGGTATAACTGATCACACTGTCATAATGCTCTCCGTTCCAGAGTATACCCGGAGTATAACGGGCAGGATCCTTGATCCATTTGCCGTCCTGGACCGGGTAAGGAAGCCCTTCATTCTGTACGATATCCCTGATCACCGTCAGTAGCGCGATCGTATCGGGGCAGCCCCATAATGCGGCCTTCGATCCAATAAACCCGGTGCCGGCTATAGGTTGCAGCTGCTGATGGACCGGGCGGTTGGCCTCCATCTTCGGCATCAGTGAAAACAGGATCTCCTGGGAACGGGTACGGTCTGCTGCATGACAAACTACAGATATCCTGCCCAGACTGTCAACCAACGCTGCATTTCCATACAGTATCCGATAGTATTCCTCCGGATGAGCATAAAAAGCCACATCATTGATCCCGTCTCCGCCGATCGAAAAATAATGTCCTTCTTTCAACCCTGCAGGCAACGGAAAACGTGCCGCATCCGGCGAATGAATAACATATTCGAAAGGGCCGATATCGCCTGGCGTATCGGCCGGACCTCCGGTAGTAGCGTCATTCAGGGTCATCAGGCCGATGGCATAATTTACCTTTGCACTCGTATCCCGGGCCACGCCTATCATTTCGCCCGGCAAGTTGGTAATACTTGTGTGAACAGGCCCCCATTGAATCCTGTCGATCCCTTTTCCGGGAGACAATTTTAATAGGGTCAACCGGATGAATTTCTCTTTCACCTCTTCGACCAACACGATAGCCGTCGATCCATTCCCATATTGTAAAGAAATTTGTCCGGTTCCAGCCTCATAATGCGCACGCACCGGATAATAATATTTTCCACTATCCGAGCGGTAAAGACAAAGGAGTGGAGAAGGCTTACCGATGGGACTGAATTCCCTGGCCGGCCGACCGGACACATTTTTCATACTGGTAATCCATCCTCTCCCATCGATATGCACCGATAAAAAAGCCGTCTTAAAATCACACTGTGCCTGCAGCTGCTGTGTGAACAACAACCCCATCGCCATCGATACGCAAATGATAAACCCAATACCCTTCTTACGAATAACCATAAACTTATTTTATTTATTTTACTTTTCCATCAGGATACACGCTTATTACTATGGACCTTCCGGCTTCTATCTTTACCTTCGGCCATTGCAGGAATGCGGTATAGCCCATGGGCACGGGTGCTTTGCTGCCTGTCTCCGCCATAACAGCCACTTCCGCGTCATAAGGCGTTCCGTTATGGATTTCCATCCTGACATAATCGGATGCCCCGGGAAGGATCTTCGCTTCGACATGATCGAATATAAACAACTCCCGTTTGTCGGTACGAAGATAAATGCCGGGTAATTCCAATGCCATCAGCATCCCGTCCGTTTCAGTCCAGGAATTACGGGTATCGATAAAGTTTCCGGTGCTCCCGCGGCTTTCTGCATCGCTGGGCTGGATCCTTTCCATACAGGAGCCTATAAGATTGCCGGAAGTAATATGCCCAGGCATATTGACGGCTTCCGTTTGTGCATGTTGTATATCCCTGATCAATTCGGCGTATCGGTGATCACCGGTAATACGGAATAATTTGAAAAGATAATCTCCCGAAGAAGTACAGATTCCCGGCGCCGCATGTTTGTTCTGAATACTGGCCCATACGGCGCCTGCCATATGACCGTTCAATTTTCCAATCGTACTGTTTGGAGGGAAGACGGGATCATAGGAAAGTGCCCAGGTTGCACAAAGAGCCGCCTCAGTTTGAGCCATTTTAAGCCAGCGCTCTTCTCCTGAAGATTGGTAAAGGGCCACCAGTGATTCCAGGAAGGCGAAGGCCGATTCGGAATTGGCGTCCTGCGAAATATCACCGCAATCGCCTCCTGTCAGACCCTGACCGGCCACATCTCTTTTATAATAATAGAGAGCCGCGTCTCCGGCAACTTTTAACCATTCGGGATTATGGAAATAATCGGCCGCCAGGACCAGCCCGGCAGGTGCGATACCGCCGCCGGTCGAATTAAAGACTGCTATCTCACCCGTCTCCGGCAATACATATTGGCCGAATTGTCCGTTTTTCTTCCAGGTGGTGGTAAAGGCTGATGCCAGTCTCCTGGCCGCCAGTTCCCATGCCAGTTTGATGCTATCCCCATACCCCTGTGCCCGGAATAACAGCAAATGTTTCATCAGCCAGAAGAGCGCATCCCCGTTCTTGCGAACCATAGCGGTAGTAATGTGACAACCGGCCTCCTCCTTGTCGGAACGCAATTTGCCGGTCGCCAGACATCCCCCATAAAAATAACCGCTCCTTCCCTGCAAACTGCTTGTCACGAAATCCAGTTCTTCCATCACCCGTCTGCGCTCTTTTTCCACCCCCGAAGCCAGCATCGGATAGGTATTCATCATACCGCTTACCCACCCTAGCTGAAAGTGTTCATCATTTTCCGGTTTATAATAAGCGCCGGCCGGCACGCGAATAAAATTATGGCTGCAGATCCCTCGTCCCAAGTCCAGCAATTTGCTCATGGGCACCAAATTACGGGGTTGATTCGGACCATTCAGCTCTTTTCGGATCGTCATATATTTATCCAATACATCCGGGATCTGATGGGCATCAAATACGTAGACACGGAACCGAATCGTTGTTTCGTCTCCGGCTTTCCAGTCAGGCGCCATGTCACCGCTGGCGTGATAATCCCCAAATCCCGAGGCAAGCTTACGCATGGCTGGCGCAACGAGACTTACGGTACAACTGTCTTTGGTCTTATTCTCCGTAATGGAAAGCCCATTGTTCCCCCAACGGGTCTGTTGCTCCGTAAGCAGGATAAAGCCCTTACCCGCCTTGGCGGAATACCAGCAGACCGCCGGCGTTGCCGCATTTCCCGTCTGCAGTTCTATGGAGGACAAGGTCCCCCGATCCATCGACAAATGAGGGTTATCGGATATCGTAAGCGGCAGAGCTGGATTAAAGAACATTTCAAGGGTATAGGGAGGGTTATATCCACTACCCAGTACTGGATATCTATTTCCGTTATACACCGAGGCAGGTACCATTACATAGTTATCCGGCGTCCAGTCCCCAAAATCAAAATGGATCGCGACGGCTGTCGAACGGGCCTCGCCGGCGCTCACTCGAAAAATAGCCTTTACGTCGAATACTTCCTGTACGCTTCCCACAGACCTAACATCCAGCTTAAGCCGCCAGCTGCTACTGTCCCCTTCAATACGATCATTCAGGAAAGTCTGCTCATTCAATAAGGTAGTCCCCTTATATTTACAATTTGTAAATCGTATGGCTCCCTTTACCACAGACAAAAGCCTTTCCAGACCGGTCTGTTTATTTCCGGATTCCTTGCAGGCAGGCTTCTGATCAGAAGTACCGACTTCCGAAAACAGCATGGATGACGAGGATAATAACAAAACCGAAAATACAGACAGGCAGTTGAAGATCCTTTTCATATCCAATTCATTTAAATAGCTGCCGGCGGCCAGCAACATACTCCGGTTTTGATCTTTGGGTCATCCAAAGTGAACATTCCTGGTTTGTCATTTTTTTTTGCCAAAATTTACGGCGCAATCGGTTGCATATAATTAACTGCGCAAGTTTCGGAAACTGAAACGACCGCAACAAACAGTAATTTGACTATTACCGATGCTAAATTGTCTTCAATGACCGGCTTCAACAAGCGTTAAATTGTTTATTGCTGGCACTTGATGGTATCTTTTTCCTGCAATTGTATAACTCTCCCGGATGCCGTTTCCATCGGTGAAACGGATGTCGAAATAGTCCTCATTTTTTGTATCTTCACTACTACGGAATAAAAAATGAGCCAAAATCGCTTTTTACCAGGTTTCCTGACCGGTCTATCCTTTTTACTCCTTATAACAACAACCTTCGCCCAGTCCGTCAAGGCCGCAAGGGCTCATCATGGCACTGAAGGGACGTATAGTCTCCGTGATTCCATCATCATCTTTTCTTTACTGGGCGAAGCGGATAGATGGAAGGAGTTTTCCCGACTGGATTCTGCTACCATACTTTGTCAGCGGGCATTGAAGCTGAGTAAGGAGAAGAAGATGCTTCGGGGAGAAGCTTATTCCTATCTAGCCCTTGGCGATGTTCAATACCGGCTTTCTGAATGGGTTACTATGAAATCCCAGGATTCGATGGGGTTACAGCTTGGCCTCCAACTAAAGGACAGTTTTCTTATCGCACTTGCTTATTATGGATTAGGGCAGTGGGCGCAGGGCATCAATAGAAAGGAGGATGCCTTCGCGGATTTTAAACAGGCGCTGGCCATCCGTTTTGAAAAAGATCAGTCGTCTTACACGGCAGGCGTATACAACGACCTGGGTTATCTTTATGGGAATAAAGGGGAGTTGGACCAACAACGGGAATGGTATCTGAAGGCCATGCGTCTCTATGACAGGATAAAGGATTCCACCGGCATGGCGCAGACGTTCAGCAATCTTTCCGGCAGCAGTCTGGAGCTGGGGAACAAGCAGGATGCCATTACCTATGCCCTCCGGGCCTTACAGATAAGGGAAAAAAAACTGGATAAAGACTTGCTCGCTCTCTCCTGTAACAATCTTTCCCAGATCTATCTTCAGACGGACAGCATGGACCAGGCCATCCGTTTTCAACAGGAGGGGTTGAAATATGCAGCGCTCAGCGGGTCGAAAATAAGACTGGCGCAGAGTTATACCAGCATGTCCTTATTATTGAATAGAAAAGGAAAAAATAAAGAGGCGCTTGATTATGAGAAGAAGGCCATCCTTCTTTGCAGGGAGTTGGAAGATTCCAGCATGCTGGCACGCCGTTGTATCGCAGCGGCCGTGCTTTCCGGCGCCTTAAAGGATTCGGTAGCCGCCATTGGCTATTTTGACGAGGCTGCCGCAGTTGCGCTGGCCATCAATGACAAATACAATCTCCGGGATCTTTATCTCTATCGTACTGTCTTTTATAAGGAAAGAAAAGATTTTTTCAAGGCCTACGAGAACCTGAAGAAATACCATGCTTATAAGGACAGCATCATAAATAAAGAGACCACCCGGAACATTGCCGAGATACAGACAAAGTATGAGACGGAAAAAAAGGATATGTCCATCGGGGAACTAAGGGCCAGTGATCGGATCCACCAATTGGAGATCGACAAACAAAAAGCAATTATAACCGGAAATCTGGCGGAAGCCCTTCGCAAGGAAAACGAGATCGACCTTCTCTCCCAGGCCGGGGAATTAAAGAATACGAAGATCGCGCAGCAGAATGCCGAGCTTGACAGGAGGGATCTGCAGGCAAAAAGCAAGGAGCAGGAGCTGCAATTGGCCAAACAGGAAAAAGAGCTTAACCAGCGGAAATTACAGCAACAGGAGCAGACCAGGAACATCATCATCGGGGCTACTATCCTGCTTGCCCTCATGGCGGCCGGGCTCTTCAACAGATATCAGTTGAAAAAGAAGCTGCAGCAACAGGAGGCCTTGCTGGAGATACGCAATAATATAGCGCGCGATCTGCATGACGAGCTGGGGTCGACTTTAACCAGTATCCATATCCTATCCCAGGTGTCCCGTAACCACCTGGAAAAGGAAAAGAACCCCTCCCGGGCCTTCTCCCTGATTGAAAAGATCACCGAACAGTCCCGTCAGATGCAGCAGAGCATGAGTGATATCGTATGGGCGATAAAAAGCGATAATGACAAGATCGGGAATATGACGGTCAGGATGCGGGAATATCTGGCGCAAACCCTGGAATCCAGGAATATTACCATAAAGTTTGAAGCGGCAGAGGAGTTGCTGAAGTATTCTTTTTCCATGCAGCAACGGAAAGATATCTTTCTTATTTTCAAAGAGGCGGTGAACAATGCTGCCAAATATGCCGGTTGTACATTGATGGAAGTGTCTTTCCGGCTCTGCAATCATCGTATCCTGCTGGAAGTAAAGGACAATGGAGTAGGCTTTGAGCCGGGCAAGCTGCGCTCCACCAATGGTTTGAACAACATGCGGGCCAGGTCCGCCTCCCTGGCCGGTGAGTGCCATATAAAGGCTGAGCCGGGCAAAGGAACAACCATATTGCTGGACCTGCCCGTGACTACATGATAATGTAGGGGCCTTGCGGCCCCTTCTTTGTATATTGAGAAGTATATGCCGGTGAGAATATTATTATATGACGACAATGAAGCGCTGAGACAAAGCATGGAAACCCTGATCCGTGAAGAGGAAGACTTGCAGATGATCGCTGCCATGTCCAATGCGGAGACGGTAGAGACCGACATACGTGAGCTAAAGCCGGATGTGGTGTTGATGGATATCGATATGCCCGCGGTAAACGGCGTATCTGCCGTAAAGCGTATCCGCAGGATCGATGCGACGCTGCCCATCATCATGCTGACCGTGTTTGACGACAATGAAAATATCTTCAATGCCGTATGCGCCGGCGCATCAGGATATATTTTAAAACGATGCGCTTCAGAAGAGATACCAGGGGCCATTCGGAATGTGCTCAGCGGCGGGGCTCCCATGACAGGTACAATAGCCCGTAAGATCCTGCAGATGGTACCCGCCGCCAAGGGGCCTGATACGGAGCATGCGGATCTTTCCCGGCGGGAAGTGCAGATTCTGCAATTGCTGGCCCGGGGGTTTAGTTATAAGATGATTGCCGCGGAAATAAAGATCAGTATGGACACCGTACGTTTTCACATAAAGAATATTTACGACAAACTGCACGTCCATTCCGCCCCCGAAGCGGTGACCAAGGGGCTGAAAAACAAACTCATAAGTCTTTTATTTTAAGTACCCTACATGATGATGTAGTTGTAACCCCCGGGTCCATAGGGTACTTTCGGGTTCTATGAAAAAATACATCTCCCTCCTAAGTGTAATTTGCGCCGTCTGTATAATTACAAGAGCGCAAATACCTCTCAAGCCAGTGGCTTCCAATTCAGCGAAACCGGTAAATTCAGCCAACACCGTTGCCTCGCCAAAAATGGTAATGCCGGTTCAGCGTAATCCCGTTTTAAAGAATGCACCAATGATGATCACGAGCGATCAGACCATCAGTGGTGTAATTCCTGCGGAAGGAACACGGGGTACCGTCATCACGATCAGCGGCCAAAAATTCGGCAACTCTACCTCCGATGTTGTGGTAAAGGTGAATGGTGTCGCCGCCATCGTAACCGGGATCTCCGATAACCAGATCCTGGCGATCGTGCCGGATAAGGCCGGTTCGGGGCCTATCGCGGTAGCAGTAAAAGGCAAATGGGCTTCGGGGGCCGGTTTCACCTATGATTGGAACGGCGCCATCAACTTTATGGCCGGCGTTTCGGCGAACTCCCCGGGCTATGCAGATGGAACAGGGGCCGGTGTAAAATTTAATCACCCTACGGGACTGGCGCGGGATGCACAGGGCTATATCTATATAGCAGACTGTGAGAATAACCGTATACGCAAAATGAACAATTTCGGAGAAGTGACGACCATCGCCGGCAATGGGGCAATAGGCTCAGCCGACGGTACGGGTGCGTCTGCGTCCTTCCACTACCCTACTACACTGGCGGTTGATGCTTACGGGAATATCTATGTTGCCGATGACGGCAACCACCTGGTCCGGAAAATTACACCGTCCGGTATGGTAACCACCCTCGCGGGCAATGCCGGCGGTCATTTTGCGGATGGAACGGGAAGGGCTGCCGGCTTTGGCAGCCTCCGCGGCGGTGTCTGTATAGACGGTTCCAATAATATCTATGTCGGTGACGGAACAACCATCCGGAAGATCACGCCTGCCGGGGTCGTAACTACGCTCGTCAGAGGTTTTGGCAATATCGTAGCCTTGATTTTCAACAATAATGAGCTTTATGTAGCCGACGGAAAAACGGTCTGTAGGGTATCGCTTTCAGGTTCGGTATCCCTGATCGCAGGGTCAAAAGATGCCTATCGCGGTGTGGACGGGTATGGAGCGGCCGCACAGTTCTCCAGCATGTTGGGCATGGCCATGGATGCCGCCGGTACGATGTACGTCACCGAACAGAACGGAGACGATTATCCGCCAACACGGATACGCAGGGTCTCCAAAGACGGCTTTGTCCAGACGATTGGGAATACCGGAACGGGCACAGGGTTGCTGGCGGGTTCCGTCGGGGATGCGGCAAACAGCTTTTACCTGGCCGACAGGACATGGAATTGTATACGAAAAGTAACCATACAATGAGAACAATACTTTTTAACCTCCTGATCTGCCTCAGCTGTGCCACAGGCGCGCAGACCCTGACGCCCAGGTTAACGGGCAAACCCCAGCCGGTGGGCCCGAATATCCGGTTTTACCGGCCTTCGGATCTGGTGATCACCTATTTTGGTTTGAGCAGAATTACCCGCAACGATCTGCATGGGGCCTATGAGGTAACCATCAACGTCACCGTGCACAACAATGGCGAATTGCCATCCAGCAATCTGACCACGCTGAAATGCTTTTATTCCGATGGCCGGGGATTAATCAAACCGCCTGCCTCACTCCCACCTGCGGCTAATGACCCCAATCACGGAACCATCGGCCCATGGACACCCTGCGCGGCGGAGCCAAAACTGCCCATCGTGAAGGGCGGCCAAAGCTGGGGCGGAGAACTCTCTTTCGAGGTCTTATACACGGGTATTGACCAGCATGACAAATTCTATTTTATCATGTTGGCTGATTTTTATGATAACTCAAAAGAGTCTAACGAACATAATAATTATTCGATGCCGATATTTATTACTCCTCCCAATCATTAATAAACCGACAGTATGAAAAAAATTATTATTCTTTTTGGGCTGATGACCTGCTTTATGGGAAGTTATGCCCAGACATTGGGTGATCGGGCGAAGACCACCGCCAACCAGAAAGCAGGTGAACGTATGGACCAGACCATAACTTCCGGTATTGACTCTTCCGTAAATAAAACAGGACGTGCGATAGGAAACCTTTTCAGAAAAAAACCAAAAAAGACAACGACGGATAATGTTCCAGGTGGTATGGGGGGTGCGAACGCCGGATCTGGAACGCCGAACGGATCGGGTTCGTCGGGGGCGTCAGGTGCATCGGCTGCATCAGGCGGGTTGGCCGGGTCGGGTGGGTCTGGCGGATTAGCCGCCGGCCCGGCCGGTCCGATAATTTCCGGCGGGGCTTATGGAGATTTTGTGCCGGGCACGAATCTGCTTTTGGACGAACATTTTGAAAAGGACGCTCTACTCGACTTTCCCGCCCAATGGAATACCAATGGCAGCGGGAAGGTGGTAAACATAGACGGTCAGCAGGGCAAATGGCTGGACATCGCGGTCAATACGGTAGTCAACCCCGTACTCAACAAACCATTGCCGGAAAATTGCACCGTCGGGTTTGATCTTTTTCTTTTGGCGCAGGGAAGTCAATTGACGCCTGTGATACAGTTCGGGCTTACCGCCGTATCCGATATATTAAAGGACGATATCGCCTATAAGGATAAATTTTATGTAGGCATAAGCCGCTATAACGAGAATGACGGACATTCCCTGGAATACGGTCTGAGAGATCCGGTAGGTAATAAAAATGACTTCCCGCTTATATCTTATACCAACAGGGTATTGCATATCGATATGGCCATCAATAAAACCAGGATCCGGGTGTATGCCGACCAGGTCAAACTCATCGATCTGCCAAGGGCCTTGACCCCCGGCATGCGCAATAACTTTTTTATATCCAGCGTGCAAATGGTACCTGCCCCGCAGGTGGATCTGCTGGTGGGTAATATCCGGATCGCTTCTTCTGAGACGGATGCACGCAGCCTCCTGGTTAAACAATTGCTGGAAGATGGCAAGGCGGTGACTAACGATATTTTATTTGATATCAATAGCGATGTCATCAAACCATCCTCTTATTCCATCATCGACCAGTTGGGGGATGTCTTACAGAAAAATCCTTCGCTGAAGATCCTCATTGTCGGTCATACGGACAGCGATGGCGCGGTCGCCAATAATCTCGATCTGTCTCAACGCAGGGCAGCGGCGGTAAAAAATTATATCACGACCCACTTCTCTATTGAAGACGCCCGTATCCGGCCGGATGGCAAGGGAGCTACCCAACCCATTGCCCCCAATACTACAGATGCAGGAAAGGCGAAGAACAGAAGAGTGGAATTTGTTAAATTATAATCCGGTAAAACGATAATCCGAATGAAGGGCCTATTTGGTTGTCTGTTGTTCGACGCAACCCGCCGTAGCTAATGGCCTTCTTATTCATAAATTATTGAGGTTTTTGGCTAAACATATTGAGCAAAAACTGAAGGTTATTTTTGGAATGCATTGCTTCGGTTTGCATCAAAGTACCTTCCGTTACCGCTGACGCTCTAATACACATTTTCTTTTCAAACGATGCAATGGCATCCTGCAGGGTGCTGAAATTTTCCAGGCACAATGCTTCATACAATTCCAATGCGTCCTGCATTGCCTGATTTACCCCTTCACCTGCAAAAGGCGGTATTCGATGGGCCGCATCTCCAAGCATAGTTAGGTTTGGAAGAGTTTGCCAGGATTGATTTAAAGGGAAATGGTATTGAGGTCTGGCAATAAAGTAAGATTCATCCGTTAAAAATATTTCGTGCCAATAGCTGCTCCAATCTGAAAATCGTTGTTTAAACCAGGTAAAAATCTGTTCTTTATTTTCAAAGTCGATGCCAGCTGTTCTCACCCAATCTTCTGTTTCTTTAGTGCCAGTATAAACCGAAAGCGAACCTTCGCCTTTAGCGCTAAGACCAATTGTTTTGTAACTACCCATCGCGAAAACCTTCCCTCCTTTGGCAAGTGCCCATAATTCAGGTGCATTGACTGCACCGTTATAAAGGTTTCCCTCAATAATGGTAATACCTGAATAAATAGGCTGAATGTTGGTAATGTATTCCCTTATTTTTGAATTTGCTCCGTCTGCTGCAATTACCAAATCGGCAAAAGCTGCTGTTCCGTTTTCAAAAAACAAATCCCATCCGTCTCCCTTTTTTTTCAGTTCAGCAAATTTTGAATTCCAAACAATAGTTCCTTTTTGTAAAGATGCAATGAGTAAATCACGAAGCGGACCACGGTCAATTTCAGGTCGGGAATATTCGCTGCTCCAATCCTGAATTACACCTTCGTCATACTCGGCAAAGCGCACTACTGCATTGTTATCAGTAACCGTTAATCTATCAGCTCCAGGCCGGTAATTTTTCTTAAACTCTTCCATCAATCCGCCTTCCCGTAACGCCTTTAACCCCGATTCGTAGTGAAGGTCAAGGGTTGCACCCTGCTGACGAACTGATTCGTCTTTGTCCCGTTCGTACACATTTACATCAACACCTTTAAGTTGGAGTAAACGTGCTAATGTTAATCCGCCCGGGCCGCTGCCTACTATCGCTATTTTTTTACCCTGAATGGTAGCATTCATATTGTATGTTTGTTTTCGTGGTTATTTAGGTAGACGGATTACCTGCGGAAATATTTTAAATCGTAAAAAACTAAAGAGGGTGTCTCCTATGTTTGTAAAAAACAGGAGACACCCTCTTTTAATCATATTCGACCTGTCTGTATATAACAGCACCAAAGGTAAAAAGCAGCCTATGCAGGCTGTCCCGCCACCAACGTCGCAAACCTTTGTTCGAGTGCCTTCATCGCGCTGTTGCGCCAGCTCTCTGCCACGAACGCAGACTGGGGATCCGGGAAGATTTCCTCCTCACCTTTTTCCACGCCGTCAAAAATGCCCTTTGCGACCGATTCCGTAGAAGATTTGGGTATGTTCAACGCCTTGATCATATCAGTATCTGTGGGACCGGCAAGAACGGCATGAACCTTCACCCCTTGTCCGGCCACAAAAGCACGCAAGGTTTGAGTCATCGAGAAAGCAGCAGCCTTTGAAATCGAGTAAGATGCATTGGGCGGTAAAGGAGCAAGTGCAACGACTGATAGAATATTAACGACCGCTCCTTGTGATCGAAGCAGCAATGGCAGAAAGGCCTTGGTCACGTCGTAGGTACCGAAGAGATTGACAGCGAAATGCCTGTTTATCATGCTGCGATCCCTCAGGTCGTCGAAAGACATGATACCGGCATTATTGATCAGCATATCGAGAGACTTGACTTTCTCTTCGGCTTTCTGAATCTGAGCCTCGTCAGTTACGTCTAGCGTTAGGGGAGTGACACGGGGGTCCGGATGTGCAAATGATGCTCGCACACCGGCATACACCTGTTTCGCGCCTCTTTTCAGGGCTTCTTCGACCATGGCTCGCCCAATGCCGCGATTGGCGCCGGTTATCAAAACTGTTTTTCCTTCGATTTTCATATGTTTAATTTTTGGGCAAAGATCGCCAGGCAAAGGGAATCATACAAGTGACGATCGTCACAAAAGAGAGCCTATGCTCTTCGACCGCGGATGCGACTTAACGTTTCCCTCGCAATTCCGAGATAGGAGGAAATCTGGTTTAAAGGCACACGTTGCAACATCATCGGAAAATGCTTTTCCACATGTTCATACCGCTCCTGAGCCGTCAGGAGTTTAAATAAGCTGGCGTGATTTTCCAGTTTTGCCGCCGTTTGGTGCACGCATAGCCTGCCCAAGGTGGCAATTTCATGATTTTCCTGACCCGCAGTAAGCAGTGTTGGTTTGTCAAATACAATGGTTGAAATGTTTTCGCAGGCCTGAATAGAAAATTCGGATCTTTCGCCATTCCAGAAGCTATTCATGTTGGTGGCTATTTCGGACTCGAAGAAAAAATTTGTATTTATTTCCTGATCGCCTTTTCTATAGAAAGTACGACAATACCCCTTAGAGATAAAGAACAAATTATTACATACCTGGCCCTCCTGTAAAAGGTATTCGTCCTTTTTATATTCAGCCCTGGTCAACGCGGGATTGAGGACCTTCCATGCCTCTTCTGAAAGATCGATCAGGGAATGTATGTACGTGCGTAATTTTTCCATTTTGGTTTAATTGAGCCACTTTTAAACTCTTAGAGAGCTTCGGAATTCTCAAAGTTATCGAAGATAGTAAAAAGCCAGCAAAGCTTTACGTTATAGGTAATTGCATATATTTGATAGTTATTGGTCAGGCTATGACGACAGTCCAAACAAATGAACAAATAGACAAAAACGAATATGTCAATAAAAAAAGAAACTGAACTAATCGGGATGAAAAAGGCAAGTGAAGCCGTTGCCCACACCTTAAAAGAAATGAGCAACTATGCTCAACCCGGTATGACAACAAAACAATTAGACAACTATGGGGCAAAAATTCTCTTGGATTTCGGGGCAAAATCTGCACCCTATCTAACCTATGGTTTTCCGGGCTGGACTTGTATAAGCATAAACAATGAATTTTGTCACGGTATTCCGTCCGAAAACCGAATACTGAAAGAAGGCGATTTGATTAATATTGACGTCTCGGCCGAACTTGACGGCTTTTGGTCGGACAATGGCAACTCATTTGTACTTGGGGAAGACATTAACCAACATCAAAAACTCATTGACGCTTCAAAACAGATTTTGCATAAAGCAATCTATAACATAAAAGGGGGCGTTCGCGTTTCAGACATAGGACTTCTAATTGAAACGGAGGCTAAGAAACGTGGTTACAAAGTAATTAAAAACTTAACGGGACACGGAATAGGCAGAAGCCTTCACGAGGAGCCAAGGGAAATAGCAAATTATAAAGACCGGTTTAACCTGACAAGATTTAGAAAAAACACTGTCGTTGCCATTGAAACATTTATTTCAACAACATCAACTTATGCGGAAACCCTAACTGACGGTTGGACAATGGTTGGAAATAAAGGTGGCTTTATGGCACAACACGAACATACTATTATAGTGACGGAGGGAAAACCAATTATCCTGACAGAAATGAATGGTGTTTGGAATTGAAAAAAAGAAAATAAGTCTCGCCCTACTCTACCAGTTTGCCAACAACTCCCTGGCGGGTTTCTGCGAGAGGCCAAAAAAGAATTGCTGACCGGGCCGGTAATTTTCCCGAAGCTCAAAGTTTTCAAATGCTGGACCACCGGGGATCGAAATATAGGCTTTCGGGTCTTCGATGCCACCACTCCAATATTTGGCTCTCCCATTCACCCGAACTTGCAGAGAGGAGTCGGTACCGGAAGAATCTGTCCTCCAATATTGGGAAAGTTTATAAAATGGCCGGTACCGCCAATGCCATCTGTCCAGGTAGACTCCTTGTTGCGGCCAGGCAGCTAATTCTGCGAAACTTTCGTTGGATTCTGCAAGTACTATATAATCTCCCGTCTTGCCTCGTAGCATTTTCGCCCGTGGATAGGGTTTTTTTTCCGTGAATCCGATATCCTCATAACCGAAAAAAAGTTTTCGCGAGTCGACAACCTGGTCTTTCAGATAAAGCGATCTCAACCTGGAATAATTACCCATCGTCGCTGTAAGGCCACAACGTTCCATGCGGGCACTGTTCTGCTCGTTAAAAATCTGCAGGCCAAGTTCACCAGGTTGATCGCTACGGATACTTAATCTTAAATAAGGGTGAGCTCCATTATGGAATTTCTCCATGAATATATACAAGGAAAGTTCTTCGATCTCCGGATGTCTGGGATCGGGAAAGTTAATATTGCCGCGGGTGATGGCGGAAGGCGCAAAACTGCCCGCCAGAAGAGTATCCGAAGCCCAAAAGAATTTCCCCCATTTATCATCTGCGGAGGAGGAAGATATTTCACTGAATTCCATATCCCCATTCACAACGGGCTCAACGGCAATATAATTAATAAGATAAATAATGCCTCCGTATTCGTAACCTATTCGCAGTAACCCCCGGGGTCCGCCGTTCGAACTGGCATTAAATCCTTCGATCGCAGCCGGCCAGAGGCCGACAACGATTCCATTGTGTATTCCCCAAATAGGTTGACTATTTCCGTTGTCGGGCCGGATCCAGGGAATATTAGAGGCGGCAACGGAGGTCTGGGCATGGAGGGTGGTAATTCGCATGCATAAGATGATCAGGCAGAATAGGTATAAAGGCGGAACTGGCCAGCAGTATTTATTTATTTTTTTTTCCATTTAGCAGGGGTATTGTTTGGCTTTAGACCTTTTACAGAAAGTTACGGTTTTATACCTAATTTGCTTTTTATTAAACACCTATCATGACAAACATACTCCAGCAAACATACGGCAATATTGATATCTACCTGTTTGATCAATTGCTAAAGGGGAGATATGATAACTCCAAAAAAGTGTTAGATGTGGGTTGCGGTAGCGGACGAAACCTCTTTTACTTTTTACGTAACAGATACGAAGTATTTGGAATTGACCCCGATCAACAGGCTGTTAATGCGGTTAAGGGATTGTCAGCCTCGCTTGCTCCAAATAATCCTCAGGAAAATTTCTTGGTTTGCAGTGCAGAAAATCTGTCATTTAGCGATGATACATTTGATCTGGTTATTTGCAGTGCAGTATTGCATTTTGCAAAGGATAAGCAACATTTTGGACTCATGCTGCGGTCCATATTCAGGGTTTTAAAACCGGGAGGTTACTTTTTTGGGAGGTTAGCCTCGGATATTGGGATAGAAACACTGGTAAAACCAGTAGGCAATAACCGCTATTTACTGCCCGATCGCTCAGAACGCTTTTTAGTTAATGAAGAAACACTGGTAAAATATACCGGAGAGTTAGGCGTATTATACGAACCTATTAAAACCACCAACGTGCAAAATTTAAGATGCATGACAACCTGGTGTGTGCAGAAAATTTAATTTATCCCATGAACCCCTTTCCCCTCACTCCATCGCAAGCCCGAAAAATCATCCTCCATGCAGCAGGTTTATCCAAACGAGGGCAATTTGGCAAAGGCAAGGAAGCTGTCTACAAACTCATCGACCATCTGGGGTTTGTTCAGGTCGATACAAATTATGTCGTGGAGCGGGCTCATCATCATGCCATTGCAACACGGGTACCAGACTATAAATTGGAATGGCTTGACGAACTCCAGGCGGATGGAAGGATCTTTGAATTCTTTACCTATGCTTCAGGATATATTCCTATGTCGGATTTCCGTTTTTCCCTGCCCGTGAAAGCAAGTTTTTTGTCCAAAAGGGAATCCTTAACTCAGGCAGAAATCAATCTGATGAACAAGGTGCTGGACAGGATTTCACGGGAAGGGCCACTAATGGCAAAGGATTTCGAGAACGATCGCGTAGCGGTAAGTTCTGGATGGTGGGATTGGCGGCCATCGAAGATTGCACTGGAAAGACTGCATCTGGACGGCAGACTTATGACAATGCGCAGAAAAGATTTTCAGAAAACATATGATTTGCCAAAGAATATAATCCCGGGTGACATAGATACCACTAACCCAGACGCTGGGGAATATGCAAAACAGGTTATCCGGCGTTCCTTGAAAACCCTGGGTATAGCCAATGTAAAGGACATCGCCTATCCTGCCCGGTATGTAAAAAATTCGGTAAAAGCGGAATTGGAAAGGCTTGTTAATGACGGAGAAGTTTGCTCCGTCGAAATTGAAGGGCTGAAAACATCAAATCTCTACATGCTTTCCAGCTATAAAAGAAAGAAGATAGAACTGTCCGATGACGCGTTTATTCTTTCTCCGTTCGATGTGTTAAATGTATACAGACATCGGCTAAGCGATTTTTTTAAATTCGACTACCAGGTGGAATGTTTTGTTCCGCGGCCTAAACGAAAATATGGATATTTTTCCTTGCCAGTATTGATTGGCGATAAATTTGTAGCCAGGATGGATGCAAAGGCGGACAGAAAACAAAAGGTGTTAATCATTCACAATCTACATTTCGAGCCCTTGAAACTGACCAGGCCAATGGTCGTCAAGATTATCGACGCCATTAAAGCCTTTGCGAAATTTAATCATTGTGAAGCTGTCACCATTAAAAAGACAAATGATAAGGCTGTGTTCAAAGCCATTCGCGAAGAATTATCCGGGCCAGCATTCTAACTGGAAAATAAACATAAAAAATCCGGCTCGATAGAGCCGGATCAGCAACAAGGTTGAGGTAAAGGTCTACCTGTAATAGTCTACTAAAGGATAAGGCGCCATTTGGCTTAGGCTATGGTATTCAGGCTGTAGCATCAATTTTTAATTTTCCGTTTGGCCAGCTCTGCTTCTACTAATTTGAACATTTCTTCCATGGTCAGGTCACAAAGCCGGGCAATGATCTGTAATTCCTTTACGGTAAAATCTTCTACTTTATGGATCAGCTCTGTAAACCGTGGTCCACGTTTACCCAGATCTGCAGCCACAACCGATTTTTTAATGAATTTGAAAATATCCGGAAAGGATTGAATTTTTCCATCATTTAGCATCGGTTTAATGATTTCATAACGGGGATCCCGCTGTCGCATATTCAAAGAAAAGGTTTATAAATTTCCTGAGTTTTGTATTTGCCATCTATTCCTATTAAAAATGCTGACTTTTCACTTTCTATAGGATGGTATTTCACTTTTTTTACCCTTTTATAACATTTTAGCCATTTTTCTCCTGCTTCTTTTTGTGATAAAGATTGGTTATTATAATTCATTTCTCAGAACAAAAATACTAATTAAATTAGAATTTAATACTAAAATATTTAGTATTTCATAAAATAACAGGAGATCGGGCTCTTAGTCGTATTCCTTACATTTGCAGGGCTATAGGTATGGGTCTCCTTAAATGTCTGTTCGCCAAACAAATAACGCATGAAAATTAAAACAATTATTACCGGGGCTACGGGTATGGTCGGGGAAGGAGTTCTGCTTGAATGCCTGAATCATTCAGATGTTGAACAGGTTTTGGTAATCAACCGAAAGCCAGGTGGAATTTCGCACCCAAAATTACGTGAAATTATTCATGCAGACTTTTTTAACCTTGATCCTATTGAATCCCAATTAAGGGGTTACAACGCCTGTTTTTTTTGTCTGGGTATATCGTCTGTTGGAATAAGTAAGGAAGAATATAAACACATTACCTATGATCTCACGTTGAATGTTGGGCAGCTTTTGGCAAAACTTAACCCGGAAATGACCTTTTGTTATGTCACAGGTGCAAGCACAGATAGTAGTGAACAGGGACGGATTGCATGGGCAAGGGTAAAAGGAGCTACCGAAAATGTCTTGATGCGAATGTTCAAACGGTCATATATGTTCAGACCGGGTTTTATGAAAATTTCACCAGGTCAGAAAAATGCTAAAAGTTATTACAAATATTTTGCCTGGCTCTACCCTATCGGCCGGGCCCTTTATCCCGCCGGATTTTGCACGTTGAAGGAAGTTGGGCTTGCCATGATCAACACGGTTAACAAAGGATATCCTGAACAAATCCTGGAAGTAAAAGACATTGTTAAGCTGGCGAAAGCCTGAATTATTAAAGGATTTAAAATATGACAAATACAGCTCCCAATTCTTCTTTAATCTTATCAGACCTGTTAAGCTACAACCCTCTGTTTGTTTTTGCATTAAATGCTGAAGCTGCACAGGAGTTTGAGGGACTCGACCCCCTGATAACAGGGATAGGAAAGGTCAATGCTGCTTTTCAGCTAACCAGGAAAATAATGGAGAAGAGGCCTGGGCTGATTGTCAATCTTGGTTCTGCTGGCAGTAATAAGTATGAGCGCGGCGAGGTAGTTTGCTGCACCAAATTTATTCAACGGGATATGGATGTTATGGGTCTTGGCTACAAAAAATTTGAAACGCCTTTTTCTGAAATAGACCCGGTTTTAACCTACGGTTTAAAACTGGATGGGTTACCTGAAGGAACCTGCGGAACGGGCGATAATTTTGAAATGGCCCATAAATCATCCGAATATGACGTTATAGATATGGAGGCCTATGCCCTGGCATTCATTGCTATGAAAGAACAGATACCCTTTCTGTGTCTGAAGTATATTTCGGATGGGGCAGACGGTACGGCAGCCGAAGAATGGTTAGTTCAGGTACACCATGCAGCAATTGCTTTCAAAAGGATTATTTCAGGTCTGGGATAAATAGCTTAAATTATCTTTTGCCCGAATAACGACGGGGCATGTATTCACTTTCTTTCACTATACGATATGGGCAGTAAAATCTTTTTTTAAAATATTTATTCTATTTCTCCCCGTAAAAAACCAAAAATGCCCTATTTTTACGTTGTCCTTTTATTCTTCTTCTTCATTCCTGCTGTTCAAGAACAAGAACAGTTTGATTAAATTCGTTATAATTCACCACTATTAAAGTCGCAAAGCTCTCGTGAGCTTCTTTTAAATTCCCTTACTTCCTGTCTCTAATGGCATGCGGGAAAAGAATGTCTTTTAGAAGGTAATTCTTTTCCTCCATGGGCTGGGCTCTGCCCGGTTAATGACCTGGACTTCACTTGTTGAAACACCGGGGGTTTATTCTATTTTCTGAAATTAACCACGTTTATGGAGACCTTCTTTTACCTAAGTAATTATAGGATATCCAAACAATTTGTTTTTGACAGTCTTCCGGTAAAGAAAACGATTGTTAATACCATTAATCCGCATTCCTGGGTGACGGCCGACAAAGATCTTGAATTCCAATCAGCTCTTCTGGCCAGCGATATCCTTCTTCCTGACGGTGTCGGGATAGTGCTTACTGCCCGATTCCTATGGCATGAAAAGTTCCGGAAAATCGCAGGTGACGATTTGCATAAAATTGTTCTCAAAAAGCTCAACCAGGTTTCAGGCCGGTGTTTTTATCTGGGTGCTTCCCCACAGGTTCTCGACCGTATCCGGCAGAAACTGCAGAAGGAATATCCTCATATTGAGGTAGGTTTTTTTACCCCGCCGTTCAGAGATGTTTTCTCAGAAGAAGAAAACAGGCAAATGGTGGAGGCCGTCAATGAATTCAACCCGGATGTATTATTTGTCGGAATGACAGCTCCAAAACAGGAGAAGTGGTTATATCAGCACAAATCACAAATTCATGCAACGGTTATGTGTGCGATCGGCGGCGCATTTGACTTTTATGCAGAAACGATACCCAGGGCTCCAAAATGGATGATAAACTATGGATTGGAGTGGTTATTCCGGTTCCTGAGTGAGCCTTCGAGAATGTGGAAAAGGAACATTATATCTACACCCTGTTTTATTGCAAAAATGCTGTATTTAAAATGCAGATCGAAACTGAACTTTAAATCAAAAATAAACGCTCAAAACATCAAAAAGAACAAAACCAAAATGATAATAGAATGACTCCTCCAATACGACTCCTTGTACTGATCGCGTTTCTTACTACAGCAGTTTCCTGCACTACTTATCAAAAAGTTCCCTATATGCAGGATGCCGTTTCCTTTACCAAACAAAAAATACCTGTAGCCTACCAGATAACGATAGAGAACGATGACCTTCTATCTATTTCAGTAAGCAGTAAAGATACCGTACTGGCCCAGCCTTTTAACCGGGCTCCCGGAGGACATGGATATCTCGTAAATCAAAAGGGTGTTATTGATTTTCCGGTATTCGGTGAAATAAAAGTTGCTGGCAAGACTCCCATCGTTCTGGCAGATGCGCTGAGATCCAGGATCATCAGCGAAGGATATATCAAAGATCCTTCCGTTGCCGTCAAACTGCTCAATTTTAAAATCTCTGTAATGGGTGAAGTAAACAAACCCGGAGTATACCCTATTCCGAGCGAAAGGGTCAGCATCCTTGAGGCCCTCACCCTGGCGGGAGATATGTCTGTATATGGCAAGCGGGACAAAGTACTGGTGATCCGGGAAGAAGAAGGTCAGCGTGATATGCATTATATTGATGTTAATTCGACCTCCCTATTCAATTCTCCTTATTATTATCTCAGGCAGAATGACCTGGTATATGTAGAACCTAACAAGGCCAGAGCCCAGCAAAGTGAGTATAATCCAAGGCTGCCGTTGATTCTGTCCGCGGTTTCCGTACTGACATCCATTGCATCTATAATTATTTTGATTACCAAATAATATGAATAGTAATTTCCGGTTGGACAAGAATAAAACAGAAGATTTCCGTCTGCGTAATCTGGTAGAGCAACTGGTCAATCGTTGGTACTGGTTCATCATTGCTATCCTGGCAGCGGTTGGTCTTGCTTACCTGGTGTTTAGGATCACCCCCTCAACCTATAAGCTTAGTGCTGCCATTATGGTTGACAGCCGGCCAAAAATGGGTGGTATGAATTCGGGTACCTCTACCCTTTTGGACCCCAGCATTTTCCCCGACAACAATAACAATGCGGAAAAAACAGTGCAGGTGCTGAAGTCCCGGAGATTGATCCGTGACGTAGTCAATCGCCTCAAACTCAACCGTTCTTATTCTCTGAAAGAAGGGTTCAAGCGGAGGGAATTATATACGATGTCTCCCATAACTGTCGATTTTGCGGGTTTAGATATTCCGTCATCAGATTTTCGTGTCACTCCTTCCGGAAATAACTCCTTCAGGATCTCGGATGTAAGCGTAAGGGGAAATGACATATCCTATGCAAAAACGGCGGCATTGGGTGATACGCTCAGGACACCGATGGGGATCATGATCATCAAACGTTCGGACAATAGCGAAGCTTCTTCGTTTGCATCCCCGGTAACGGTTACCAGATCCGATGTGGATTCTATAGCCGGCCTTTACTGGGAACGCGTCCTTGTTGAAGTAGAAGATGAAAAGGCAGAGGTCGTTAAAATATCGCTGATAGACGACAATTATAAGAAAACGGCAGATTTTATCAATATGCTTATCGCCGTTTATAACGAATATACCCTGCAGGACAAAAATAAAGCAGCGGAAAATACGGCGAATTTTATCAGGGAACGGGTGAGTTTGATAGGTATAGAGCTTGGGGATGTCGACAAAGAGATCGAAAATTTTAAAAAGTCAAATAATTTAACGGACATCGATGGTGAGGCTGAAATGTACCTGAGCAATCAAAATCAATATAAGACCGGAGCTATGGGCATTAATACACAAATTGCCGTAGCAGATCATATGATGACCTTTCTCTCTAATCCCGGTAACAGGAACGAAATATTACCGGCAAATGCTGGAGCCGGAGACAATGTAATCAGTCAACTGGTCATGGCCTATAATCAGACCCTGGCTAACCGGAACAAATTACAGGACAATTCAAGCGGGGAAAGCCAGGCTGTAAAAGATCTGAATGTTGCCCTGTCCAATGCCAGAACAACCCTTGTTCGCTCCTATGAGAACCTGAAATATTCTTTATGGGCGCAATTGAAAACCATCAATGAACAGCAAAAAAACGTTTCCCGTAATTTAAAACAATTGCCGGAACAGGAAAGGGGGTTACAAACCATTTCCAGACAGCAGCAGGTCAAAGCGCAGTTGTATCTGTACCTACTTCAAAAAAGGGAAGAAAATGCCCTAAATCTGGCCCTGGCCACTTCGAATATACGGGTAATCGATTATGCAGAAGGCGGCCATAAGCCCGTTTCCCCCAATAAAGTGCGCATCATGTCCATTGCTTTTGTAATAGGGCTCGTTGCGCCGGCAGGAGTGATCTATCTCTGGCAACAATTGAATACCCGGGTCAGAGGTAAAAAGGATATCGAGACTTATACTTCCATCCCCATTATCGGAGAGATCCCACAGGGTGATAAATCCCGGTCATTGGAGGTAGTTCACCAGGAACCAGGCAGGGATAATATTTCCGAAGCTTTCCGGATCGTCAGGGCTAATTTACGTTTTGTCCTGCCATCGGTTTCGGAAAAAGTCATTATGATCACTTCCACACAAAGTGGAGAAGGAAAGACTTTTATCTCCTTTAACCTGGCCATCTCGCTTGCCCTTACCAATCAGCGGATCCTGCTGATCAACACCGATATACGTAAGAAAAGTAATGCGCCAGGTTCTTTTAATAACGGAAGTAACGGCCTTACCAATTACCTCGCCGGTAAGGAAACAGACCTTACTCAAATCATAAATAAAGGAGAGATCCACCCTAATCTTGACATCATTGGGTCCGGTCCCATTCCTCCCAATCCTGCGGAACTATTAATGAACGAAAGACTGGACCATCTTATAGATGCCCTTAAAAACGAATACGACTATATTATCCTCGATAATGTCCCCATGGGACAGGTCGCCGATGCGGTTATCGTAAGCAGGGTGATCGATCTGACGGTGTATGTGGTCAGGGAAGGAGTGCTTGACCGTCGTATGCTGCCGGAAATTCAAAAATTCCATCAGCATGCCAGACTAAAAAATATGGTCGTTCTGCTCAATGGCTGCCACCAGGGAAGTAAGTGGGGATACGGCTATGGGTATGGGTATGGCTATGGGTATCCCGGGAAATAAATAAGGAATTAATAAATGAGGAATTCTTAAACCGAAATACAAACTATTAAAAACCATTTTCATGAAAGATCTCTTATTTGCCGCTTTGATATTATCCGGCTCCTTACTATCCGGTTCGGCCATTGGGCAGAAGAGAGCCGACACCCTTCAATATCCTAATGAGAAAGTTATCGTTGAGACCGATAGTTCAATAAAATTTTCACAGGGAGGGAGATATAATTTTAACAGGTTCTGGGATAATTGGTTTGTCACCGCAGGAGCCGGAGGTCAGATCTTTTTCGGGAACGAGGACGGATTGAAACCGGTGGGCAAAAGAATCACAGCCACCTATGAGTTAAGTGTTGGGAAATGGGTTCATCCTGCTTTAGGGTTTCGTGTAAAGATCGGAGGAGGACCTGTAAAGGGATATTCCTCCGGAAAACTTACATCCATCGGTCATAGTCTCATCGTAGGGGGGGCGGATGCAGATGGTATTTTTACTCAGAAATGGAACCAGTTTTATGGAGAACTGGATTTTTTGGTCGATCTCAATAATGCCATCGGCGGATATAAAAGAGAGCGGCTTTACAGCGCCGTTTTTTATGCCGGGGTTGGTATCGCCAAAGCGTCGGACCAACCAAAAAATGATGGAGACCGGACTGCTATGGCAACTTTGGGGCTTCTCAACCGTTTTCGGGTTGCTAAAAATTTCGATCTGAACCTGGAAATTAAAAATGCGTTCGTAGATCATACCTATGACAGGGAGGAATCAAACAAGAATTTTGAGACCTTTCTTGGGGTGACTGCAGGTATTACTTATCGTTTTGGGCAGGCCGGCGACCGGCTGTTCAAAAAGCCCATTAGTTCGGTAACAGCCATCCAAAGTTCTTATAATCACCTCCCCGCAATTCCTGCCAGGGAGCCCGCCAGAGAGAGGGACACCCTGATACAGCCTGAGATTATCAGGGAAAAAGAAACGGTGGTGGAAAAAAAGGTGACCCTTACCCAGCCAATAGCAGTCTTCTTCGAACTGGGCAGCTCAACAATAACGGGCACTGCAAAAGTCAATCTGTCCTTTGCTGCCGATGTCATCAAATCCAGCGGAGGGGCCAGATTCAGGCTGATCGGATCTGCAGACCGGGCGACGGCTACACCCAAATACAACCAGGCGCTTAGCACCAGACGTAGTAATTCTGTCCGGGACTATCTCGTGAAAATATTAATGGTGGATCCCGGGCAACTGATCATTGAACCAAGGGGAGGCATTGACCAATATAGCCCAACGAAGGTGAACAGGACCGTTATAATCCGGCAGGACTAACCTTAACCAATAATGGAAATCAGTATTTCGAGGGTACAGAAAAGCCTGCTGAATGCAAGAATTAATGCCTTGTTCTATTTCCTCGCGCTTGTCTTATCCTATTTTTCCAGGAAGATCTTTCTTCAGGCCCTGGGAGCTCAGTTCGTGGGTTTCTCCGGAACCGTCGGAAATTTTCTTGGGTTTCTCAACCTGGCAGAAATGGGAACGGCAATGGCAGTTGGTTTTGCCCTCTATAAGCCTTTGATGGAGAAGGATCAAACCAGGGTAATAGATATAGTTGCATTGACAGGTTATCTATACAGGCGTATAGCGCTCATCATGACAGGGGCAGGAATATTGTTATCCTTATTCCTGCCCCTGATTTTTCCGAACCCCGGATTCTCCATGGGTGTCGTCTACTTTGCCTATTATGCATTTCTGATTGGCCCGCTGCTGAGCTATTACCTGAATTGCGGGCAGGTATTGCTGGATGCAGATCAACGGAATTATGTGGTTACTGCCTGGGTTCAGACGACCACTTTTGTAAAGATAATAACACAACTCACCTGTCTAAGCCGTTTCGGCGGAGGGTATTATTCCTGGATCGGGATCGAATTTTCTTTCGGCATATTGCAGAGTATTCTGCTGCACCGGAAGATCAGGAAAACATATCCTTTTTTAAAAATATCCATGAAAAGGGGAAAGGCTGCCCTCGGGAAGCACCCGGAGATCACCAGGTCCATCAAACAGCTCTCGGTTCACAAGATCTCGGAATTTGCACTCGTTTCCACGAAGGATCTTTTGATTTATCTGTTCTCCTCTTTGACGATGGTGGCCTTCTATGGAAATTATGTAATTGTCATGACCAGGCTGAACTATTTGCTGCTGGCTGCCCTGACCGGATTGCAGGCCGGCATTGGAAACCTGATCGCTGAGGGAAATACCCAAAAGACCATGGCCATATTTTGGGAGATATGCGCATTCAGGTACTTTACGACCGGAGTGTTTATTTTCTCGGTCTATCACCTGATCGATCCGTTCATAACCCTTTGGTTGGGCCGTGAATACCTTCTGGACAAAAGTATCCTTCTGCTGATGATGTGCAATGTTTTTTTTATTCAAACCAGGGATATCGTCATCAATTTCGTACAGGGATATGGCCTTTTTGGCGACATTGGCGCTCCGGCTATTGAAGCCGGGTTAAACATCGGATTATCCATCATCCTTGGATATCACTATGGCATCCAGGGAGTATTGATGGGGTCTGTCATCAGTATGTTCACGATTGCTTTCCTGTGGAAACCTGTCTATTTGTTCCGTCGCGGTTTTAAGCAACCGGTCAGCCTCTACTGGCGGGAGCTTGCCAAATATATTACCCTGCTGTTTATTTCCTGGTGGGCCGGCAGCAGGATGATCCTGCTGCTCAGTTCCGTTGACCCCTACAGGAGATATTCCAACTGGATCACTTATTCTCTGATGATAGTAACGATGTATAGTATGTTGCTGTTCGTCATGATGTACCCACTGAAAGGAATGCGGCAATTAGTTAAAAGAGTCGTCCAAAAATTATGACCATTGTATATTGTATATTCTCATTGGCTCCTCCGGGCGGTATGCAGCGGGCTCTTAGCGTGAAGGCTACTTACCTGGCAGAAGTGGCCGGATTTTCCATTCATGTGATCACGAGGACCCAACCGGTCCAATCCAGTGGGCCGGCCGGCAGATATTCGTTTAACCTTTCGGCGAAAGTAAAAATTCATACGATCGGAAAGAATTATAAAAAAGAACTGGCTACCATTCTTTATATCCTAAGGCCGGATATCGTAATCAGTCTTTACGGAGAAGAATCAAGGTTCCTGTATAAGATCAGGGATGGTAGTAAAAAGATCCTGGAATTCCATTTCACCAGGAATCATTTGGTACACCTGGTTAAAGGACTACCCCATTTGCGGTTCCGGAAATTGAGGCTGCAATATGTCAGGCTGCTCCAATATCTGGATGAACGATGCGCCCGGCACTATGATTGCCTGGTGCTGCTTACAGAAGCAGACCGTGGTTTGTGGGGGAATCCCCCCAATGTCGTCGTCATACCCAATCCCCTCTCGTTTACCAGTCCGGTTAAATCCGGCCTGGACAGTAAAAGAATTCTTTCGGCGGGCCGCCTGATCGCTACCAAGGGCTTCGATCTGTTAATCGAGGCCTACAGGCTTGTAGCCAAAAGGTATCCTGATTGGAAGCTCGCTATTTTCGGTGAAGGGCAGGACAAACAATTCCTTTTGAATAAAATTCGCAACTATGGCCTGGAAAATCAGGTGGAAATTTTTCCTCCCACCGCTGATATTGCAGGAGAAATGCTTCGCAGCTCTATTTATGCAGCTCCTTCACGGTATGAGGGATTTGGATTGGTCATCACAGAAGCCATGGAATGCGGTGTACCAAGCGTAGCTTTTGATTGCCAGTGCGGTCCCCGGGAAATAATCTGTGATGGTTCCGATGGTATACTCGTCGAACCACAAAACACAGAGAAATTTGCAGAAGCCCTTCTTCTGTTAATTG
Organism: Flavitalea flava; assembly: GCF_054461575.1. Lineage (NCBI taxonomy): Bacteria > Pseudomonadati > Bacteroidota > Chitinophagia > Chitinophagales > Chitinophagaceae > Flavitalea > Flavitalea flava. The sequence continues at coordinate 67,456 of NZ_JBTLQH010000012.1, forward strand.
CCTCACCGGAATTAAGAACCAGGATGGGAAAAAATGCTATAACGTCAGCAGCACGATTTGCAGAAGACAGAATTATGGACCGTTGGAAAAATCTATTCCGTTCACTTGTTCAGGATAATAGAATTTTACATGTACGATAAGTCTACGATCGGGTATTATAAGCTGATTTTTTTTACGGCCCTTCTGCCCTATGCGGACAGGTTTATTCCCATTTTCCCTGATGGAATCTGGGGTTTCAATCTAAGTGGTTTTGCCTGGATCATTATATTGATCGTCAGTCTTGTGCGTACCATCGTACATTTTAATTCCATTACCATGCCCGGCTGGGTTTGGCTTCCCTGGATAATTTATATTACCGGTCAATGGTTGCATGACCTGGGGTTTTTGGGTCTTCAGTCAACTTTACAATATATGGTATTTCCCATCGTCGGAGTGGCTGCCTCTACCTATTCGTATTCTGATGAAACAATGGTCAGGCTGAAAAAGTGGTTCGGGAGGTATATGCTTGTAGTAATGGCCAGCATGTTCCTCGCTCTGGCAGACGTCGCGGAGTTCGGAAAAGGTGTGGGGTCCGTCATGACGCTTGTTGTATTGGGTGCCATTGTGCTGAGTGAGTACTGGTTTTATAACGACAGGAAGATGCTCCTTTATTTCTCCCTTATGGCAATTATCCCCATTATCGCACTCACCAGGATGGGGATAGCCATGATATTTGCCGTTGCTATCTTTCATTTTGGCAACAGGAATATGGTATCCAGGATGCTTATTTCCGCAGTAGTCTGTTGTGTAGGGCTTATTGTATTTTATTCGCCGGGGTTTCAAAAGAAAACATTTTATTCAGGCCAGGGAGATATTACCAGCCTGACCCGGAACAACGAAGATCTGAATACCAGCGGCCGAAACAGAATGTGGATGCTGGCGGAAAAAGAAATGGGCGCCAATCCCTGGTTAGGTGCCGGTTCCAGGGCCGATCTTAAATTGCTGATCAAATACAGGTATAAATTAAAAGAATTGCACAATGACTTTATTGCGGTCCGGTACAACAGTGGTTGGATAGGTTTGGGGTGTTTGCTTTTCGCATTTATATTCCAGTTCTGGTTATTATATCTTAATAAAAACAAAATTGAAGATGCATTTACTGCAGTGATCTTTTATGCGGCATTGACGATATTCATCGCGTGGGCCGGGTTTATGTATACGGATAATGCCCTTAAATATTCTCCTTTTTTCGGCAATCTTCATTTCTGTCTGATTGGCATCGTTTACAGCCGTCTGGCAGAAGGCTGGAAGGAATCAGGCAATGAAGAAACGGATCCTCTAATAAAAGACAACCATGATCTCCATAGTTATTCCCCTGTATGATAAAGCCGGCCAGGTAAAAAATACGCTCACCGCTGTGCGTAACCAGATATTCACCAATTATGAAGTGATCATTGTGGATGACGGATCAACAGATGGAAGTCTGGATATTGTCCGGGATTATCTGAAAAATGACAATGATTTTTCCGGAAGGGTTAGGGTGTTCGGCCAGCCTCATGCAGGTGTATCAGCCGCACGTAACAAAGCAATCCATGAAAGCCGTTTTGACTGGATTGCTTTCCTGGACGCAGATGATACCTGGGAACCGGAATATTTGCAGATCCAGTATGATCTTTCCCTTAAATACCCTTTTTGTGAAGTGCTGGCTGCCGCTTATGGGTTCAACTTTGGTGCCGGAAAATTTGTGCCGGGTAAATTTTCAAAGCTGCCATTCAGGGAAAACGAAGGTGAATTAAATAATTATTTTGAAGTGGCCGCCTGTTCCCACCCCCCCCTAAGCAGTATAACTACCATCGCCAGGAAAAAGGCCATTTTGGCTGCAGGTTGTTTTCCTGAAGGTATTTCATCCGGCGAAGATTTGCTTACCTGGGCAAAGTTGGCTTTAAATTGCCGGATCGCTTTTAACAAAAGATCTCTCGGGGTTTATAACCAGGATCCCAAATGGTTCAACAGAGACCAGCAGACACGTATGCCCCCCAAAAAGGATATTGTCGGAGACTGTCTGAAAAAACTACTGCACCAACATTCCGGAATACCTGGCTTGAAACAGTACGTGGGATTATGGCATAAAATGAGGGCCAGGATTTTCCTGACCCACTCAATGAGGAAGGAGGCCTGGGAGGAATGGAGGCAACTGGTTCAATTCAGCCCGGGCCATTATAAGACCTGGGCCTATTTTTTATTGCTGATTAGTCCGGTAAAGGTCTGGCCATGAAAAACCGATGAGAGTAGCAATTACCCATACCGATTTCAGGATCTACTGGCCATCCAGGATCTCAGCCTTGCAGCGGGCGCTGGAAAGCAGCGGGGATGAACTATACATCATTGAGATAGCCGGAAAAGGAAGTCCTTATGCCTTTTCAGAAAATGGACAATCGCTGACAGGAGAAATAAGAAATTGGATTTGCCTGTTTCCGTTAACCAGGATGGAGGACCTTTCCCCGGCAAAGGCGTCCCTTAAATTATTCTCCATATTGAACGAACTTTCTCCTGATGTGGTAATGGCAGGAAGTATTGCTTACCCTTCAGGCGCCACAGCGGTAAACTGGGCAAAAACTACAGATCGCTCTGTCATTATTTTCGACGATGCAAGGCCACAGGATGTCCCCCGCAATTCATTGATTAATTATATAAAACAACTGATCTATGAACAGGTGGATGCCATTCTCTGTCCGGCTTTGCCATGGACAGACACCTTCCTTCGTTGGAAATTCCGGCCGGAACAGTTGTTTTTTGGAGTGGATGTGGTAGACAACAATTTTTGGGCTCATCAGGACCCGGCTGAGCCGGATGAGACGTTAACGATCCAGGAGGTGATAGGTGGAGAAATCCCTGAATTATCCGTTCCATATCTCCTTGCCGTAGGTCGTCAGATACCCGTCAAGAATTTTCTCTTTCTGCTCCGGGTTTATGAGAAATACCAGACAGCAACAGGGGCCCAGCATTGTCTGCCCCTTATATTGATAGGGGACGGGCCTGAGCGTAAATCACTGGAAATTTTTATGCAGGAAAAACAACTGGAAAAGGTGTATTTGGTTCCCTTCGTCAGTCCCAAAAAATTGAGAATCTTTTATCATAAGGCCGCTGCGCTGGTGGTTCCGAGCAAATCAGAAACCTGGGGATTGGTTATAAACGAAGCTATGGCATCGGGGATCCCTGTGTTGGCAAGCCATACATGCGGCTGCTCACCGGTACTGATCCAGGAAGGTATAAACGGATATACCTTTTCCCCGGATAGCCCTGATGAATTGCTGGAAGTCCTTCTGTCCTTTACGGGAAAAAATCCTGCAGAAAAAAAAGCCATGGGGCAGTCTTCCCAAAATCTTATCCGGTCATGGGGGCTCGACCGGTTTGTCCAGGGCAGCTTGCAGGCAATAACCTATGCGATGGCCAACAAAAAAACATGCAGATCGGTTCCTGCCTGGATTGTTCTGAAAAATTGGAAAGGCAGATACAGGCCGGTATAATCTAATAGTCAATATAGGATAATCTCTAAAACCATCCGAAAATCAAAATCAATGAAAATCCTTATCACACACAACGATTACGGCAGACGCAGTGGAGAGGAAGCGGTAGTGGATAAAATGGGAGAAATGTTGAAAGCTCACGGTCACGATATATGCTTTTATCGCCCCAGTACAGCGGATCACCAGCATGGCCTGGTCAGCAAAATCAGGATGTTCTTGTCAGGCGTTTATTCTTACCGTGGCGTTAAAGGGATTAAAAAGGCTTTACTTAAGGAGAATCCTGATATTATAAATATACACAATCTTTACCCTTTTATTTCTCCGGCGGCTTTGTTTGCCTGTAAGGCAGCGGGTATTCCCATTGTAATGACGGTGCATAATTACCGGCTGGTTTGCCCAACAGGCCTTTTCCTGCGGGATGGTCAGCCTTGTGAGCTTTGCCTCCAGCAGGGAAATGAATGGGGCTGCGTTCGTTATAATTGTGAGAAGAATTTGTCCAAATCATTTGGATATGCCCTGAGAGGATATGTAGCCCGAAAGATCGGAGCTTATCAAAAGAATGTGGACAGATATGTATGTCTCTCCTCTTTTCAAAAAAAGAAACTGATCGAGGCTGGTTTTACGGCAGAAAAAATCATGGTCATACCGAATAGCGTACCTGTCCCACCACCCTATTCAGAGACTCCAGGCATTTATATTGCCTATGTGGGCCGGTTAAGTGAGGAAAAAGGATGGGATCTGCTGATGGGGATCGCAGGAAAAAACCCGGAGCTGAAGATTGCTGTGGCTGGATTTATACATGAGCATACCACATCCGGTGCAATACCCTCCAATATCCATTTTGCAGGATACCTGGATCAGACCGAGTTAATGGAGTTCTATCGTCGGGCCAGATTCCTGGTCATTCCCAGCAGGTGTTATGAGGGATTCCCGCTTGTTGCCCTGGAGGCAATGGCCATGGGCAAACCCGTTATAGCCCCTGATCACGGAGGATTTACGGAAATCATCGGTAAGGGACGTCATGCGCTCGGGTGTCTTTTTCGCCCCAATGACCCCCTTGATCTTGAGGCAGCCATCCTTACCTTATGGAAAGATGAAAATCTAATCCGGGAATTGGGAAAACGATGTGTCGAAAGGATACATAGCTTCTATTCATCGGAGATCATTTACCGGCAATGGGAATGTTTGTTTCTGGACCTTTTAAGGACCCGAAAAAATTAAAAAATATTTTTTATGAGCCCTGCCAAATTTCCACCATTAATTAATAATTTCGACCTGATCCGGTTGCTGGCGTCTTTGCAGGTCTTTGCCGGACATGCGTTCCTCTTTCATTTTTTTAGAGAAAACCGGGTTTCGGCCTTCCTGTGGTTCATTCCCGGGGTGCCGGTTTTTTTTGGAATGAGCGGTTTCCTTTTATTATGGTCGTTTGAGCGGAATCCGGATTTGGCAACTTATTTTAAAAACCGGTTTCTTCGGTTATATCCTGCTTTGTGGGCTACCATGATCCTTACTACCTTTATCCTTCTGGCTTTTCGAATTATAACATGGCGGGGGCTTTCCGATCCCAGCTTCCTGCTTTATTTTTTTGGAAGATGCACTGCCATTTTTTATTTTGTTCCCACTGTCGTTAAAGGATTTGCGCAAGGCAACCCCAATGGTTCCTTATGGACCATTGGAGTGGAGCTTCAATTTTATTTCCTCCTCCCCCTGATATTTCTGTTGATCCGAAGACGTTCTCTCTTAGGTAAAAACCTGATCCTGCTGGGTATCGGATTCCTGTCGTACTGGATCGACAGACATGACCCCGAACCGCCTTTTAATGTCAATAGGCTCAACGGCTATCTTCAGATCCTCGTAAGCGAATTCAGGATCTTTTATTTTTTATTCTTTTTTATTACCGGGATGTTGTTTTATGTCAATTACCGGTACCTGAAAAAATTTCTGGAAAGGCAATTCCTTTCTTATCTTATCTTCTATGTGCTGATCTGTTCTGTCTCCAGTTTCTTCACCGATCTTTCCAGGGTCGACCGGTATGCCCCCGACCCTTTCTCGTTATTCCGGCATCTGTTTCTTATGTTTATGGTATTCTCCGCCGCCTTTTCGCGAACAGGTCTTTCCGGAAAAATATTGAAAGGAAACGATTATTCCTATGCGGTTTATCTGACTCATCTTCTTATTTTAAACTCATTTTATCAGCTCCATCTATTCGATGGAAGGTTGAACTTCCTCTTTTCTCTAATGGTTACGGGGGTTCTGGCCTTTCTTTCCTGGCATTTTATCGAAAAAAAGGCCTTGCAACTCAAAAAAATTTCTCTCAGGACGCTGGTCCGGAATATGTATAAAAAACACCTGTATGAATAAAGTAAAACATTTTTTAGCCAGGATTTTGATCAGGCTGGTTCAAAAACTGGTGAAGATCTATTCGGATATTTACCTTTTTCAATTAAAGGGAGAGTTTCGCCATATAGGCAGAAATGCCACTATCGAATTGCCGATTAAGATAATGAATCCGCAATGTATTTCCATAGGGGATAATTTCACCGCACGTTCCGGGGTAAAATTAAGAGCCTATACTTCTTATGAAGATGCCACATTCACTCCTACCCTGCAAATTGGCAACAATGTGCATCTGGCCACCGATTGTGTAATCAATTGCACGCACCGGATCGAGATTGGTAATAATTCAGGCCTGGGAGTAGGCACAAAGGTTATGGACCATGCACATGGCCTTCCGGGATATGAGGACCTTAAAACCACTGTAATGAGAAGAGCGTTGACATCCAAAGGCGGCGTCATTATCAGGGAAAATGTTATGATTGGGACGGGAGTGGTGATTCTGGCGGGCGTCGAAATCGGAGAAAACAGCATAATTGGGTCCAATTCCGTGGTAACCAGGTCGGTTCCGGCCAATAGTATTGCCGTAGGTATTCCTGCGCGGGTGATTAAAACTATCAACGGAGATAACAAAAATCAACAGATATGACCATTTCGGTCATCATACCCACTTATAACGGAAACCGCTTTGTAGAACGTGCCATTCTTTCAGTGCTTGGTCAGCAAAGAAGACCGGACGAGATCCTTGTCTGCGACGATAATTCATGGGACAATACCCTGGAGATCTGTGAGCGTTATAAAGATCAGATCTCCATCTTCTTCAATCCGGACGGTCCTTCCGGTTTTGTCAATTCCTGGAACAAAGCGATAGCCAGGGCAAAAGGGGAATATATCAGCATTTTGCACCAGGATGACATGTTGGAGCCGGAATTTATCCGGGCTGGAATGGACGCGCTGGAGAGGAATCCGGGCGTTCGCCATCTGTTCTGCACCTGCAGTTATATCGATGAAAATGATAAGGTCTTGTCCTTGTCCTATTCTCCTGACAACCTGTTTCCCGAACCTATTCAGGAATTAACCTATACCGGTCCCGAATATGTTTCTTCCTATCAGACGGGGGGGGAACCGCATATTCACCGATGTCCCGGAGTTATTACCCATAAAAGTATTTTTGATCAATGCAGATATGAACCTTCCTCAGGACATCTTGCGGATGATGACTTTTTTTATCGGGTTGGAATGTATACGAAGGTGATTGGTATTCTGAAACCGTATGCATCTTACAGGATCCACAGCGGATCGGTTACAGGAAGTCTTGAGGATGCCGACCTGGTAGGAAAACTTATGGAGGACTATATCTATCAATGCCGTCAATGGAAGGATCATCCTTTCCTAAGTCCGGTTGCTTACGCCTATTTTGTCCGCAATGCTAAAAAATATATTCGCCGGTTCATGGGTTATGGCATAAAACAGAAAAAGCTAAAAATGCTTATAAAAGGAATAAGGCAATGGAGCGCCTTATATGCCGTATGCCACCGTTAAAAAACCTGGTTATCCATGTAATAAACTCCGGCAACGAAAAATTCTCTGTTAAATTTTATCTGGAAACAGATTTATCAGAAAAAATAATTCCCTCTTCTGCTCACCGCTTTTTGCGATCAACCCGTTATATAAAAAAATCGTACATTTAAGGCATCTTTTCAGTTAATGATTGTGGTAGCCGTAAACTATAAATTCCGTGTATGAATATCATTCACAATAAAGATATTGGAACAAAACAAAAAGCGCTTGCCATTAATCTTGACCCTGAAATATATGGTTCCTTTGCCGAAATTGGCGCAGGCCAGGATGTAGCCGCCAATTTTTTCAAGGCAGGAGGCTCTTCAGGAACCATCGCCAAAACGATGTCTGCCTATGATATGGTCTTTTCAGACGCCATTTACGGAGCACAACAAGGCAGGCGATATGTCAGTGAGCCGAGGTTGATATCCATGCTTGAACATGAATATGGGCTGCTGATCGAGCGGTTGGCAGAAAAAAGAGGCAATACCACCACTTTTTTTGCATTTTCAGATACTGCCTCGGCGTTGAATTACCACAAAACAAATGATGGACATGGCTGGATGGGTGTTCGGTTCCAACTTGAGCCGAACGGGGAATTCAATGATGTGGTACTCCATGTCAAATTATTGGATAACGATAATAATTTGCAGCAACAGGCGGTGGGTATCCTGGGCGTAAACCTGATTTATGCCTGTTTTTATTACAATGGTCACCCTCCTATTTTTTTGCTTTCCCTTATGGACAATTTGTCAAAAGAGAGCATTCAGATTGACATGATCCGTTTTGAAGGGCCAAATTTTACAAAGGTGGATAACCGACTGATGAGTTTACACCTGGTAAAGTATGGTTTTTCCGATGCGGCCTTATTTGGTCCAGACGGCAAAAACCTTCAGCCTTCCGAAGTCCTGTATAAAAAGCATATCGTAGTGATAAGGGGACGATTCCGGCCTCTTATCAATGTACATCTGGATATGATGAACACGGGCGTTAAACAATTTATGGAGGAGCCTGATGTGGATCGTACAAATGTGATGGTCATTACCGAACTTACCTTGCAATCGTTGAAAGAGAGGAATGCCGACCAAACTGCAGAGATCGATGAAAAAGATTTTCTCGACCGGGTGGACATCCTTTGCTCCCTGGGGCAAACGGTTCTGATCTCGGATTTTCATGAATATTATAAGTTGGTCGCCTACCTCTCAAAAATAACCAAATTAAAACTGGGGGTTGTTCTGGGATATCCCAATCTGGAATATATCTTTTCTGAAGAACATTACAAAGATCTTCCGGGCGGCATCCTCGAATCTTTTGCTACGTTGTTCAGCCGGAAGGTAAAGCTTTTCATTTATCCTACCTTGCAAAATGGAGTGATCTGGAATGGACGTAAATTTGATCCCCCTGCGCACCTGATTGATTTGTATCAATATCTGATCGTCAATAATAAAATAGAAGATATCAGGGATTACAATGAAAATAATCTGCAGGTTCAAACGGATAAAGTGCTGCAACTGATAAAACAGGGCGCTGAGGGATGGGAGAAATATGTACCAGCCGAGGTTGCCGAAATGATTAAAGAGAGATGCCTGTTTGGATTTAACTGTGAAATACCCCCTTTGCTGCCGAAGCCTGGTATGCTCCTGGAGTGATCCCTTCCGTTTTCTTAAAAAGACGGATGAAATAATTGACATCATTGAAACCGCACAATACGCTTACCGACCTTATATCATGGCAATTATCGGCAAGCAGCTGTCTGGCCAGTTTGATCCGGTGGCTATTGATATAATCCAGCGGGCTTTGCCCGCATTGTTCCCTGAACCATTTAAAGAACATGTTCCGGCTGAGATAGGCTTTCCGGCATAGACCGTTTATAGCTATCTTTTCGGAAAGATTTTCATGTATATGATGCAAAATAGCATGGAGACGGGTCTGATTCGAATGGTCGTTAATTTCACAGGATACCTGCTGAAGATGCTGGCTCTGCATTAAGCGGATAAGCAATTCTTTCAGGTTCAGATCGGCGAAGATATTCTTTGAGTGGTCGCCACTTCTGCAAATCCTGATCAGTTTATTGATCAGACCCGAGATCTCATTGTCATTATTAAAATGATACTGGTTGAATTGCAGTTTCCAATTATTAGTTTCTCCGGGGCTGCTGTTATAATACGTATTTAAATAGTGTACCGTTTCCTTTATATAAAGCGTATCGACAGCCAAAGCAATACATTGGGTAGGATTTTCAGTCTCGGCTTCCGGGAAATCGATGATCATCGTTTCATGGGCAGGAACGATTACCGTTTCGCCGGGAAGGTAATTAAAAGCCGGCTTATCGAATAAGTGCATTACTTTTTTCCCGCGAATCATGCTGGTAATAACGAATTCGCTGAAAGTCAGGGGCACGTGATAAGTTTGCTGGTAACTCTCGAAAATATTCAACTCGCAATTCTCTAAATTAAATATACGCCTGTTCTCAACCAATGTTTGCAGGTATTTGGGATGTGTCAGATCCACCTTATGAAGGAGATTTTTTACAGCCACAGGAATCGTTTTATACGGGCAAGTTTAACCTATTTCCTAAAGGTACAAAAAATGAGGTACGATTGTGCTATTGAAAAATACAAAAGTGAATGGATTTCCGCACGTTTTTATGAAAATTTAGGGTATTCTTCCCGGATAATGAAGCTGAAAATAATATTACCTATGATCAACCCTGAAGGGTTCAGGTGATAAGATGTACATGGTTCTCTGTTACAAAATTCGTTTCAATAAAGGTGTTTTTCTAAACAGAAACGAACAAAGCGCATAACTGACCAGGATGCCGGTGAGCGTGAGAAAGATGAATTTCAGGAGCAGTGGACCATGTACATCACTTATCATACGACTGATGGTAATGAGTATGGGGGCATGAAAAACATAAACCGCGAATGCATTGGCAGAGAAATACCTGGATGTTGAATCTTGTTCGTTGAATTTTTCCCGGAACCAGACCAGCAGGAACAGGGATATGGCAACGCCTGTCATTGATTCCCAACAGGACATCCCCAGACTCTGCCAGTGGAGTCCGCCTTTATAGGCAGAAAGATTTCCGTTGAAAGCCCCTCCCAGCAGCAAAAGAGCTACCCAGCCGCTAAGCCCCCCCAGCAGGGCTACCCTGCCCCAGTACTTCCCGGTGCCAGCAGTGAATCTGCCCGGCCAATCCCCCCTGAAAGCATATGTACCTGCAATAAAAAAGAGAACGTATTGTGAAAAATAACAAAACTGCAGATTGTAAAAAGAGGTCCCGTTGGGCCATGGAAACCGGATCAGAAAGGTGAGCCCGGCAATCAGGGCGACAAACCCCCAAATCTGACCCTTACCCGGTAGTTGCATCGTCTTTGTTTCTCTCAATCCGGGATCACTGGTTCTGATGTGATCACCGGTCCTGTACTCCCTGTTTGCGGTATCTTCCGTCTTCTTCCTGCTGCCCAAAATTCTGATAAGTGCATACCCGAGACAAAAGATCAGCAATGCTTCGCAAAACCAAAGAGGGCCGGTGCCGCCCAACCAACGACCATTGGTAATATAATGGCTATACCCAATTACAAAACCTTTCGGATAGACAACCTCACCATGAAAAAGGGAAATACAAAATACAGCCAGCGGCTGTAGTATAAACATATAGAACAAAAGGGGTAAACCTAACCGGAATAACCTGTCCCGCACAAATCTGCCTACCCCTTTTTTATCATACGCCCCAGGCACAAAATATCCGGCAATAAAAAAAAGGAAGCCCATAAAAAAGGACTGGAGAGTTACCTGGTACGTAGCGAAAATTCCTGTTTCCGGAAGGCCTACCGGGCTGTTTTCCATATAATACCAACTGCCCAGGTGACTGTAGGTTACGGCTGCATGCATACTAACAACCAGCATGATCATAACCCACCTGAGATTATCGATATAAAGAAGACGACCCGTTACGGCTTTGGAACCGGATTTTACAAAAGTGCCGGGGATACTGACAATGGGGGTTGTAATAGAATGATCCATATAAATGATTTATAGGCTAAACTAGTTTTCCCTGTTGGTAGCGGTGAATTTCTTTGACGTATGGACATTTCCGGAAGGTAAAAAGGTCACTCGCTTCTCAAACTTTTTACCGGGTTCATGAGCGCCGCCTTAATTGATTGAAAACTTACCGTCAGTAAAGTGATCAGGAGGATACCGGCTCCGGCTGCGACAAATATCCACCAGGGTATAGCCGTATGGAAAGTATAATTTTGCAGCCAGTGATCCATGCTCCAATAAGCGACCGGAATAGCAACCAGGAAGGAGACTCCAACCAGGGCCAGGAATTCTTTCGAGAGCATGGCCCATAGACTGAGTAGCCCTGCGCCAAGAACCTTCCTGACCCCGATCTCTTTGGTGCGTTGTTCCGCTACAAAAGAGGCCAGACCGAAAAGACCCAGGCAGGAAATAAAGATGGCCAGTGAAGTAAATACCGATGCCAGACTGCCGATCCGTTGCTCGGCTTCGAATTTTCGGGCATATTCATCATCCATAAATTGGTAAATAAACGGGCTGCCGGGATTATATTTTTTAAAGACAGGGGCCATGGCATCCAGGGCTGCGTGGACAGGCTGCCCTTTTTTGATTCGAATGGTGATAGCCGATACATAACCATCACCCATAAAAATGGCTGGTTCTATATTGTCAAAAGGAGAATTGGTTACCATATCTTTAACTACGCCAATGACCGTATAATTTTTACCATAAAATTTCATGGTTTCTCCTACAGGGTTTTTGATCCCGATGATTTTAACCGAGGCTTCGTTGAGGATCATTCCGCTGGAATCCGTTGGGAAGTCGCGGCTGAAATCGCGTCCTTGCAGAACGGTCCATCTGGCAGTCCTGCCAAAGTCGCGGGTTACATTAACATTCCTGAAGAAAATGGATTCCTGGTCTGCACGTTTTCCGCGCCAATAGAGTTCATTATTATTCTGAAAACCCGTCAATTTCATAGAAGAGGCTGCGACATTCCCGATTAAGCCGCTTCGCAGTAATTCCTCCCGCAGAGCGGTGTAATGGCTTTCAAGATCCGGAGTATTGATATCTACCGTGAGCAGCCCATCCCTTTCATATCCCACCGGGCGGTCCTTTGCAAAATTGATCTGCCGGAATACAATCAGCGTCCCGATAATAAGGATCAGCGACACCGTGAATTGCAGAACGACCAATATCCGGCGGGGAAGAGAAGCATAACGGCCTGCACGGAATGTGCCTTTGAGTACCCGCACAGGATCGAAGCGTGATAAATAAAAGGCCGGATAACTACCTGCGAGGATACCGGTGAAAAGGATAAAGCCGGAAGAAAACAACCAGAACCATCCGTTTAACAAAGGAAGGTTCATTTCCTTGGCGGCCAGGGAATTAAAAAAAGGAAGAGACAATTCCACCAACACTATTGACAGGACAAAAGCTAACAGGGCTACGAGTACCGATTCACTCAGGAATTGCAGAATAAGTTGTTTTTTCATCGAGCCGACGGTTTTGCGGATACCTACCTCCTTGGCCCTTTTTTCACTTCTGGCGGTGGACAGGTTCATAAAGTTGATGCAAGCGAGCAATAATACAAAACCACCGATAATGCCGAATAACCACAAGAACTGGATCCGGCCCCCGGAAACCTGGCCGTTCCTGTTAAACTCATTATAGAGATAGGCTTTGTCGAGCGGGTAGATCATGGCTTCTTCTTTCCAGCCGGGTATAAAAGACGAAGGCAGTTTCCGGATACGGGCTGTCGATTGTTCTGCAGTCACCTTTCCGGCCAATTCTACATATAGCCTTCCGTTGTGATCGTTCCAATTCGTATTGGTGTTATGATAATTATTTTCTTTATTGTACCAGGGCAGGACTGCCTTTACCCCGGAAAAACTGCTGTTGCGGGGGAGGTCTTCGTATACTCCGCCAATAGTAAGATCAAGATGATTATCGAGCCGGAAGGTCTTGTTGACGGGGTTGTCTTTTCCAAAAAGGGCTGTAGCAAGAGACTGTGCTATCAGTGCCGAGGAAGGATCCTTCATAGAAGCAATGGATCCCTGCAATATCCGGAAAGTAAACATTTCGGGTAATTCCTGTTGAGCCCAAATGGCAGGAGCGGCCAGTTTTTTATTGCCATTGGCGATCAGGTGATCTCCCCCGTCGCAGGTAAGAGCGACTTTACTGAAAAGATCAGGGAACTGATCCCTGAATGCCTGCCCCATAGGCATCGAGACTACCTCGCCGACGTAGGATTCTCCGTTCATGGATTGTACGATCCTGCCTTGAGCGATCCGGCTGTGAAGGGTATGGTAATGATCGAAAGAAACCTCGTCACTTATCCACAAACCGATCAGCAAGGCAATCGCCATACCTGTCGCTAATCCCATAATATTGATAAAAGTATAGCCTTTGTTCCTGAGCAGCCCTCGCCAGGCGATCTTTAAGAAGCTTTTAATCATGTTACTTGGTTTGCGGGCATTGTTGCCCATCTTGTATTTATCTTTCCGGTTATACGTTCCTTAATAGTCGGACATTTGTCCGGCTTGTTGCATCAAATAAAATCCGGAATAAAATAACCTTCTTTTCGGTTCTTAATACTACGCTGATATCGCTTGCTTTATGCTTGAAATGAAGGATATTTGCGCCAAATATTTTTCATGGAAAGGATCTCTTCCGTTGTTTTTGACCTTGGCGCAGTACTCATCGATTGGAATCCGGATTATCTCTATCGGAATATAATTCCTGACGAAACAGAACGCCGCCGTTTTTTTGATGAGGTTTGCACCATGGACTGGAACGAAGAGCAGGATGCCGGGAGAAGTTTGGCTGCCGGCACTGCAGATCTGCTGGAAAAATTTCCGGAACAGGAATTGACCATCCGGGCTTATTACGACCGGTGGGAGGAAATGCTGGGAGGTCCAATCAGTGGTACACTGGAGATATTCCGTCATCTGAAATTCAATACCGACAAAAAATTATATGCACTTACGAATTGGAGCGCTGAGACCTTCCCATTAGCACTAAAGCATTATGATTTTCTTCACTGGTTTGACGGCCGGCTGGTATCGGGAGAAGAGAAGATACGTAAGCCCTTTCCCCGTTTTTATCAATTGCTGGTCGATCGTTACGGAGTTCGCCCTGAAGAGACGATCTATATCGATGACAATGCCCGCAACCTTGTTCCGGCTTCCGCCCTGGGATTTCATGCCATCCATTTTCAATCAGCGGATCAATTAAAAAAAGAATTAACCGATCTTGGTGGATTAGGGTTATAAATTACTATTTTATTATTTTGATACCATAACTATCTGCACCGTCGGAGGTTCCTTCGAATAGATAAGGGTCTCCCAATTTCGCATCCGCATAATTAGAAAACAGTTGATGGATCAAAGGTCCAGCCTGGGCATCGGCAAGGATGGCGACCGTTCCCCCGGCTCCTCCTCCTGTAATCTTGGCGCCATAAATACCATTCGAAACCCCCTGGCTTCGGCAAAGGCCAACCAGGTAATCCGTTGCTTTTGCACCCAGACCGCATTGCGTGTATGCAAAATGGGATTGGTACATCAATTCTCCCATCAGGGTAAAGGCCCTTGGCGAAGGAGCCATGGAAGCGCCCCGGGAAAGCTCAGAAAATAATTGAACCCGCTGGTTCTCTTCGATGGCATATCGCGTATTCGCACGAATGTTATAGACCACTCCCTCCCTCAGAGACGTAAAAGGGTCCGGATGGACCTTGTATTTATCCAGGTATTCTTCCCGTGAAATCTTTTCAGGAAGACTATATTCATATTTCTCATAAAACTCAGAACGGGAAAGATTGGCCAGATAACCATTCCATACCGGATCTGTATACCGGGATATGTCGGCACTGTTATCCAGGCGTACGGGCAGGTTTTCCAGATCGCAGATGATCTTATAACCCATGAAGGCAGCTGCTCTTGCCGCTTCATATTCTATGCCTGATACCTGGTGACTGACGCCGGAATCGATGCCCCAAACTTTTAATTGTTCCGGAAGACGGATCAGGGGTTCGGGATTACAAGGCTGACAAACAAGTGGCATAATATATCCCTGTCGCCCAGTCACCACTGCAATCTGGTCCATTATCCCACAAGCGGAGTCGGCAATGGCATTTTCCACCCATTGGCAGGCAAGGGCAAGCTCAACCCCTTCCAATACGATCCCGTATGCCGCGGCAGCCGCTTTCATCACCGCGACTTCGATTGCCGCCGAGGAACTGACCCCTCTATTAAAGGGAATGGTAGATTCCATAAACAAACAAAGACCAGATTCAATTTGTCCCGGGTATTTTTTTAACAGGAAGTGTATATTCCCTAATACATAAGCAGTCCACCTAACGGAAGGCGTACTGTTCACGAATGCCCGGACCTTTTCCATATCCGTTAACTCATCGAGACTGATCCGGATATCCCCCTGCCACCCAGCCTTGCTGACATTGCTGTTCTTCAGAATTACGAAACGGTCTTCCCGTAATTGGGCAGCCGCATAAGTTGCTTCCCTTATCGTCGATTCAAAAACCAGCCCTCCGGTATAATCGTCATTTCCTCCCATCAGGTCCAGACGGCCCGGTGCACGGGATATAAATATGGGTGACGCTTGTGAAAAAAAATCGTTTTTTGATTGAAGCTGCAGTACTATTTCTTCAAAATGCATAATTATTTTTTAGGGTCTGACCTTCTTAAAGCTTTCAACGAGGTAAGCAAGGGCTTCTTCCGTTTGTCTTGGGTTGATGGGAAGTGTAACAAGCCTTTCTCCCAATTTTTCAGCATTAGGGAACTGCCCTTTTTTAAATCCCCGGTTTTTGAAGGCCGTGGAATAATGAAGAGGGATATAATGAAAACCCAATTTAATACCAAATTTATGGAGCATATCATAGATCAGGTCTTCCTTATTCATACCAAATTCAGCAGGATCGATCATTACCGGGTACAGGTGAAAGACGTGTTTATTATAAGGACGTACAGTTGGCAGGGTCAAACCCGGGATATCCTTAAGTCCTTCGGTCAGGTATGCAGCATTATTAATACGTTGCTGATTAAGGTAGTCCAGTTTCCTCAATTGTTCAACGCCAACAGCAGCCTGGATATCTGTCATTCGGAAATTATAACCGCAGTCATCGAAATCCTGCCACCAGAATTTTTTTCCTACCGGAAACTTCTCCTCATCCAGTTTGCAATATTTCGTGCTTTTGCCATGTACCCTTGTGCAATGAGACCGGTAAAGAGAGATCCGTTCGTATACCGACGCATCATTGGTAAGGACAATACCGCCTTCTCCGAGTGTAGAAATATTTTTTTGTTCATGGAAGCTAAAACAACCTGTAGTACCGAAGGTACCCACTTTTTTACCTTTGTATTCTGCACCTATTGCATGAGCACCGTCTTCGACCACATGGAAATCATGTTTTCGTGAAAGCGCCATGATCTCGTCCATCTCGCAAGGCTGACCATAGAGGTGAACAGGGATGACCGCCTTGGTATTCGGGGTCAGTTTTTCTTCGATAAGGCGATGGTCGATATTATAGGTTTCCGGGTCGATATCGACAAAATCCACCTTGGCGCCAAGCGTGACAGGAGCTGCAGCAGTGGCTATCCAGGTAATGGGCGTGGTCAGCACGCGGTCTCCCGGTTTAAGTCCAATCCCGATCATAGACAAATACAAAGCCGTTGACCCGTTGCTAACAACCCTGGCATATGTTGAACCCGAGTAATCGGCATACTCCTTTTCAAAACGGATGCACTCATCCCCGCTGGTGGGCGCATTGTTGCGAAGCACCCTCAGTACAGCCTCCTCTTCCTCTTTACCATACTGTGTCCCAAATTTGATCTCCAGGTCGAATTTAATACTACTCATATTTTGTCGTTTTATAGGGTAATTTATTAATTTTTAAAAATAAGGGCCAGCGCCTCTTCCAGGGATAACATCGGCGTTCTCAGGATACCTTTCGCCCGCTCATTACTGAGTGAGGCGTCGTTTGGACGGGGTGCTCTGCCGGGTAAAGAATTCGAATCAACAGAAAGAATAAGTTCCTCGGGAAAACCACCGAAGGCGGCGATCTTTCTACCCATTTCATACCGGTTTATCCTGGTATTTCCTGCCAGGTGAATGATCCCACCAAATCCTCCTTCAGCCAATTCAAGGAGAGCCGAACCAAGAGTAATCACATCCACCGGGGTGCGAATTTCATTGGCCGGGAATTTGACCGGTTCTTTTTTCTGCAGCTTTCCTACCAGATCCGCCAGGAAAGAATTGCCTTTGCCCATGACCGGCAATCCCATTACCAGAGAAAGCCTCGCCACGACGTTTATATCGTTTGCGTTTAATACGATCTGTTCCGCCCTTACTTTGGTGGAAGCATAATAATTTATGGGGATGGGTAGGTCTTCTTCCGTATAAAGGCCTTCTTTTCCGTCGAAGATAGAATCGGTCGAGCAAAATACCAATTTAGCGCCTGTTTCCTGACAAAGAGAGGCAAGGATTTCCGTTCCGCCTACATTTACAGACTCTGCCAAGGCCTGGTTGTTCTCGCATAGGTCAATATTGGCCATGGCAGCAGTATGAATGACTGAATCAGGCCTTACCTGCCGGAAGAGTATTTCCATGGCACTCCGGTCAACTATGTCCGCCTGGTGGTAGGTTACCCGCCCGGTATCCTCCGACAGCGCTGATCTGCCTGTAGCATGCAATTCCCGCTTTTTGGGAGCCTGGGCAATGATACTCCCGGCAACGAAGCCATTATATCCTGTAACTAAGATCTTCATGGGTTTGATTTGGGCGAAATTAAAACATTAAGAGATTGATCTATTGTTTTAATACTCAATCAACAAAACTATTTTCAACCGATTGCAATTTTCGTTTGAAATTTGCGTGGGTCAGGGTAAGAAGAAGCAAGAAGGGTTTTCATATTTTTTAATTATACAATATGAATAATGTACCTGAAATGACAATAAAGAACAAAATTAGTGGCCCATGATCACTTATTATGCCTTTTACTGCAAAAGAGGCTATCTCCTCTAAGGAAATAGCCTCTTTTGTCAATGCTATACTTTCTAATACATATAACTAATCCATATAACTAATGCATATTTTAATGCATATACGTCTTTAAGCTATCATTTTTAATTACCGGCCATAAAATGATTTAATTCTTCTTTACTGGCATCAAAGGAAAATACGGAAACTACTTTAAAATAATTTTTTGGGTCGGTACTATAGGAATAGGCAAATTTTGCGAAGGCAAGTTTACTTTCTTCAAACCCGAATAGTTTACAGATCTCCATAATCTGGGTTACACAAAGGCAATTGGTGGAAGCGATCGTTTTTGCCGAAGACAATTTTGAATCTTCGAAGCTGTTGCCGGCAATCGTTTTTTTAGCGGCCGCAAAATCAGTTCCAGCCATCGGATAACCATTACATCCGGAAGACTGTCCATTGCCTCCCGAAGATTGAGTATTGCCGTTATTCTGGTTATACCCTGCTCCGGAAGTACTTGTCGTGGTAACTGTCGTACTTTCCGCAATCACAGGCTGATTGATCGTTACATTCATACCTGGCGCATTCATAGTGACACTGGTGACCTGCGGGTTAGCGATCGTGGTCTTGGTCGTGGATGTTGTTATAGCCGTATTTCCCCCAGCATCCTGCCTGCCGAACTGATGAACATACATACCCGTAGGAGGAATAAAATTCTGCTGGACGGCAATCGCAGAATAATAATTGATCTTTACTTTGCCCGCTTTGTCCTTCCTTATTTTATAAGTTACATCCATCATCGTCCCATCCTGACCAGCTACCATCAGATTAGCCTTGGCGATGGTACCGAGGGTCGCATCGTCAAAGATGATCTTTGCGTTATAATAAGGCTGGGGCAATTCTTCGATCCTGATATTCGATTGGGCGACAGTATTCTGTTTTTCGCCATTCAGAATAAGAAAAAATTTATCGCCATCTTCCGAAAAGATAGTCAGATTGGCAACAGGCTGATTCTGAGCCTGGATGAGCACTGCCAGGAGCAGGCAGGTAGTTAAGAGGAAAAGTCTTTTCATAGCTGAGTTTTTAAAAAAAAAGAGGGTTTAGGGGTCAAATGCACTGTCAATAGCCATTACAAGGCTAATACAGCAAAGGTTCAAACGTTTATGACGGGCTTAAATTGTTGGCTCCTGATCGAAATTTGAGGTCATTTCAGTCCATACGTTAAGGTTGTATAATACATGCCGCCGATGGAAGGGCCCCCAAGAAAGGAATAATAATATTTATTAAGAAGATTAGTAGCACCCAGTTTCAGCCGGCAGGCTATTTTCGGCCAGGTATAATTTACCTGCGCATCCAGCGAGGAATACG
Source organism: Flavitalea flava (assembly GCF_054461575.1). Classification (NCBI taxonomy): domain Bacteria; kingdom Pseudomonadati; phylum Bacteroidota; class Chitinophagia; order Chitinophagales; family Chitinophagaceae; genus Flavitalea; species Flavitalea flava. The sequence continues at coordinate 87,234 of NZ_JBTLQH010000012.1, forward strand.
CGGCTACATTTCCGTTGACTAAAAAGGACTGCCAATAATACTTACTTTGCCATTTCCCGACGATACCCGCGCCTAAATGGTTGCAAATATTTTCCTTTGATATGGAAAGGTTAACCATCCATTGAGGGGTATTAAATCCATCCTCCAATCCATCTTCGCCGGAAGATTTTTGAAGTTTGGCAAATGAGGCATTCCCATTAGCCATGTATCCATCGGTGTTATAACTAATACCCAGACTTGCTCCATAATTATATACCCTCGTCTGAGAATTTGTCCACATGCGGTATTGGTTCTGCTGTCCTTTATTGTACAGATTGAAAGGAATGGAGTCCGGGTTCTGCGTTTTTGGGACGTTCATATTGGCCTGTGCTATGAAGGATTGATAATTATTAAAATAAAAATCGGCATCGATGAATATCCTTCCGTTGGCAAAAAGCCCTTTATAGCCGCCTTCGATCGAGTTCACATGCTCCGGCTTTATATAAGTATAAGTATTCCGGATAAGCCGGGATTTATTTTTTTCAATAGCTGTGCCCTGGCTAAGCCCATTGGTATTGATATCATTGAGCACAGCCTGCTGAAAGGCTGAAATGGAAGTTTGCAACCAGGCATTCTCAAATATCCCGTGCGACATAACCGGCAACCCTCCTACCCGTTTAACTCCTCCGCTATTAACATTCGAATAGGCTTCAAAAATGCTGGGGAAGCGATATCCGCTCTGGAAGGAAAGACGAAAATGCTGGGTATGACAGGGAGAATAAACTGCCGTAAACTTTGGATTCCAGGTCTGGTTAAAATAATCGTTTTTATCTGTCCGTAGGATGAATCCTGCTTTTAACCTGTCTTTCAGCCATAATTTTGTCAGGGAAATGAAACCTCCTGTTTTACTATACCGTATATCCTGATCTGTTTTTCCAGGAACAGGGTTGATAAAATAATTTCCGTCCGGAACGATGAAATAAGTCCGGTGGTCGGCCCCGGCCAGGATATCGAGTCCAGCCTTTTTCTTCAGGCCTTTTAACCATTGCTCCGTCAAGTTTACCTGTCCTTCACCATGTATAAAATTCGCTTTGACTTTTAAGGCTGCACCACTATCCCAGTTATTGATCTGTTGCAGTTTACCCAGTACATTCTTAAAAGGGGGCGTCCCCGGCTCAAATCTACCGGCATCCGCAAAGACACGGGCCTGCCTGTGTGCATCTGCGACGGAGCTGCCCCCCTGATAAGCATTATTGAACCGTGTCGTATAATCTGCATACCAGGCATTATCGGGTTTATAATTGCGATCAATATTCTCGGCCATTGACCGTAGATTGTAGGAATTTCCCGCATTCTCCGTGTTGAGATAAAGTCTGGCCTGCACGGAGTTCGACTGGAACTGCAGTCCATGCTGCTGAAGGAGGTAGTCCTGCAGGCGGAAACGATTTGCACGTTGGTAAACATTATCCAATACGGCCACATGATAAAGATAACTGATGGTTGTATTCGCATCAATCCGGTAATAGACCCCGACATCTCCTTTCACATTTTGCAGGCCATAGTCGACCAAGTCCTTTTCATCGTACCCTGTTCGCGCCACTACATAACTTTTTCCTTTCAGACTGATCGTTTTCCGGTCGGAGGACTCATTGCCATATCCATTCACCGGATCCCGTGCAGGGTTATCTGAGCCAGTAAGACCGGTACTGGCATTGGCTGCTGCATTCAGATCGGAATGATTATCCGCAATCCAGTCGTAACCTTTGGTGAAAGAGGCATTCAGTTTAAAGGCCAATCGGGAAGAAATTATCTTAGCCCAGCGCAGGCTGGTCTCCGAATACAGCCTTGCTCCCGTCCCCGGGTCACCCAAATGTGTAACTGCTGTTTTTTGCTGAACACTAAGACCGGGCGAAAAAAATGGATTTTTAGTGGAAATATTGGCCAGCCCGTTGATCGTATTCATTCCATATAAGGCGGAAGCCACACCGGGCACAATTTCCACGTTATCTACATCCAGGTCAGATGGTCCAAGAGCATTTGCTATCGGGCCTCCGATATGAGGTGACGCAACATCCATCCCATCAACCAACTGGGTAAAACGGACATTGGTAGTATTGGCAAATCCCCTGGCATTTAAAACTTTAAAACCAAGGCTTGGCGTGATCACCTGTACTCCCTGTACATTTTCCAGGGCATCGAAAAAAGAAGGGCCCGGGGATCCGCTAAAATAGCGTTGCCCTACTTTCTGAATACTAACGGGAGACTGAAGTATATTTTCCTTGATGCGCGTGGCATTGACGGTAACTTCCGTTAAGATTTTGAAGGTGGAATCCATTTGAGCGGGAGCCGCTGAAGACGATGGATTAACCTGCCCGTAACCGAGCAAATAAAAAAGGCAAAAAGAAATCAGCAAGATTTTTTTTCTCATAACAAGGTTAGTTTTTTTCGCTATATTCTTTAATATATAACGAAATTAGAAAAAAAGGAGGAAAGAATTTATTTCCCCCGTTTATTCCTCATAAAATCTTCCGGAAAAAGCAGTAATTTTCTTCCGACGAATTAGCTATCGGCTAAAAATCAGGGACAATGGAAAAAAAAATAAAAGGATTATTAATAAAGGGTGATTTTACAGTAAATGGAAGTCTGTGGATCGAAGGCAATGGAAAAAAATTTTTTGGCCCTGGCCCTGTTGAATTACTCGAACACATAGGCCAAACCGGTTCCATCCTTCAGGCAGCCAAAAAAATGGGCCTATCCTATAAAAAGGCATGGGAACTGGTCAGCAATATGAATACCATGGGTTCCAGGCCCTTTGTCCTTACCAGTACCGGAGGCGAAAAAGGAGGAGGTTCCACCGTTTCAGAGGAAGCCAAACAAATGATCGTCTATCATCGCCAGTTACGCGAAAGATTTCGCCTGTTCCTGGAAAACGAAACTAAAAATTTATAGCTCCCGGCAGTTCCATGTTTGTTCTAAAACAGTCGCATGTTTGATCTAAACCGGTCCTAAACCTGCCATTCTTATTCCATTATCACAGGCAATCATGATCTCCTGCACTGTAGCGGGTGCATCTAACCGGAACGGACCGTTTATACCATTATTCATCCTGGCCGCCCGCACAGCTTCTTTGATCGCAAAGAATACGGTTACGGCAAGGACTAACGGAGGCTCTCCCACTTCTTTAGAGGATAATACATCCGTAGGATTCTCCGGAACAATGGCGGCAAGATTCCTGGGGAACAGATAAACATTTAATTCCAGGGGAATGCTGGACGCGGCCGGCGGCTTATAGGTCCAGGTATTGAGAGAGTTCAGTCTGCCCTTGTCCGGACCGGAAGGTTCAAAAGCCAGCATTTCCGATGTGACATAACCGATTCCCTGTACAAATGCCCCTTCTACCTGACCGACGTCGATGGCAGGATTCATGCTCCATCCCATATCATATACGATATCCGAACTTAAGATCTTGGTTTCTCCGGTCAGTACATCCAATTCGACTACGGAGCAGGCAGCCGAATAAGTAAATCCGGAAAATGCATTAAAGGCTCCTGGCGCCCCGTTAGGGCTGCTTTGATAACCTGGTATCGATGGCTGCTGATCATGCGGTTTGTAGGAAAGATTGGGCGTAGGCGCTTCTCCCCCGACGATGGGGCCGCTCAGACTACAGGTCAGGTTGATCCTGTTCTGATAGGCCATCGAAACCAGGTTCTGCCAGATCAGCGGTTTTTTGTGTGGGGCCGTTGGTTTGTCCTGCCAGCCCAGCACCCCATGATTCCAGAAATCGATTCCCTGCAAAACGCACCAGTCATTTCCATTCTTTTTGAGCATATCGTAACCAAATTCCGTCAGGACCTGTCGCAACTGTTCGCAGATCCGTTTAACAGCTTCGGCACTATAGGAAGTCCCGGTGGATGCTCCTGTGCTGGTAGGGTTGGGAATGGTACTGGTCTTAGCGCCTTCCACTTCAATAAGGCTCATCGGCACATTCAGGATATAAGAGGCGACTTGCCGCACCTGGGTCAAAAGGCCCTGCCCCATTTCCACACCGCCCTGGTGAATGATAATACTACCGTCGCCCTGGTAAACGGAGACGATGGCACCTGCCTGCTCCAGCATGGTTAGATTATAACCCGAGCCATATTTAACGGGAATCATGCTCAATCCACGTTTGCGATAAAGATTTTCGTTATTATATTTTTCGATCTCTTTTATTTTATTCTCATACTCGCACATTTCTTTCAGATAATCCCAGACCTCCCGCATATAACAATAGGTCAATGCCTGGCCGAACGGGGTAACATCTCCCCGTTCGTATAGATTTTTTTCCCTTACCGCTTCCGGGGTCATTCCAATGGAATGCGCAGCATCGGCAATGGCATTTTCCATCATTAATTTCCCCTGGATATCGCCGAAGGCCCGCATGGCGGTGCTGGGGGCCGTATTGGTCCGGCAAACATCGATTTGGGCCAAAGAGTTGGCGATCCGGTAAGCATTGTCTGCACGGGTAATGATACAGTTAGACACAACAAACGAACAGTCATAAAATGCTCCGCCATCCCCATACATTTTGAGGGACAGACCCCGGAGGATTCCTTTGCTGGCCAGGTTGCCCTCCCCTTCACCTTTGTCAATGGCGACCTGGGATTGCCCGTAATAAGGATGCCGTTTGCCGATCATCGCCATGTCCTGTTCACGTGTGAGAACCAGCCTGACCGGGCGCTTCAACGCCTTGGCAGCAACGGCGGCGGCGGCCGTAACGAACTTGGCCTGTTCCGTTTTTCCTCCAAACCCTCCTCCGACCGGGGGGATCTGGATATCGATACTATTGTATTGGACACCCAGAGCCATTGCTACCGTCGAATGCATGGCCATCGGGCTTTGAGAAGAGGGCCGGACGATATATCGTCCTCCGTCCAGTGGTTCAGCAATGGCCGCCTGGGTCTCCATATAAAAATGCGCCTGGCCACCGGCCAATTGCGTGGATTCCACCACGGTACAGGTATTTCCGTCCACGATGGTATCCCGGGTGACGATCGTTCTGTCGATGGGCGCTTTCTTTTCATTTACCCAATCCATCCTGCTTCCCCTTCTGGTAATCTGCCAAACATGGGAATTAAAAGGGGCGGAACTGGGGTAATCCGGGTAAATACTGTTATAAAGAAGGGCCTCGTCAATACCCAATACCGGTTTGATCCACCAATCCTGCCCGTTCGGCGGCATTAGTACCGGCGTATACCCGATGCAGTTATCCGTGATATAACCCGCAATATGGGCTGCCTGCTGTTCCGTATCTGCACAGGCCAGTGCAAGAGCCTGTCCAACATAATCGACTTGTTGCTCAGTGAATACGGGCTGATCCGACCCCATACCCAGGAGGTTAATTCCCCCGTTCTTAAACGCCTCGCTGGTCACCAGATCGGTGAAACTGTCAAATTTCCCGGAAAGAAAATCACGCAATACGTCCGTTGAAACCGGTTCATCCTTTTCCGGCAACCTGAAATAAAAATTGGCCAAAGCCTTTTTACTCTGTACCAGAGATCCATTGACTGTTTGAGGGGGTACTGGTAATTCATGGGTATAATGTAATTGTCCGGAAGCCTGCTCCATTGCGGTGAACTTAATATAAGGCTGGGAAACCGGGGCCTTAAAATCCTGCGTCTCATATAATTGAAAACCGTCACTGACAGGCCATCTTCCCCAGGTAATATCACCGGCGGAGCGAATATCGGAGGGAACAGGGATCTTTAATTCAGTCATGGCATTGATTATGGCCTTTATCAGAAAACTTATGGCCAATCCCAGCTTATAGGTCCTGGTGAACCCGTCATAAGGTAATTGAGCCGTACGTGCTGTTTCCTTATCCAGGGCGTCTATAATCTCCAATCCTAGGACGGCTATTAATTGGGAAATAATATCCGGTGATAAAGTGGAGCCATTCAACAGCCTTTCCGTTTCAACGGCTTCAAAGGGGTAAGGTAACAGCCCTCCAAAAAACAGCAGGGCTCCTTTGACTGTTTTTTCCTGCACCCAAATTTGGGTGCCGGCGTTAACGATACTATGGGCGTTCACCTCCCTTAAGGCCACTTTTTGCGCTAATACCACATGATCCATGTCCCCGAAAGGAATCAGATAAGAGATAAGGACGATCCTTTCGGCCAGGGTCGGATCGTTTATGATCTTTTCACAAAGGACGGGTATGTAATCGACTTCATCACTGCCTCCGTCCTGATCGGAAGAGAATTCATAATATTGGATCTGACTGCCAGTGGCCGCCAGTACCGTCAGGAGGTCCGAAGGAAAGGGTTCACCCGTGCCTTGCGCAATATGTTTTAACACGAGCATGGTGTTACCTCCCAGGGTCGCTGCATTTCGTACGATGCGCCCTGCGGTCCTTCGGGCCATGAACTGAACGGCCCCCCAGTTGATGGTTTCCCGGTCGCGATCCTTTGGAATCCGGTCGGCATATTTTTTTATGGCGTGGTCCAATAGTTGAATCAGATCACTATAGGTGGTTCCGGCAGAGACCAGGATATGCTGATCCGTTATATCCGGATCCTTGTGCAAATCAGGAATGAAACGGAGGTCCAGCAATACCCGGGCATCCTGGAAATTCAGTTTATAGATCCCGAAAGCCGTATTGGAATGGACCATATAAGGGCTTGAATCACGATGCTGATTCCAGGCCTTTTCCAGATCGTCCATCGAAAGCGGGGTTATCCAGATCCTTGATCCATCCTGAACAGAAATGCCGCTTGGGGGGAATTTTGCGTCATCCGGAAAGGGAATGACAATGGAGGAAGCAGGTAATTGTGAATTAACCGCATCATCCCCGATACAAGGCATCCGGAATGATTCATCAGCAGGTGTCCAGTCCGAGGCAAAGGTTTTCATCCCGGTTAATATTGCGCGGTAACCCGTACACCGGCAGATATTACCGTCGAACGCATCTTCGATTTCCCGCTTGGTAGCCTCAGGATTATTGACGATGAATTCGGACATATTCATCACGAAACCAACGGTACAATAACCGCATTGCGTGCCATTATTAATAGCCAGCCGCTGGGCTACGGGGTTCATCCCCAACTGGGTTTTCTCAGATGGATGTTCCGCAATTTCCTTTCTAAGTAAAAGGGAAGGTTTGAATGTGGGAGAAAAGGCAGGGGCCTTTTCGATCGCGCTGAATACGGCCGCTCGTTTCGAGGTTGCTTCCTGGTAAGCCTGCAGCACCGATGGGATCAGGGGCTCTTCCGCCGGGGCCCCACCCCTGCTGGATATCGCCGAGTGGGTAAGAAATTCGGCATTCGCCATACGGGCCGCTCCGGTCCCTTCCACCGTTGTGACCACCATTCTATTTACAGCCACCAGCGGCCGTAAACAGGAATTGATCGCCCGGTGTTTCACTTTACCGGCCTTTTCATTCCACTCGGATAAAATAACCGTGCATCCGCCGCAGCCACCCTGTGCGCAAGGCTTTTTCGGGCCTGCTAAATGTACTTCCGGTGACCGGAGATAATCGATGAGCAAAGTTTCCGTGGATGGATTCTCAATGGTCACGGGATTACCATTCAGGAAAAAAGATAAGGTGGTATCCATATTGGTATTTTTAGAAATTTTCCTTCGTTTCGGGCAAGGTATTGGCTTTAAGTTTTGAGCCTCCCTTTTTAAGAAGTTCCACTCTTTTGAAAGGCAGGCCTCCCCGGATAGCCGGATGTTCTTCTCCCTTGAATTGGTTGGAATAAAATCCACCGATGAGATTATTTTTCCATTCCCAGTAATATCCCAAAGCCAGCGAGACCTGGAGGGAAAAATCGGTGGAGGTAGCCAGGGCGGGGTCATAGGCAGTTCCGCATTTGAGATTCCGGAAATATCTTTTCCATGCCGGATCGTTGGTTTGGGTAAGATATTTCATGGACCCATTCGGCAAGGTATCTCCAATAAAGGCTTCTTCGGGCACCAGGGGAGCGTATTGGGGGAATTCGCCGGTTGCATGACAGGACATACAGGAACAGGTATTCAGGTCAACGGGACCATCCAGCCTTCCACCCCATCCGAGATGCTGAAGGGGAAGATCTCCGGAAGTATTGATAAAGGTCTCTTTGAGCGTATCATTGATCATGGTTTTAATCACCGGATAAGGATTGATCCAATTAGTGGTGTAGTTAGGGTCATCACCGAACTGGATCCCGACAGGCACAAGATTTTTTACCCGCTCCTTCATCGTTTTACCGTTATTGAGATTTCCATTGTAGCAAAAATTGCCAAAGATCCAACCGGTACCATACTTGTCGGCCGCCTTGTCCTTCACCATGATATCCATTTGGATCAGGTTAACCGTTTTGACGATCCTATTGGCACTATCCCCAAAAGTCGGAGTTATGTAGGCCAGTTTGGCATATGGGTTTTTCAGATAGGGTACGTCGGTGGAATCCAGTTCCGTATACAGCAACTTAAATATAACGGTACCCTGGGGAAAGCCTCCCTTTGGAGCTTGGGTGGCCATTGGGTCAGGATCGGTGGAAGGGTTCCACATTTTGTAAAGTATATGTCCGGCAAAATCATTATAAAAACCAAGCGCATATACCTGGCCGGGATTCTTCTGTTGCGGGGACAATTGGTAGGGGCTGATGGGAGCTTCTTTGGCAAGGCCGCTAAAACCTTCTGAAGCCAGGGGCCCATAGTGTAGCCAGGGCATATGATACCAATCCCGTTGTTTATTATCCTGTGCAACAAAATCGGCCTGGATCATTCCTTCGAAACAATAATCCCTGGCAGCCATCAGCCATTCTTTCCACCGGCTCTTATTGTCAAAAGGAATTTTAAAAAATGAAGGGATCTTATCTTCCCCCGGCAGATCTTTGGGATAATCCTGGCTTAACATAAAAGCCTTACGACCCGGGTATTGTTTCAGGAATTGGTTTACCGGGATCATGGCTCCGAAATCCGGGAAGCGCCCTGAGCCTGCTGCGGCTTTTTGGGCAAAATCGGGTTGGGGATCGGTAGAGGACATACCAATAAGAAGAATACATATACCGGTTATACAAGTCGTTACCCAAAGAATACTGCGGTTTTTCATGATATTACTGATTTAGAATTTGAGGAATAACAGATCAGCTACTATCAGGCGCAGGTTGGTTAGGATCGGGTAAAAAATTAAAAGGCAATCCTAATGAATGCTTAATAAATACTTAAGGGACAGAAATACTTAATGGACAGGGAATCTGAAATAAGGGAAAAATCAGGGCTATGCCCCGGCGAGTAGGTTGTAACTCAAATGTAAGAAAATAATTTCGAATAACAACCACCGTTAAAAGACCCTTTTTATTTGCGGGAATCAACTGGATGTTTTAACGGGATTTATGATATGATCAGCGGTGAATAGAATAGGCAACGGATAATTCTTCCGTTTTGGCCTCTACATAAAATGTTTCATCCTGAATGACATCAACGTAACAACTATCTTTTATTTCTTCAAATTCTTTTTTATCCCTGGAAGAAATCAGGGCCTCTTTATTGATTTCATAGGAGGTACGGACAAACATCGGAAATGCTTTCCGCAAGAGTTCAGTTACGGCATCCCAGGTAAACTTTTTATCTTTCACTAATTTAGGATTACCAGTCCGGAACCCTATCTTTCCCTGGAGAAGTTCGAAACTCTTTCCCTTCCAGTTGTCTTTAAATTTTTGACCATAAACCTGGAGAAGTTCCATTTGTTCTTCTTTCGAGGCTTTTAATTTTGAAATATCGCCCTGGAATTTGCTATCGATCAGCTGTTTTTCTTCTTCCATTTTCGTTTCAATTACTTTTAACAGCGTATTGCACTTTGCAAAAACAGCCATTGCCTGTTCCGCCTCCTCGTGAGATACTGTCGTGATCAGTATCTTTTTTGCTCTTCCCATAACTTTTTTTTAAAAGGTGATGATTTTGCACACGCTTACCGGAGCAAAGAAACAAAATGCCCTGCCCTGAAAGGTGTGGTAATGGCCTAATAATGAAAAATAACGGGTCGTATATACAAAATTATTAAGTAGAATGATAATAATCAACCGGATCGGGATTAAATAAGGCCAGGTAAACGTTTCTTGCAGAATTAGCTAAACAAAGTTCCCGTGTGGAGTACAAATAAACTTTTACAGTTTTGGTTACAATTACAAATATCAAGTAGATAAAGTATTGCCTATCTTTATAAATAAAAAAAAACAATGATCGCATTCTTAGGCATGGGTCTTCTCGGGAGCAATTTTGTCAGGGCTTTGCTGACAAAAGGATACCAGGTACAGGTATGGAACAGGACAGCATCAAAAGCAACCGCATTGGAAATTTTTGGAGCAAAAGCATTTATTCAGGTCGCTGATGCGGTAAATGGAGCGGACATCATCCATCTTACGCTCAAAGATGATGCAACGGTAAACGAAGTACTGGCCGCAGCAAAAACAGGTCTTAAGCCCGGAGCCATAATCGTTGATCATACCACTACCTCTGCGTCAGGAGCCATACAACGGACCGGAGAATGGAAAGAGCTTGGTTTTACCTATCTGCATGCCCCTGTTTTTATGGGCCCGCAAAACGCTCTGGAAAGTACAGGTAATATGTTGGTTTCCGGAGATCAGGCAATTATTGATAAGCTCGGGCCGGAATTATCAAAAATAACCGGGAAACTGATCAATTTTGGTACAGAAACGGGAAAGGCGGCAGGAATGAAACTTATCGGCAATCTCTTTCTTGTTTCCCTTACGGCAGGACTGGCAGATACGCTTTCCCTGGCAAAAGCATTGCAAATCCCCGTAGATGATGTTGCCGCCTTATTTGATTCCTGGAACCCGGGTACAAGTTTGCAGGCCAGGATAAAAAGGATGTCAGGGGGTGATTACAGCAAACCATCCTGGGAATTGAACATGGCAAGAAAAGACACCGGGTTATTCATCGAGGCCGCTCAAAAAGGCGGAACAACATTGACTGTTATACCTGCCATCGCTGCCAGAATGGACCATTGGATAGAAAGAGGCCATGGAAATGAAGATTGGACGGTTATTGGAAAAGACGCCTTGACATAGCGAAATAAAAAGAAAAGAGGCCATCTCAATTAATTTTGAGACGGCCTCTTCTAAAAGTAGCTTTATTGATCTACAAAATTGATCTAATTCTGGAAGTCCTTGGACAATTCGGCGATTTCATCCGCACTCAGCACTCTGTTATAGATTCGCACCTCATCCAGTTTACCGTTCAGGGAAATGGGATCGTTATCCCACCATCCTCCGATAATGACCTTGGACGCCGGACAAAGTAGAGCCCTGGTTCCGGTTCCGGTCTTGGTAGAAATTAACTTCCCATTGACATAAACCCAAATAGTTCCTTTATGGTAGGTACAAATGATATTATACCAGCTTTCGGGTTGGGGAGTAAAAGAGGTTGTATCATTTACACCATTTGGCTTCAAATAACCGGTATTATCACAGCCAGCCGTACTATCGTTAACGGCAAAGTTAAAATTATTGGTGCCTATAATATTGGTCCCGGAAATGAAAGTAGGTGCATACCCGTTGACCGGGTCGACCATGCTTAAGAATCCTTGCCAGCGGGAAATATCCCTTTGCATCACATTATAGGACGTGGAAAAAGCCGTATCGAATTTAATAGAGCCATTATTCACAACTTTTACTCTTTCTCCGTTACCGCCGCCATTGAATGCGCTGTTGGCATATCCATGTTCATCATAGGTTAAAGCGGCATCAGCGGTAGGATAAGTTAAATTGCCATTTCCGCTGGAGTCGGCAAAGTTTCCATCAAAAGGAAGATAGAGTAATAACCCTTTTTTCAGATTAACATCTTTGGAAGGAGTGGTAGGTGGATTATCCTTTTTGCAGGATAAAAAAAGACCTATACCAACGAGGGTAACAACCAACAAATTTCTAAAGAATAGAGGTTTGGATAAATTTTTCATTGATTAAGTTAAAAGGTTAAAGATTTAGATCGAGAAGATAAATGTCTAAGATTCATGTAAAAATAACCAATTTATCAGGATTTAAAAATCTACTTTGCATTACCGTTAATCGTTAGCTGATTTAACAAGCTAATATTAGGAAGAAATTAACCATTTAGCATATATCCTATTAATAAGGATACCTTCGCCATACCACAATTTGGATAATTCAATCAGACAACGCCAAAATCTAAAACTTATTGCAAAAGATCTTCGATACTTTAATTAACTCTTTTATTGATACAAAGATCGGGATTACTGAAAATTTTTTAACGGATGAATTAGCCGGTCATCTTAGAATTCATTTAGCCGGTTTGCTGGAGGATAACTACTTTTTGGCAGCAGGAACGGGCAACGGGAACGAGCAGGTCCTCGATAAATTATTCAGAAGTGATGTCATTTACTGGCTTGACCGGAAACATAATAACCGGTTCGAAAATGAATTCCTTGCCCTGATCGATCTTTTTATAGCCTATTTGAACAGTACCTGCTACACAGGTATAACCGGCTGCGAGTTTCATTTTGCGGTATATGGAAAAGGCGCCTTTTATAAAAAGCACCTGGATCAGTTCCGTAACGATCAAAGCAGGCAATATTCCATGATCATTTATTTAAATAATCTTTGGGAAGTGGCGGATGGAGGGCAATTACGAATCCATCAGGAAGGTAATACCTTTGACATTTCCCCCACCAGCGGGAAAAGTGTATTTTTTAAAAGCAACGAATTGGAACATGAAGTGTTGCTGACAAATAAACCCCGACTTAGTATAACCGGCTGGTTAAAAATAAGTGACGACTAGTTTAGGAGTTACCCGGTTTCTCCTTTTCCTGGTCGCTGTAACTGACCATCCATTGAACGGCGAACTTGTCTTTACACATACCGAAATAGGCTCCCCAAAAGGTCTTGTTCAAAGGCATTTCTACCTGGCCGCCAATGGACAGTTCTTTGAACAGGCGGTCAACTTCTCCTTCGCTTTCTGCATGGATACAAATATGGAAATTGTTTCCGGTTATTATGGTTTGTCCCATGGTTTCCAGCATGTCTGTAGCCATAATTACATTCTCACCAACAGGTAAAGACACATGGATGAGTTTCTCCTGGTCATGGGTGGACATTTTTTCGCCACCCGGTACATCTCCATATCTTGAAAAAATAGTGAATTCCCCACCAAAAACGGATCTGTAAAAGTTCATAGCAATTTCGGAATTCCCCTTAAAATGTAAATAAGGATTGAGCTGAAGCATGATTATAGATTTTGGTCATGGCCACAAAATTATTGGCAATAATTGATATTATGGAGGGTGAATACGACAATCAAGGGGGTTGATCCCGCCAGGAAGAAGGGGTATCTTTAACCGATGATAAATATTACTGTATTGGTATTAAAGCGGGCCGTACTGGCATCCATTGCCGATGCCGTCCATATCTTTCAGATGGCCAACGAATTTCTAAGGCAATCAGGCTCTCCTGCCCTGTTTCATATCTCCCTGGCTGGTCTGACACAGGAGGTTGACCTTCAGGACGGATTATTCACCATACATCCGGATACCATGGTTGGTGACATTCAACAAACGGACCTTGTTATAATTCCTTCCATGACCGGAGACATATTCAGCGCTACTTATCTGAATAAAGGTTATATATCCTGGATATCAACCCAATTTAAAAACGGGGCGGAGGTGGCAAGTTTGTCGGTTGGCACCTTTTTACTGGCCTTTTCAGGCCTTTTGAATGGCAAACAATGCACGACACACTGGATGTATGCCAATGAATTCAGGACACATTATCCCGGCATACGTCTGGTGGACGAGAGAATGTTCTCCGATTACAGGGGATTATATTCGAGCGGTGGGTCATATTGGAATCTTCTGTTGCACCTGGTGGAAAAATTCACCAGCAGGAAATTGGCCATCCGGGTGTCCAAATATTTTGTGATCGATCTGGACCGGACCAACCAGTTGTCTTTTGCGGTATTCAAGGGCATCAAGGATCATGATGACCAGGCTATACACCAGGCACAGGTCTATATTGAACAGAATTACCGGGAGAAACTGACAGTCGATCAGCTTGCGGCACGCTTCAGCATCAGCCGCAGGACATTCGAAAGGAGATTCAAAAAATCAACGTCCAATACCGTTGTTGAATATATCCAGCGTATAAAAATCGAGACGGCAAAATTGCAATTGGAATCGGGGAGAAAAAACGTCAACGAGGTGATGTATGATATTGGTTATTCGGATACGAAGGCATTCAGGGATGTGTTCAAAAAGATAACGGGAATTACTCCAGCTTCCTACAGGGCAAAATATAATAAAGACAGCCCGGACCGGTGATTTTTGAGGAACCCTGATTAATCCAAATTCCTGTTTTTTCGGAATTGTTCCTGGACTTTATCCGGGGCGGCATCATACCAGGCTGAGGTAATAGCTTCTTTAAGCATTTCCTTTTTTATTTTTTTTAAATTTACGGTTGTCCAACCCTGGTTGCCCCAGCCACCTTTTACGGGGCTGAAGGATATTTTGTCTGCCTGGCAAAATGCAGCCTGTTCCAATGGCGTAAATTTAAAATTCGCCGTACCTTCCAAAACGCGGAGCGTTGCAAAAATCCTTTTTTTTGTCCGGAAAGCAGGATTCCCCATATGATCTACCTCCTGTGTTTCAGGCATGGAAAGACATTGTTCGCGAAAGGTTGGGATACTTACCAAATGGAACCCGGTTTTTCAGATTATAGCTGTTTTGCCTATTATTCCTGTTTAATCTCAAAAGTCATTCAAATACAATTTGTCCGTATTTTTCGAATTCATGAAAGGAAGTCTTGATGGGACTCCAGGCCCACTTGATCATTCGACCGCTGTCATAATCGAGCCTGCAAAAATTTGCATTCCAGGTTGTTCCGCTAATGGGAGGGACATTGCTTAAGGGATCAAATATGGAATAAGGGAAAAACTGCTCGGCCTTCCAGGACAGGATGGCGGCATTGGATTCTCCCTTTCCACCAATTATCTCTACCTCTTTTTTGATACGTCGCTGGTTTTCATAATGCCAGGGAACCCATCCACTCACTTTCCCGTTTAAATTGGGGATCAGCAAGGTCAATTCCTTATTCAACTGGTTGATCTCATATTCCAGATACAAAGGCATTCTTGGGTCAGGATGAAAAAAAGCTTCAAAAACGTCTCCCCGGAAAAGATTCTCGAAATCTTTATCATAAGAGGTAGTTATCCGGTCGTCCTGCCCTTCAAATAAAAGATAAATGCCTTTCGGGGAATAAAGGATCTTAAACCGGCTTTCATAATTCCTGCCTCCCGAATCAAGCTTAATTAGGGAATTCCAATCCGCTTTATTCCATTCCGGATTATTCCCTTTGCCTGTTATGTCAAAATCAGTACATTTTTTGACCATCAGCGAAGGGTTTGCTGGAAAATCGGGCGCCGGCTTGATAATCGCAGGGTAAATTCCGCTTATCAAAAAGGACAATACAAAAATCAATGATTTCATAATGTTGGTTAAAAAAGAATGGGAAAGTAATATACCGCATAAATATGATTTCATGGTCTGAAACTAGGTTGTAGTGGTAATGTAGTAGTGATGTAGTAGTAAACCCTGATAATTCCTTATTGAAAAAATAGGTTTTTTAATTACAGAATTAGAATTTTGAATACTATATCTTCAGCTAGCTGTCCAAGGATTATTAAACGATTGATTATGAAAATGATAAGGTTGATTAATATACCGAGGATCCTGTTATGGATCATCTGGGTGGCATCAATCGCCTTTCAAATCCCTGGAATTATAAAGGACGACCACCCTACCCTGGCAATCGGAGCGCCAGCACCGGATTTTAACCTTCCCGACGTAAGCAGCAAAATGTACCGGCTGGGGGATTTTAAGGAGGCTTCTGTTCTGGTCCTGGTTTTCACCTGTAATCATTGTCCTACCGCACAAGCTTACGAGGACCGTATTATACAACTCACGAAGGATTACTCCGGGAAGGGTGTCGCTGTTGTTGCCATAATGCCTAACGATGAAAAATCCCTGTGTTTGGCCGAATTGGATTATTCCGACCTTGGCGACTCCTTTGAAGATATGAAGGTCCGGGCCAGGGAAAAAAAATTCAATTTCCCATATTTGTATGATGGTGAATCAGAAATGGCATCCCAGGCCTATGGACCGGTGGCCACCCCCCATGTCTTTATTTTCGACCAGGAGCGAAAGCTTCGTTATAATGGCCGTTTCGATGATATGGAATCCCCATTCAAAGTTCCGATGAAAACAACATAATTGACAGGAATGAAAGGGATTGGAGTTTCACCCGGTATTGCCATTGGGAAAGCCAGGCTTCTACTTAAAAAGGAAGCGGTACATACCGGTATCCTTTTGAATGATGAAACGGAGATGCTGGCTGAGATAGAAAAATATGACCAGGCCGTCCAATTATCCATTAGCGAGATCGAAGCTATCAAAACTGGTGTCGAACCGGGATCCGGGGAGGAAGAGCTGGAAATCCTGGAGGTTCATATTGAGCTGCTCAATGACCCTCAACTCAAAACAGCACTTGTTCATAAAATTAAGGAGGACAGGAAAAACGCAAATGATGCGATCATTGAGGTAATCGGAGAATTCGTTCAATTGTTTAAAAACATGAAGGATGAATATATGAGCGCCCGGTCAGCCGATATACAGGATATTGGCAACAGGATCTTACAACATTTACAGGGAACAGAAGCTCCCTTTCCTGAAAATAGCAGCCTTGGAAATATTGCAGATACCGGGTTTCCCGGCGAAGCTATTATTATCATTGCTGAGGATATCGCCCCATCGGATTTGCTGGGGATGCACATTTCCCCGATAACAGGTTTTGCAACCCGGATCGGAGGAAAAAACTCCCATGCCGCCATTATTGCACGATCGAGAGGCATCCCGGCTGTAGTGGGCTGCGGGGAAGGGTTACTGGAGGTCAGGAATAACGATATCCTCATTATAGACGGCTTACAGGGAATAGTGGTGGTTAATCCGGATCCACAGGAGATGAAAGAATACCGATTAAAAAAAGAGATGGATGAAAGTCAAACTTCGGAGCTAAAATCATTAAGGGATGTTCCGGCCATAACTTCCGACGGAGCAAGCATAAAACTATTGGCCAATATATCCGGGGTCGGTGACATGGATGCGGTATCCGATCATGGCGGAGAAGGGGTTGGACTTTTTCGGTCGGAATTATTATTCATGAGCAGGGATTCTTTTCCAACGGAAGATGAACAATTTGAATTTTATAAACAGGTTGCCCTGCGATCCGGGAACAAACCTGTCACCATCCGGACTTTGGATATCGGAGGAGACAAACAATTATCTTATTTTGAATGGCCAGTGGAACAAAATCCCTTTCTCGGGTACAGGGCCATCAGGATCTCCCTGGACAGGAAAGACCTGTTCCGGATTCAATTGAAGGCCATTTTACGGGCAGGGTGTTTTGGAAATATCCGGATTATGTTCCCTATGATCGGAAATGTGCAGGAGATAAGGGAAGCAAAAGAAGTCCTGGAAGTGGCCAAAGCGGAATTAGACAGAAGTAAGATTGCTTTTGACCACCAAATCCGGATTGGCATTATGATTGAAATCCCTTCTGCCGCCATAACTTCGGATATATTGGCTAAGGAGGTGGATTTTTTCAGTATCGGCACCAATGATCTTTGTCAGTATACCCTTGCAGTTGACAGAATGAACGAAAAGATAGCATCCCTCTATGATCCATTCAACCCGGGCCTGTTACGGCTTATTCAATACACGATTGAACAGGGGCATAAGAACAATATTTCTGTAGGGCTCTGCGGCGAATTGGCTGCCGATCCGATGGCTACGCTTTTGTTATTGGGAATGGGATTGGAAGAATTTTCTATGAATGCGCCCTCCATTCCCTTTATAAAACAACTTATTCTGAACCACTCTTTATCTGCAGCAAAAGAGGTTTGCAGGAAGGTTATGGAAATGGATAACTCACAAGATATCATATCCTATTTAAAGGAAACAAACCTATGATCACAAAAGACTACACGATTATGGCCCCTGAAGGGCTTCATGCCAGGCCAGCTACCACCCTTGTCCGGCTAGCCAAAAAATTCAATTCCATGATCAGTTTACAAAAGGCCGGGCAGGAAGTGAGACTGAACAGTAGGTTGAATATTCTTTCCTTATCTCTCCAATACGGCGAATTGATCTCTGTAACTTTTGAAGGAGAAGACGAACTAAATGCGGCATTTGCATTCGATGCCTTTTTTACCGCATTAGGAAAAGAATAAGGCGTCCCTGGGATCCGGGAAGATTTAACCAATCCGTAAAAAATGAAAAATGAAAATAACGATCACGCAGAACGAGCAGGAATTTAATCAAATGGCGGCATGGCGCATCATTGCCCAGATGCTGGAAAAACCAACTGCGGTCATTGGCCTTTCTACAGGGCAGACTACCCTTGATATGCATAGGATCGTTTCGGATATCTATAG
This sequence comes from Flavitalea flava, assembly GCF_054461575.1. Taxonomy (NCBI): domain Bacteria; kingdom Pseudomonadati; phylum Bacteroidota; class Chitinophagia; order Chitinophagales; family Chitinophagaceae; genus Flavitalea; species Flavitalea flava. The sequence continues at coordinate 105,690 of NZ_JBTLQH010000012.1, forward strand.
GCAATATCCATTTGATGTAGCCGGCATTACCCTTTTTAATGTGGATGAATTGACGAACCTTCCAAGAGAATATGCCGGGAGCTGTTATACGATGATTTTGCGGCAAATTGCAGGCCCCCTGGGCATAAAAGAGGAAAATTTTATCATGCCTCCCACCCTGTCTGCCGATTTTGAGGCAGAGTGTAAACTTTTCGAACAGCGGCTGGCAGCGCGGGGGGGCGCCGACTTGCAAATGCTGGGCATAGGGGCCAATGGCCATATAGGAATCAACCAGCCGGGAACTCCCTTTGAAAAAGAGACCTGGGTCTCCCCCATGGATCCGGACTTCGAAGCGCGGGTACGCAGAGAAACACAGACAGCTCCCGAGGTAGAATTGGGCGGACTGACCCGGGGAATTAAGAATATCATGCATACCCGGAAAATCATATTGATCGCCAAAGGAGCCCATAAAGCGGAAATTATCGAAAAAGCCGTTCTGGGCCCGGTGACTACAGATATCCCTGCCTCCGTTGTACAATTACATCCTCATTGCGAAATTTTGGTGGATGCCGCAGCCGGGGCCAGGATTAAAGACCGGGTGAGACATTCGATGCCGTAAAAAGATTCAAATCAACAATTTAAATGATAAATAAATGGTAAATAAGACAATTCGGCCAACGAATATGTAATAAAGGCGAAAAATTGTTTACATTCAGGGAGTGTTAAAGGCTCATCTAATTTAAACGATTGCTACATAGCATCTTAGGTGAATAATTCTTTTAAACGAAGAAGTTGCTTATCTAAGATTTTGTTTTTAGGAGGAGGGCTCTGATTACTAACCATTAATAGAACAAAAAAATGCCCTTACTTGACCGTGCCTTAGAACCTCCTGCCTACGGCTGGATGGATATCGATCAGAATTTGATCAAACCTTCCCACAAACAGATCCTGAAGGAGTTTTTTTCCCGGCTCAATGTATTTAAGAGTAAAAAGAACTGGCTACCCTTTTTCAGTTGGGCCAAGATCTTTTTTTTAGTCCCTTTTTTATTTATTTTCTTTTTTAACTATTTCAGTTTTGGCGTGCTGGCAATAGCTTTTGTGTACAGCATGATCGTAATGGGAACACACGGGACAATTTGGTACCATAGGTATTGTACACACAGTGCGTATAGGTTTAGTAATAAATTCTGGAAGTTTGTTACGCAAAATCTTACTATTAGTATAATTCCCGAAGAAATATATGTTATCTCGCATCATGTCCACCACGCAAAGTCAGATCAGCCGGGAGATCCCTATAATGCCTCTGCCGGATTCCTTTATTGTTTTCTCGCGGATGTCAATCATCAGCCTATTGCCCGCAACCTGAATGAAGCCGATTATGGCCGTCTGGCAGGTTTGATGGCACATACCGGAGTAAAGCCGAATTCTTATGCCCAGTACCTTTCCTGGGGGTCTATCGTGAATCCGTACAAGGCTGTTCTTTTATGTGTGCTGAACTGGTCGTTCTGGTACTTTGCCTTTTATTTATTAGGAGGCCACGCCCTTGCCTGCGCCCTGTTCGGAGCGGCTGGTTTTTGGGCCATCGGAGTCCGCACCTTTAATTTTGAAGGACATGGGAAAGGAAAGGACAAACGAAAGGATGGTATGGATTTCAACAGAAAGGACATGTCGATAAACCAAATATGGCCTGGTATCGTGGCTGGAGAATGGCATAATAACCATCACCTCTACCCTTCAAGCGCACGCAGTGGTTTTTTGAATTATCAGCTGGATCTGGCCTGGTGTTATATTAAACTAATGAGCAAGATCGGTGTCGTGAGCGAATACCACGATTCCAAGAAACTTTTCCTGGAACAATATCATAAACCTTATTGCCAAAATAATAAAGCAGTCTGTCCGCAGGAAAATGTCCTTACGGTATTAAAAAATGCAGATTGACAGGAGTTTACTAAAAGGAAGAGACATAAATCATTTTGCCGTGGTTACAACGTGCAATTTTCGTGGTAATTGATCAATGCGATCGGGGTGCTTATTATTTCAAATCCCTGATAAGTGGTCACTATTTCCTGTAAAACCTCCTCTACTTCCTCGATCCTGTCCAGCAGGACCATTCTTTTTTGAAATTCCCTGATACCCGGCAAACCTTTCAAATAATGGGAATATTGCCGTCGCATGGCATAAACGCCAGCAACCGGACCTTTCCAGTCCACGGATTTACGCAACTGCTTTCTGCAAACCGCCACCCGTTCTTCCACGGTGGGGCCTTTTCTCAACTCACCTGTCGCCAGGTAATGTTTTATTTCCCGAAAGATCCAGGGATAACCGATTGCAGCTCTGCCGATCATGATCCCATCGACTCCATAACGGTTTTTGTATTCAAGGGCTTTCTGCGGACTGTCTATGTCTCCATTTCCAAAAACGGGTATCTTTATCCTGGGGTTATTCCTGACCTTGCCGATAAGATCCCAATCAGCCTCCCCTTTGTAAAGCTGGCACCTGGTCCGGCCGTGAATGGAAAGGGCAGCAACACCGATATCCTGTAAACGTTCGGCAACTTCTTCGATATTTTTAGTCTGCTCATCCCAACCCAGCCTTGTTTTTACGGTCACCGGAAGACGGGTAGCCTTTATACAGGCCTCTGTCAGCCGTATCATTAAGGGAATATCTTTTAAAACACCTGACCCTGCTCCTTTACTTACGATCCCTTTTACCGGGCAACCGAAATTAATGTCCAGCAAGTCGGGTTTAGTTATATCCACGATGCCCGCAGCCATACCCAGGCGGCCCTCATCACCCCCGAAAATTTGAATCCCAACTGGTCTTTCCTCTTCGAATATGTCTAATTTCCTGCGACATTTCATCGCATCCCGGATAAGCCCCTCACTGGAAATAAATTCGGTAAATAACAAATCTGCCCCATTCTCCTTACAAACTACCCGAAATGGAGGGTCACTTACGTCTTCCATCGGGGCCAGCAAAAGAGGGAATTCCGACAATTCAATATTTCCTATTTTGATCAAGATCAGCTATTTACAAAGTTTAATTCAAATTAAATTATATGGCAGGTATTTTAATAAACTAAAATTTCTGCCAAACATGGCTGCAAATTTACCGTAAAACATTCAGGGAGGTTAAAATTGGTTTATATCACCGTTCTGTCAAAGGCGGCTGTCAATACCTGGCCGTTGATTTTCACCTGTACCCAGATCCTGTACAAGCCTGGTTGAGGAAAGGTATAGGGAAAACTAAGGCTATTCCTACTGTCACCATTCATACCCTTCATTGCCGGCATTTTCATTTGTTTCATCAAAAGGTCATTGCGTTCCTTTTCATTCATATTCTTCCATTTTCTGACAAGACCGTCGATGCTATCCCGGAATTTTTCCCTGTCCGGGTATTGATATTCATTAATATCCTTTGCTACCCGCCCGATCAGGTCTTCCTGGGCAGCGACCGAATAGGTCCCTACCGGATGAATATGGATATAAACATTCCCGTCGTTCCGGATGATCGCTGCATGTCCTTTCATTCCCAGATAAGGATCCAGGTTGGCAGGCTGTTTATTGGAATCAAAAACCGTAAAATGAAGGGCATATAACTGGCCGGTTTGATACCCCTCGCCATTCATGTCATTCAAAACCATAACCGATCCGTCTTTCATTTTTACCCCTGCTCCGGGTTTCCGGCAAACAATAGTATTCCTGTCCTCCCGGAAAGAGCGTTCTGCCTTTTGGTCTGGTTTTTCGTCGGGCAAGGCCAGCGCAAAAGCGTAAGCATCATCCGGGTCCATCCGGTGAAGACTATCATTCAGGTCCTGATTAATAGTGAAACTATCCTTTAAGGTCTCCGTAAAACCAGAATGATAAACTATGTCCGCGAAGGCCAGGTATTTTCCTTTCGGCAAAGCAGGGAGATCGGTTTTGAAGGTCGCTGAATCCAACCGGAGAGGATGCAAATGGGCAAAAGCATCCATAGCTGGAATACGAATAATAAACAAATGCATTAATTTTCCGTGATCCGGAATTACATAAGACAATCCGGATCTTCTTTGCGCATGGAGCGTATCGATAGTAAGGAAAAGTTCATTGGCGCCATCCTTTTGCCTGAGATCATAGGCGGCATGCATGGGCTTAAACATATATTTCTGATAATTTCCTGCCAATCCCTGCCACCACCGGTTTCCACCATATACGATCAAAGAGGATAAAACTGCCGCTACCGCAAAAGCGATTCTTTTGGAACGTTTTCCTGCCGGCGATACTGTTTTATCTTTTTTTGTTATCCCTTCCCCGACACTTGCACCTACAATTGTTACAAGAAGGATAAATAGTAAGCTTCCAAGGATCACCAGACTTCCTCCGGTTATCCCCGGCAACTTTTTTTCAGCGGTGGAAAGAGCCATTATCGGCACGATCATTTCTCCCCTTCCTGCCTGACCGGTGATCTGCAGCTCTATGCTTGCCGAACCATTGTTCATCAACCAAACGATTCCTGTAAACTTACCGGGTTGTCCTGAAACGGCTATCAATTGATCAGCCGGCGGTGCTCCGTTCTTTCCCGAATAAAAATAAATAGGCTGAACAGATACGCTTGTTGCGGGACCATTTTGAACAAAGACGGTTATGGTGGCTGTTCCGGGAATAACATCCGGAGGATTGATCATCACCAACAGATGATAAGGACCCGCCGTCCCTTCCATAGAAACACCAGGGCTTCCGACATGGGCATACAGGCCATAAACCGGCAACAAGGCTACGATAAAAAGGATCAGCTGTTTTTTCATAAAGAAGGTTATCGTTGTATTTGTTGCATCCATTTTCCCCACCGAAGGCTGAGCCTGGCAACCAGGATCCCCGTGCCTATAGCCAGACCGATCCCTTTTGCCAGGGCGGGCAAGGCTTCAATATCTCCGGCCCTGAATTTATACCGGAAGACCGAATCCGGTGATTCGCTGTAGGTCCTGGATGCGGCGCCAAAAATCCAATTACGGGCGTCGGGAGACTCCAGCAAAAAACCGCTTAAAGGATATTGAATAAGGAGTATGATAAGCACAAAAAGAAGGCTGAGGACTATTGCATTCAGCCAGTCATTTGCCTTGGCCCGTTGCATTACCCAATCCATGGTCAGAAGTGGCAGTACGATCAGTAAGGGGAATGGAGCGGGTTGAAAATGGGTTATATGTGTCAGTACCGGCCCGAGTTTTGGCTCGGCTGGAAATAACTGCAAGGTCCAGTTTGTCAGAGCGCATATAAGAAAATACCCGGTGGCAATGGCTGTCATTCCCCATTTCATTCGTAATACGCGGCCAAAAGCAGGCAGAAATAAAAGGGTGATAAAGGAAACGATCTGGTAAAAAAGGGCATGCCGCATGTTCCTGGTATGAAGGAATGCAATTCCCAGGGTATAGATCATCGTTATTAAACTGGCTGCGCTGATAATAAACAATCCTTTCAGCAAGACTGGTTGCATTGGGCGGTCTGCCGAAGTATTCATTGCATAGCTGTTACTATTTAAGTATTTACTTACACTTACACAGGCCCCGAATTGGAGAAACAACATACCCAGGCCGAGAAGCGCATGGGGAGGGGAAAGGATAACGATATCCAATCCGTAGGCGCTATGCCACCAGTCGTCAAAAGGAGCCGAAGTTAGCATGGCAATAGCTCCCCAGATACAAAACATGGCTCCCAGCGAACTATAAAATATCCCCCAGACCTTAACCGAGGATGCTTTTATTTCCTCGGTTGGACGGTAACTGTTCCATAATACCTGAACGCCCGAGAACAAACCGGCGAAAATAGCCCCCAGGTAGATCAGGATATGAGGAGGAGAGAGAAATTTATCCCTTCCAATGGACCGATGCCAGGATATATCCCATAAAATCCCGATAACAGTCAGTATGGAAGCCAGAGACGCCGCATAAATATAAAGAGGAATGCTGGCTGTCGTAATCACTTTTCCCTTTGGGCTTATCGTGGTTGCCCGTGATGGAAGCGGGATGGTCTGAGAAATGGACATGGGTTACACTTTAAAAAAACTTATATATTATGTCATCCGTATTCCGAATGGTCAATAATAGCATTTTGTTCTTTTAAAATGAAATAAAAATCGGGGAACTTATGGCTGGATGGTGCCGTTATTTTTAATCAGCTCCTTTTTTACGATATCAGCAGGATATTTTAGGGCTAATCTCCTGATCTCATAACTGAATTGAACGAAGGTCTCTTCCCAAAGTTTGGCTTCTTCCTGCGTATACTCATAAAATCCTTTGGCATTAGCGACTCCTTTCCCACCGTCCCTTACGATATCTTCGATCAGTCTGGGCACTTCGGTAGCATTGCTCAATGTAGGAAAAAGGTCTTTCATGACGGTATAATAAGCCTGTACTCCCGTCAGATCCATCCACCGGAAAACGCCTACGAGGGTCATCCAGTATCCTGCGTTGTTACGGCAGGCCCTGTCTACGTCTTCGATGGTGGCATACCCGTTCTCGACCAGATTAAACGCTTCCCTGTACATAGCATACATTAGGCGGTTCGTAATAAAGCCCCTTATATCTTTTCTTACCAGGGTCGGCTCCTTTCCCCAATTCCGGGCAACAGCATAAAGATATTCCCCGTTGGCAATATCGCTTTGATCACCGCAAATGATCTCCAGAAAACGGGTTGTATGAGAAGGTTCGGCCCAATGTAAACCAAGGAACCGGGCCGGCCTGCTGGTATGCTGCTGCAGGATGCTGATCGGGATAGCGGACGTATTGGAAGTCAGAATAGCATCTTCTGCTATCTCCCTTTCTATTTTTTGGTAAACAGCTTCCTTTATGACCAGGTTTTCCAATGTACATTCAATTACGATCCGGCATTCTTTTAATTCACCATAATCCTCGGTGATCTTGAGAAGGGGCAGATAATACTCAGGATCCTCATGGATCATTCCTTCCTGGGCAGACCTTTTAAGATGCTCCAGGATCCGGCTGCCGGCATGGGACAAGTCTCCCGGAATGGGTGCTACAGCAATGACCGGATGACCGGCAATCAACAAACAGGTGGCGATACTGCATCCCATAAGACCCAGCCCGACCACCCCAACCGGTAAAGATTTGGGTTCAACAGAAGAATGCATGCTCTGAGATGGATTCATGACCGGTTTGATTTTAAGGATGGAAAAAGGGAAAAATAGTAAGTAACATAGAAAAAGTTATTAGACTGCCTGGTTCAATAAGTGGCCCTGCCGCCGGACAAATCGAAGGTGAAACCGGTGGTAAAACTGTTTTGCGGAGATAAAACAAACATGGCCATATCTGCTACCTCGTCAAGGGTTCCGCAACGTTTCATGGGAATCTTATCGGTCATATACCGCACCTGTTCTTCCGGCATGGCATCCACCAATGCCGTCCTGATGACCGCAGGGGCCAGGGCATTGATAGTTATCCCTGTTTCCGCATATTCTTTTCCCTGTACCTTGGTCATCCCGATTACTGCAGCTTTTGAGGACGAGTAGGCCAGCATGCCAGCATTCCCCTCCTTCCCGGCTATAGAGGCGATATGAAGAATACGCCCGTAATTATTTTTCAGCATAAAGGGCAATACAAATTTGGACGTATTCCAGGAGCCCATAAAATTGACCTGGAATACCCTCAACAGATCTTCTGTTTCCACTTCATGACTTTTTATATTCGTTCTTCCGGTGATCCCCGCGCTATTCACCAGCAAATCCACGCTGCCAAACCGGTCAGCTGCGTCATACACGGCCTCCTTTACTTTTGCTTCAAGGGTAATGTCAACTTTATAAATTTTTGATTTTCCGGAAAGTGATCTTTGGGTGACAAGCAGGTCATCTTCATTCAGATCAAAGAGGGCCAGAGAGGCTCCCAACGCTGATAATTTTCGGGCAATGGCCTGACCAAGGCCACTCGCTGCTCCTGTGACAATAGCGGTCCGGTTCTGGAAGGATAAATTCATTTTTGTTACGGTTGTATGGGTTATTAATATGGCAATGGACCTTACCAGTCAATGTAAGATATTATAAGTTTTGCTCATTCTTTTGTTTAAAGGTACAGTAAGCGCGGACCTGGAAATTTATCAACCGATTGCGCAAATTTAAATTGCGCAATCGGTTGAGTCCAGTCTCCGAATGACTTGTTTTTGTTATCTTTAGTTATACAAGACGCTGCTATGTCCAATAATTTGCCCACACTAAAAATCATCGCCCAACAATTAAATCTTTCTGTTTCCACAGTATCCAGGGCTCTCCATAATCATTACAGTATCGGTCTGCGTACAAAAACGCAGGTTCACAAACTTGCCAGGGAATTAAATTATGAGCCGAACCAGGCAGCCATCTTTTTTAAACAAAAAAGGACCTCCATGATAGGGGTTATCCTGCCCAATCTTTCGCAGGATTTTTTTGCTTCGATCGTAAATGGCATCGAGGATGTGGCTTACAAAAAAAAATATACTGTTCTTCTTTGCCAGTCGAGGGATGATGAAGAACGGGAAAAACAATTGGTGGAAGCTATGAAATCGAACCGGGTCGATGGGCTGCTCATTTCCATTTCAAAGAACACTACGAATTACGAACATTTTGAACTTTTAAAGAAACTTAAGATACCGGTGGTATTTTTTGACCGGATACCCAATATGCCGGACATTCATTATATAGCGGCCAATCTAGGTTCAGGGATGCAGGAAGCCATCAGTTTCCTGGTAAAAAGGAAACACCGGCATATCGCCCTTATCAACGGCCCTGAAAAATTACTGGCCAGCCAGGAAAGACTGGCATTTTTTAAGGAAGCCCTTGCGCTTAACAAAATGGATATTAACCTCTCCCTGGTAGTCACTTCCAACCTTTCCAAGGAAAGCACCTGTCAGGCCATGCAACAGCTTTTGGATGGGAAACAAAGACCCACGGCAATTATTGCCTTTAATGATTACGTTGCCATGGACAGTATTCAATATGCCAAAAAATCAAAGATCAAGGTCAACAAGGATATTTATTTTGTCAGTTTTGCCAATGAATCCATCTGCGATTACCTGGAAAATCCTCCCATAGCTTCCGTTGAGCAATTTCCTTACCAACAGGGGGAAAAAGCAACAGAGATCCTCTTACAATTACTGGAGCGAAATTCGGAAGACCCTGATAACCCTCCTATCCACCATATTTTATTACAATCCCAATTAGTGATCCACGATCCTCAATAATTATTCCGAACCCGGTGTTATTCCGGATCCGGAATAATTAACTGTTTTGCCCCTCTCTTTTATAATACCAGGATTTTCCGGGTTATCGGTTGAGCAGTCCCTGTAATGTGCAGGATATAAACGCCCGGACTGACTGCAGCCTGCCGGATATTATCCCATCCCAGCAGATTTACCCCCGCGGCCAATTGTTTGTCCTGTCTTAGCAATATACGTCCACTAAGATCCCAGAGCTCCAGCCGGACAGGGCCGGTTTGGTCCTGTTTGATCCGGACCGTCAATTTATTGATAACCGGATCAGGGAAAATCGATACCCCCGGCTGCCCATCGTCAAATACTGAGCCCAGGCTGTTTGCTGCGTGTAAGGAGAAAGCGGTTGAATGGGTTCCGCAGCCGTGTCTGTTGTATGCGGTTCCCCCCAGATGAGAGGTTGTATCCAGACCGGTCTCCGATCCATATTGATGAAAGGTCGTGTCTTTTTTCTGAGGATATCCAAGTCCAACGGTATCCCTTAGGAAATAAGCCTTGCAGGCATTGTTATGCTGTGTGTAATATTCGTTATAGGTGAAAGTCAGATTGGACTGGGAATAGGCAAAGGCAAGCACATTATCTGAGGAGGAATAGATCTCATTCTCGTCAAAAGTCAGATGCCGGATCCGGTTTGTCACTACTTCCGGTCCTCTGGCTGCCGTATCAAGCGTTCCATACTTACCATTTGCCCGGCTATACAGGGAGGGATTAATGGTAAAATCATGGGAGATCGTATTGTATTTTACGACAACGGTGTCTACCACTGAGGTTAGATTATTGCTTCCCAGGTATATTCCTGCTTCCAGATTGTCCCAAAGGTTATTACTGATGATCAGGTGACCGCCGCTGGTACTGGAATCCTGTTCATTACCGACGGAGATCCCGACCCCATTATTGTAACTTTCGTTTCCCTGAACAGTGACATTCCGCGAACCATCGAGATAAATCCCTCCGGAAAGAGCTACCGGGGAGATACACCGGTAAACGGAATTATCTTTTATCAACCCATTTCTGGATTGATTATTGGCCTTCAGCAACGTGGGATATCCATTCAGCACCCATTTATAATTTCCCGCTGCAACGATCCCTATATTGGCCACATCGTAAATTTCATTGCCTGTAATGGCAAAGGAATCGACATTTCCATTAAGGGTTACCCCTTCTGCGTACCCCGGGACAATATTATGCACGTTATTATTATCGATTAGCAGCCCCCTGATCGCGCTATTGGTATTCCCCAACACCGTGATGGCACTCAGTACATCGTTAGGTGCGGGGTTCTTGGCTTTTGTCGTATCCCGCGTCCATTTCATATTATACAGGTCGTTATTGACGATCCGGATATTGGAACTGGTCCCGGATATAATGATCCCATACCTTACATCCTTCAGGGTGTCACCGGTAAGGGGATCGACACTTTTTAAACTGGCATCATTGGTCAGATTCTGTAAATTCAACCCGCTGACCAATACATTTTTTGCACTGTCAATTATAAAGAGGCAGGAATATTTTTGTGTCAGTCCACCCCCATCGACAATCGGATCCTCACCCGGATAATTGGTGACCGTAAACCATTTCCCGTTTTGGCCCCTGATGTGCCCGATATATACGCCGGCCTTCAACGGATAAGTTCCGTTTCGCAGATAAATTGTAATGTTGGAATCCAGTAATACCGGCGGAACCGTGCTGAAATCATACCCAGCCCCGTTGACGGCATAATTGATTGTTCTCCAGGGCTTCGCTTTTGACCCGGTTCCTGTCGTATCGTTTCCTGACGGACTTACATAGAACTCGTAACGCGGCTTTTTATAAATGATATTGGAGTCCACATTTGCCGTTTGAGTGACGGTGCCAGCAGTCCCGGAGACAGTGACCAGGCTTGCATAATACCCCGGAGCGATCGTAACGAAACGGCAGGTGTCGATGAGTACGCCTGTAGGCAGGTTGCTGGCGCCGGCAATATAAATGGGATAAATATTCTTATCTCCGGATCCGGGAAATTTGGCTTCTGCAGTATCGCTGTTCCATAACAAATTTCTGAATATACAAGACCGGATATCGATATTGCTGGAATTACCGGAGATGTAAATGCCATATAAAGTAGAATCAAGGAGGTTGGCAAACGTTAGCCCCTGCAACCTGATATTATTAGCGCCGGCAATACTGACCATATAGGAATAATTGGTTTTTAACCGGGAACCGTCAAAAACCACCTGTTCTCCGGGATATGCCCGCAACGTAAAATAATGACCGTTACTTCCGCTCTTATTGGAGCCAATGTAAACGGTCGTATCGGTTGTCAGAAAATAGGTACCCTGTCTGAAATAAACGGTCACATCGGAGGTGTCGGCCTGACCGGAGCCGTACATAGCAGAGAGAACATTGTTCCAGGGACTCCCGATCGTCCCTGTTCCATTGGTAGTTTTGGTAATGTCTACATAATAGGCGCGTTGTGCAACAGACGTTGATCCGCTTAATAACATGAATAGTAATAAAGGAAGCAGCAGCGGTTTTACCGGTAAAAGTAAAGTTTTGTGTTTCATTTTTTTTCATTGAAGGTTTACTAATAAAATACCAGGTCCATTCTCTTTAAAAATTAAACCCTTTTCGGGACAAAAAAAAGCGGAAATCCCCGGGTGACGGGCATTTCGCCAAACACAAACGATTGCGGAGCCATAACAATCGATTGTGCAAGTTTTCAACAATGGGATAATACCTGTAGTTTTGCCCCTGTGCTACCGGCCTTTGCCCGGTTAAGTAATAATAACATCGTGCCTATGCCGGTTGAAAACAGACCACTCAAAATAATTGATCCGGAAGTAATCGCCCTGAAACCGGATCATCTGGAGATAAAAACAAGCCCTATTCATGGGCGGGGAGTATTTACATCCATTCCTATCCGCAAAGGCCAACTAATCGAACTGGCTCCGATTCTCCTTCTTAATGAAGCAGAATCTTCTTCCATAAAACAATCATCGCTGTATCCGTATTATTTTTTACATGGTAAAAAGGGAGAATGTTGCCTGATCGGATTGGGGTATGGCTCGCTTTACAATCATGCCTGCCCTGCCAATGCCCGGTACAAAATCCGTTTAAAAATGAAGGTGATGGAGTTCATCGCTTTTCGTGATATCGGGGCAGAAGAAGAAATTACGATTAATTACAATGGAGATCCGTTGGATGCTTCCCTGGTGGAGTTCGATCCCATAAACGAAGAACCGGAAAACGATATGCTATGAGTATTCCCCTATATATCCGGGAAGTAAAGGAGCGGGGACGAGGAGTTTTCTCCGGTCAGGCTATCCCAGATGGTGAACTTATCGAGTCATGTCCACTGTTGATCCTGAAACCCGAAGATTTTTACCTGGTTACCAGTACCTTCTTAAATCAATATGTCTTTTTCTGGGATAAGGAATACGGTGAACTCTGCATAGGCCTGGGCTTTGCTTCCCTATACAACCATTCCTGTCCATCCAATGCCAGTTATTTTATGAACCATGAGACGCAGACCATGGAAATCTTTTCCGTCAGACCCATTGCCCCGAATGAAGAAATTACCATCAATTACAATGGAGAACCGGATAATCCTTCTGTTGAATGGTTCAAAGGAAAGGGCATCATTATTAAATAACCATCCCAAAAGCGAAAAAAGAAAAAAGGCGCTTCCAAAATTAATGGAGCGCCTGGACATATTGTTTTTCGTTATCTATTTAACAATTATCTCTTTAACTCTTGATGGTGCCGGAAATGAACAGGTAAGTCAGCAAACCGATAATAGCCAGAAAACTTAAGGCAGCAAGAATGGTGCTGGCCTTTTCTCCAAATTGGAAAGGGTGATTGATCTTTTTCATGCGACGGATTTTTAACATTGACTAATAAAAATGCATAATCGTTATTAGTAATATATGAATAAAACCCGGTAATTCCTATGGCTTGATTTTGAAAATATCAACTTTCTACAATTACCCTATTTGCAATGAGTTATCTATTTTATTTAAATTTTCACTTTAATGTTTTGCACTCATATAGAACACCATTTTTCCCCCATTCATGATTTCCTGGTGAGTGATCGTCCGCCGGTTAAGCGGCTGCCCATTCAGGATGATCCTTTTGACATATACATTTTTTTCTGACTGGTCCCTGGCCTCGATCCGGAAGATATTTCCATTCTCCAGTTCAAGGGTGGCGGCATTGATCGCCGGGCTTCCAATAGCATATTCATCAGATCCGGGCGCTACCGGGTAGAATCCCAGGGTACTGAAAATATACCAGGCGCTCATCTGACCGCAATCATCATTTCCTCCAAGGCCATCCGGGGAATTGCGATACTGTTTGGGAAGGATCATCCTTATCTTTTCCTGGGTCTTCCACGGCTGATCGGTCCAGTTATACAGATAGGCAACATGGTGAGAAGGCTCATTCCCATGTACATAGTTGCCGATAATGCCGTCTTTGGTGATATCTTCGGTTTCCGCGAAATATTTGTCCGGCAATTCCATCGTAAACAGGGAGTCCAGGTGTTGCACAAAACGTTTCTTTCCACCCATCAGGCCGATCAGTGCTGCAGGGTCATGAGGGACATACAGACTGAAATTCCAGGCATTTCCTTCGATGAATCCCTGGTCATTGGTACTCAGGACATCAAATTCCTTTTTAAAACTGCCATCGCTCAGTCTTGGTCGCATATATCCAATCGATGGGTCATATACATTCCTGAAGTTTTCAGACCTTTTGAGATATTCCTGGTAAATAGCCGTTCTGCCCAATTTTTTAGCGGCCTGAGCGATACACCAATCGTCATAGGCGAATTCCAGGGTAGTTGATACCGAATTCCCGTTTATTTCAGCCGGGACATATCCCTTATCGATATAAGAACCCAACCCCATAAAATCCCGGTGCCTTGAAGTGGTTATACAGGCATCCAGGGCTTTACCCGCATCGAAGGGAGTATTACCTTTCACAATTGCGTCTGCGATCACCGATACGCTGTGATAACCCGACATACACCAGTTCTCTGTCGCCGAGTTGGACCAGATGGGCAGCATATGTTGTACACTTTGGTCATAATGAGCCATCATGGATTGGATCATATCGGCATTCCTGTGGGGCTGCAGCAAATTAAATAAGGGATGCAAGGCTCTGTGTGTATCCCATAAGGAAAAAGTGGTATAATTCGTAAACCCTTCCGCTTTATGGATTCCCTGATCCAGTCCGCGGTAGGATCCATCCACATCCATATAAATAGTGGGGTTGATATAGGCATGATAAAGAGAAGTATAAAAATTTATCTTTTCTTCCTGGCCAGCCTCTATGAGGACTTTTTTTAATTCGGTATTCCATAAAGCCTGACCTTCCTGTCTGACCTTTTCAAAATCCCATCCCGGAGTCTCTGTCCGGAGGTTCAGCAAGGCTCCCCCGGCACTAACCGGAGACAAGGCAAATTTTAGTTTTATCTTCTCTCCTTCTTTTGTCTGGAAATCAAAATGCATCCTTATCTGTCTGCCGGCCATTTCAGGAAAATTTTTCTCCTGGTCGAATTTGCCCCAAAATCCTTTATATACCTGTTTTTTGGAATAGTTCTTCCCGCCATATTGCACAAAAGGTTTGGAAAAGCTCAGCGCAAAATACAGGATCCGTGTCCTGCCCCATCCGCTGGTCTGACGGTAACCAGTGACCAGGGTATCATTTTCTACCCGGACAAAGGTCCAGACATTCTTATCTTCATAATTATAGATACCGCTCATCAGGTCTAAAATAATATGCGCATCATCCGATGCAGGGAAAGTGTATTGATGAAATCCGACCCGCGTAGTAGCCGTCAGTTCCGCCGTAATATTATAATTTGCCAGCTTTACTTTATAATAATCTGCTTCTGCCAACTCCGTCTCATGGGAAAACGCGGACCGGAACCCGCTACCAGGCTTTTCCGCCGTACCCGGATTCAGCTTTAGAACGCCGGTTGTAGGCATAATCAGAAAATCCCCAAGGTCGGAATGACCGGTTCCGCTGAAATGGGTATGACTGAATCCGACGATGGTTCTATCATCATATTGATACCCGGCGCAATACTTATACACATCCGGGTTATATTTTACGTTTTGTTCATACGGAATGGTATCCGTATCCGGGCTTAACTGAACCATTCCAAAAGGAACGGTGGCGCCGGGATAGGTATGTCCCATCCGTTGGGTCCCTATAATGGGTCTGACATACCGGGTCAATTCCCCTTCCGGAGCCTTGGCCTCTCCTGCAGGTTTTGAAGAAGACTGCGCTCGGGTAACAGTAACCCCAAATAAGGAAGCCGACAGAAAAATCCCGGCAAAGGCTTTTGAAAAAATGGTCATTTTGTTGATAGATATATACATAATAAATGATCTTATATATGAGTTGAATAATAGAATCAGGGAGTCAGTGCCCATAGTTTCTTATTTTTACATACGCCAGGATCAAAAACAGGAAGGCTAAAGGCAACGCAAATATATATGGACAAGACCACAGGACAAAAACCAATGAAAAAACCACCCGGTATTTCCTCCCTGCTTAAACCTTACAGAGGGCTCATCTTTTTACTGGTGCTGCTGGCGCTTTTCAGCAATGGCATCAACTTATGGCTGCCAAGGATCATTGCTCAGGCCATCGACGGATATACGTTGGATAAAGGCAGCCTTGCTCCGGTAATCCGGGAATTTGCCCTTGCCTCGCTCTTCATTTTTATTTTTGGCTATTTGCAGAGCGTCGTTCAGACCTATGCTTCGGAGCGGGTTGCCCGGGACCTTCGAACACGGCTATCGGAAAAGATCTCCCGGCAAAGCCATGCTTTTGTACAAAAAGCAAATCCTTCCAAATTACTCACCAACCTGACCTCGGATATAGATTCCATAAAACTATTCGTTTCCCAGGCCATTGTCTCTATCGCTTCCTCTCTGTTCATAATCGTAGGAGGGGCTACCCTTTTATTGATTATCAACTGGAAACTGGCACTCGTCGTATTACTCATCATCCCCATAATCGGAGGGACCTTTTTCCTGGTTCTGCGCAAAGTGCGCTCTTTATTTAAAAAAGCCAGAGAGGTTATTGACTGGCTGAACAAAGTGATCAATGAAAGTATCCTGGGATCGGCCCTGATCAGGGTGATCAATTCACAGCAACTGGAGTACAATAAATTTGTGGAAGCCAATACAGGCGCTTTAAATCTTGGCATTTCCATTTTACGGCTTTTTGCCATGCTGATTCCCGTCATCACCTTTACCGCTAATATGGCTGCGCTGAGCATCCTGGTGATGGGAGGTCATTTTGTTATAAACGGGAGTATGTCCCTCGGAAATTTCGCTGCTTTCACCAGCTATCTTTCTATGCTTATCTTCCCTATCCTGGTGATCGGTTTTATGAGCAATGTGATTGCCCAGGCTACAGCATCCTACCAACGGGTGAACGAGATATTACAGGCACCCGATACCGCCGACACGGGTACGATCCGGGAGGACCTGAAGGGAGCCATCGAGGTTAAAGACGTCTCCGTTTTCTATGGGGAAAAACCGGCATTGAAACATATTTCTTTTTCGCTGCCGGCCGGTTCACAAACAGCTATTATCGGTCCTACTGCAGCCGGAAAAACCCAGTTATTATACCTGCTCACGGCCCTGATCAAACCGACTACCGGCACCATTGAATTTGACGGTCGGGAACTGGCCAGCTATGAGAAGGCGAATTTCCACCAACAGGTCGGTTTTGTTTTTCAAAACAGCATTATATTCAATCTGAGTATCCGGGAGAATATCGCGTTCAGCGATACGGTAACCGACGAATTCCTGGAAAAAGCGATCGCTACCGCCGAGCTAAAGGACTTCGTTGATTCTTTACCGGATAAGTTGAATACGATCGTGAGCGAGCGGGGAAGCAGTCTTTCGGGCGGACAAAAACAACGGATCATGTTGGCCAGGGCTTTGGCGCTAAATCCAAGGATCTTATTATTGGACGATTTTACAGCAAGAGTGGACTCCAATACAGAGGAAAAGATATTGGAGAATGTAAAGAAAAACTACCCGGGGTTAACCCTTTTGTCCATTACGCAAAAAATAGCGCCGATCGAAGGATACGATCAGATCATGCTCCTGATGGAAGGGGAAATGATTGCCAAGGGTACTCATAAAGAATTGATGGAGTCCTGCCCGGAATATGTGCAGATCTATGATTCCCAGCGAAGCACCAGTCATTTTGAGCCAACCGCCACCGAATTAAGATCCTGACCGAAGAATTAACTGATCCAAGAATTAAAAGATCGGGAACTAACCGATCAAAGAACTAAAGAAATACAATCCTGAAAATTGTGAATTACAATCTTAACCATACCGATAATTTACCATCCGGAAAAAAGAATACCACCTGGTCCTCTCTCCGGAGCCTGCTGGGAATGATGTCGGGTGAAAAAAACAAGCTGATTCTGGCAGGGATCGCTATCCTGATCAATTCTTCCGTCAACCTGCTGGGGCCGATGGTCATCGGGATGACGATCGACCGTTATGTTCAGCACAAGGAATTCCATGGGGTATTGATAAATGCGGGGATTCTTTTAATTCTTTATATCGTCGGCTTGGGTACCAGTTATTTCCAAACCCGGTTAATGGGAGGATTTGGTCAACGAATGTTATTTACCCTGCGCAATTCCGTTTTCAATAAACTCCTTGAATTGCCTGTAGCCTTTTTTAATCAGAATAAGGCCGGAGATTTGATATCGAGGGTGAATAACGATACGGATAAATTAAACCAGTTCTTTTCTCAATCCCTTATGCAATTTATCGGAAGCATCTTTACCATGACAGGCGCGGGAATTTTTCTTTTATGCATACATGCGGAGCTGGGTTCAGCAGCCCTGGCACCTGCGCTCCTGTTATGGGTATTTACCAAACTCCTGTCACCCTGGGTAAAGAAAAAGAATGCCGTGAATATGCAAAGCGTCGGTGGGATGAGCGCCGAGATTCAGGAAAGCCTGAATAATTTTATGGTCATTATAGCCTTTAACCGGAGGGATTATTTCCGGAAACGGTTTGAACAGGCCAATCAGGATAATTATAAGACGGCCATAAGCGCCGGTCTGGCGAATAATATTTTTATGCCCGTATCAGGGTTATTTGCCAACCTGGGTCAACTGATCGTATTGACCTTTGGCATTTACCTGATTACTTCCGGCCACTTCACGATAGGTCTGCTGATCAGTTTTTTAGCCTATATCAACAATTTTTACAGCCCGCTCCGTCAGCTGGCCGCTTTATGGGCTAATTTTCAGGTTGCCCTGGCAGGATGGGACCGGATATCCAGGATCTTATCGATGGAATCCGACCTGGTTACCGTAACAGGAGGCCAGGAAAATATTTCCCTGAGCGGTAATGGGGCCGCAGACAGTAACAAGTCCATTACACCTGCTATTCTGGAATTCAGAAAGGTCTCCTTTCATTATCCGGATGGTAAGGAAGTCCTTCATCGGAATAGCTTCCGGTTGGAGAAAGGAAAAACATATGCCCTTGTCGGTCCGACCGGGGGCGGAAAAACGACCACGGCTTCCCTGATCGCAAGATTATACGATCCCACCGAAGGAACGGTGTTTTTGGATGGAAAAGATATCCGTTCCTACAGCGACCTGGAAAGGTCGCGAAAGATCGGGTTTATCTTACAGGAGCCTTTTCTCTTCACCGGAACAGTCAGGGAGAATATCTTATATAATAATGATCAGTATAAGGATCATTCCAACGAACAACTTGCGGAGGTGATCCGTCAGGCCAACCTGGAAGCTTTGCTGACCCGTTTTGATGCAGGGTTGGATACCCCGGTTATTTCAGGAGGCGATGGGATCAGTCTGGGGCAGAAACAACTGATCGCCTTCATGCGGGCGGTTTTGCGCAATCCTGAATTGCTGATTCTCGATGAAGCGACCGCCAACATCGACACGGTTACTGAAAAGATGCTGGAGGATATCCTGCATAAATTACCGGACACCACTACCCGGGTCATCATAGCCCATCGTTTGAATACCATTGAAAATGCCGATGAGATCTATTTTGTGAACTCAGGAGAGATCACCAGGGCCGGCTCTTTGGATCAGGCGGTAGACATGCTCCTTCACGGAAAAAGGGTGAGCTGAGGCGACGCTGCCAGCCCTTATCCTTGGTCGGTTTACAGGTTTACTACTTCAGGATTTAAACAGAATGGACAGATAATTTGCAGACTTGCTGAATTTCACCCTTGTAACGATTTTTCATGAAGTTTGTAATTAGCCTGTTTGCACTGGTTTGTGTTTCGTTGGTTGGGAAGTCCCAGGTAACCGGTTCTGCCGCTCCCCAAAAAGGCAGGATAACAGGCAGGATCATCGACTCGGCATCGAAGGCTGTTATTGAATACGCTACCGTTACGCTGTTCACGCAAAAAGATAAAAAACCAATTAATGGCGCCACTACCCATTCAAATGGAACATTTACGTTGGACGACCTGGCCCCGGGAATTTATACCCTGTCTGCCGGATTCATCGGCTACGGACCTCGATTGATCGGGCCGGTTTCTTTGACCAATAAAACACAGAACATTTCTCTCGGAGATGTTTTCCTGGCTAAAAAAACGCAGGACCTTCAAAGCGTGACCGTTACCGCCACCCGGGGACTGATTGAAAATAAGATCGACAAGATGGTATACAATGCCGAAAAGGATATTACTTCCCAGGGCGGCCTTGCTACGGATATTCTGAAAAAAGTGCCGATGGTAGCTGTTGATGTGGATGGAAATGTTACCTTGAAAGGGAACTCCGATATTCTTTTTCTTATCAATGGGAAACCTTCCAGTATTTTCGGAAACAATCTTGCCGATGCACTTCAATCCATTCCCGCCAGCCAGATAAAAAGCATTGAGGTCATTACAAGCCCAGGAGCGAAATATGATGCGGAGGGGACAGGAGGCATCATCAACATTATTTTGAAAGATAATAAAATGCGGGGGATAAATGGCAATATTAGCCTGACCGGAGGAACCCGCCTGGAGAATGGCTCCCTGAACCTGAATGCCCGAAAAGGAAACCTGGCCTTAAATGCTTTTTTTAGCGGGAACGCACAATTATCCGCCACAACCATCAATAAAAGCAACCGAAATTCGGTGGATACGGGCAGCCAAACGCACGAAAGGCTTTTACAGGACGGGAGCAGTTCTTTTGAACGGAATGGTTATGAATCCGGGCTAGGTTTTGACTGGACGATCGATCACCGTAATAGCTTTTCCGGTTCATTTGGCTATGATAATTTTGGGAATAACAATAAAGGATCTTTCAATCAGGAACAAACCCAATATGCCAATCCTTCGGGAAATACTATATCCGACATCAATTCCCTTGTCCATTCCAACAGTCATTTCCGGGGGCATTATATGGACTGGGATATCAATTATAAAAAAACTTTTTCAAAGGAAGATCAGGAATTGAATATTGCCTATCAGGCCAATGTAGGACATAACCGGTCGTTCTACAGCCAGGATCAAAGCCTGGCTCCCGATGATCCGGCATTTGCCGGTTCCTACAGTAATAGCGCAGGTAAGGATCAGGAGACGAACTTCCGGCTGGACTATGTTCAACCCCTGAACGAAAAGGTGAAACTGGAGACCGGAGGCAGAATACAACTCAGGAAAATTACCAGTGCGTCCGATGTATATTCCCTGGAGCAGCCTGCTTCGGTTTATACGTATGATACCGCCCAATCCAATATGCTGAATTATAAAAGACAGGTTTATGCAGGATATGCGTCCTTATCTTTTTCGCTCCTGAAATGGCTGGATGTTAAAGGAGGCTTACGTTATGAACGCACTGAAACCACTGCCGGTTTTTCCAAAGCTGTCAATACCGTAATCCCCGGATATAACACTTTTGCACCTTCTCTGATCCTTTCCCATTCCTTTGAAAAAGAGCAGACGCTGAAGATAAGCTATTCCAAAAGACTGCAGCGGCCCGCATACAGGGTCCTGAACCCTTACGTGAACGCCAGCGACCCCAAAAACATATCGACCGGTAACCCCTACCTGGCTCCCGAGATCTCCCATAATATCGATCTTACCTATAGTAAATCTTTTGAAAAAGGAAGTGCCTTGAATATTGTCCTTTTTTATAGACGTTCCGACCAGGATATTCAGCCCTATATCACTTATTATCCCAGTTACCGGATCGGCGATTCGGTATATACGAATGTATCCGTCAATAAACCGGTGAATGTGGGCTCCGAGAATAATTTCGGTTTGAACATCTATGGCTCCGTACCCCTGACCTCCAAATTAAATATCCGCAGCAATCTTACTTTTTTTGACCGGTATATCACCACGGGACTCCTGGGAGGCAGCCCCATCAGTACCTTCAACTACAGAGCGAACATCAATGCCACCTACCAGCTTACCCGTACTTTTATCCTGGAGTTTTTTGGTAATTTCAATTCGCCACGCAATGAGATACAAGGGAAATTCCCTTCCTTTACTTCTTATAATTTTGCATTCCGAAAACAGGTATGGAATAAAAAAGGAAGTATTGCCTTTACGACCACCAATCCATTTGCCCAATATGTAAACCAGGAAACTTCCATAACAGGATCTAATTTTTCCTTGAACAGTCTTCGCCGTATACCTTACCGTTCATTTGGAATTAATTTCACGTATAAATTCGGAAAACTGGAGTTTAAAAAGGATAAAGAGGAAAATAAGGATCAACCAAACCCCGGTGAGAACAATTGAGTTTCATATTCATTTTCATTTTAAAACCAATTTACATGAACCTGCGTCCTTTTTACCTGATAATTGTTTGTTGCCTGGTTTCCTATACGGGAATAACACAAGGCCCCAGTGGCTTTTCGGTAATAAAATCCTATAAAATCGCCAGCTCCGGAGGTTGGGATTATATTGCGGTCGGCCCGGATAAAAAATTATATGTCTCCCATGGCACCCAGGTGAATATTCTTGACCAAAAAACAGGCGATTCGGTGGGTGTTATTCCCAATACGACCGGCATTCATGGAATTGCCTTTATCGAGTCCACCGGTAAGGGATATACCAGTAATGGCCGGTTAAACAATGTCACCGTATTCGATCTGAAAACAGCCGGAATACTAAAGCAGATCCCGACAGGGCAAAACCCGGATGCCATTATGTATGATCCTTTTTCTAAAATGATCATTACCTGTAATGGCCGGAGCAATGATCTCTCCGTAATAGATCCGGTTTCCGAAAAGGTAGTTGCCACCATTCCCGTGGAAGGCAAACCCGAAACGGCCGTATCGGATGAGGCCGGCAGAATTTTTATCAATATCGAGGACAAGAACAGGATCGCCGTAGTAGATATTACTACGAATAAGGTGGTGAGTAGTTGGTCCATTACTCCCGGCGATGGCCCAACAGGGCTTGCTATCGATACAAAAACAAAACGGCTGTTTGCCGGTTGTGATAAAATGCTGATCGTGGTAGACGCCACCAATGGGAAAATCGTAGATAAGCTGACGATCGGGGACGGATGTGATGGAGTGGCCTTTGACGGTGGATTGAACTATGTCTTTGCTTCCTGTGGAGAAGGTAAACTGACGATTATACAGGAGCATTCTGCCAATTCCTTTTCCGTCATTGATAATGTTCCCACCAAGAGAAGCGCCCGCACCCTCGCCGTAGATGAAAAGACCCATGAAGTATATTTACCAGCAGCCGATACCCAACCAGGCGCGGCCGGAGAAAGGCCCAAAATGGTGCCGGGAACCTTTCAGATCCTTGTGGCAGGTAAACGTAACTGAATAGTATTTTTTCAGTAAATTGTAAAATGAACCTGAGTAAATACGGACGTCTCAAAAATTTTGTCAATGGGAATTTCATGGCAGGTACTACAGAGCGATTTTTGCCGGTTATCTCCCCTATAGACGGCTCTCTACTTGCAGAAATGCCTTGTTCCTCCTCAGCTGATCTGGATGAGGCAGTAAAAGCTGCCACTGCAGCATTTCCGCATTGGAGTAAAACCCCCATAAAAGAACGGGTACAAGTATTCTTCCGTTATAAATATTTACTGGAAAAAAATCTCCGGGAGCTGGCTCAATCCATCAGTGATGAAAATGGAAAAACCATGGGTGAATCCATTGCTGAAATAGAAAAATGCATCGAGCTTACCGAATTTGCGACTTCCCTGCCCCAACTGGTAACCGGTGAAGTGCTTGAAGTCAGCAAAGGTGTTGAATGCAGAACAGAAAGAGTAGCATTGGGAGTGGTAGCCTCTATCGTACCTTTTAATTTTCCGGCTATGGTGCCGAACTGGACGATTCCCAATGCTTTGGCCCTGGGCAATTGTATCATCGTTAAACCATCCGAAAAAGTTCCTCTTACCCTGACCCTGATTGCGGCTTTGCTGAAGGAAGCCGGCCTGCCCGACGGAGTTTTTAATATCGTGAATGGAGACGAAGAGACCGTGCAGGCGATATGTGATCATCCGGGAATTGAAGCTGTATCCTTTGTCGGCTCGACCAAGGTGGCAAAGCTGGTTTACCAGAGATCAACTCATAATCTGAAACGTTGTCTTGCACTGGGCGGGGCAAAGAACCACCTGTTCGTATTACCGGATGCCAAACCGGAAATGACAGCCCAGAATGTAGCTGCCTCTATGAGTGGGTGCGCCGGGCAGCGTTGCATGGCGGCTTCCGCCATGATTGCGGTTGGTGAAATGGGCACGATCGTGGAAAAGATCTGTGAGGAAGCCCGGAAGATTATTCCGGGCCATAATCTGGGGGCAGTGATCAATGCGGCTTCTAAAGAAAGAATTGAAAGGTATATTACAGAAGCTGAAGAACAGGGAGCAAAGATATTGGTCGATGGCCGTGGCGCAATAGTGAAAGGAAAGGAAAAAGGAACTTATGTAGGGCCGACGGTGATCGATTATGTCCGGCCGGAAATGGCCGTGGCCAGGGAAGAGATCTTCGGTCCTGTTATCAGCATCATGCGGGTGGGCACCCTGGATGAAGCATTGGAGATAGAAAATGCAAGCCCTTATGGCAATGCAGCTTCCGTATTTACTCAGAATGGCAGCTACGCCCGGTATGTGATCGATAAGGCAAGCGCGGGAATGATTGGCGTAAATGTCGGGGTTCCCGTACCGCGTGAACCATTTTCTTTTGGCGGATGGAATGAAAGTAAATTCGGAGTCGGTGATATTACCGGAAAAAGTTCTATTGAATTCTGGACCCGGTTAAAGAAGAGCACGATCAAGTGGAATCCGGAAGCCGGAGTAAATTGGATGAGTTAACCCCCCAACCCCCTAAAGGGGGAGTATTCCAAGCCATAAGAGAGGGTGAAATTAAAAAAAAAATATCCAGATTACAAATTATTTGAAATGAGTGAAGCCAATGATAAACTCTCCGTGTTACCAAACTCCCCCTTCAGGGGGCTGGGGGGTGACATCATACAGGACAATCTCGACTATACCCTTTTCTCCTGGAGTAAACAAAAGGGGATCGCTCCCATCGCCGTTCAATCCGCAAAAGGAGTTTATCTGTATGATTATGATGGCAAACGATATATCGATTTTTCTTCCGGGTTGATTAATGTGAATATCGGTCATGGAGATCAGCGGGTGACGGATGCCGTGGTCCGGCAAATGCAGGAGGTTAGTTATGTTACTCCGGGTTGCGTGACCAGGGCGCGGGGGGAATTGGGGAAAAAGCTGGCATCCATAACACCCGGCAATCTGAAAAAAACCTTATTCACCGTTTGCGGAGCATCCGCTATCGATAACGCTATTAAACTGGCCCGCTTGTACTCGGGGCGTCACAAGATCATTGCCCGCTACCGTGCTTTTCACGGTGCTTCCTATGGAGCCATGACAGCCGGCGGAGATCCCAGGAAACTGCCAAACGATGCTCAGCAGGTTCCTAATATCATACATGTTGAAGACCCCTATTGTTATCGCTGTCCCTGGGGAAGAGAAATGAGCACCTGCAGCCGGGAATGTGTCTCGCATGTAGAAAGAATTATTGAATTCGAAGGACCGGAGAATATTGCCGCTTTAATCATGGAGGGAGAAAGCGGGACTTCCGGCTGTATCAAATATCCGCCCGATTATCTTATCAAAATAAGGGCATTATGTGATAAATTCGGTATCCTGTTGATTGTTGACGAGGTGATGAGCGGGTTTGGGAGAACAGGTAAATGGTTCGCCTCCGAATTGCATGGAATAGTTCCCGATATGATTGCCACTGCCAAAGGGATAACGGCGGGGTATTTACCTTTAGGCGCCCTGATCGTCACGGATAAAATTGCAGATTATTTTAACGACAAAACCCTATGGCTGGGTCTTACCTATTCCGCTCATCCTGTTTCCTGTGCTGCAGGATTGGAGGTATTGAAGATCTATGAAGATGACAGGCTGATTGAAAATGCGGCAGCCATGGGTCTGTATATGGAGCAACAGGTTGCCCTGCTTCAACAACGGCACCCCTGCATCGGGGATTTCAGGAATACCGGTCTGCTTGGATGTATCGAACTGGTGAAGAGCCGGCTAACGAAGGAACCTATGGCGCCTTACAATGCCAAACCGGAAGAAATGATCGTGATGAACCAGGTAGCCGGAAAATTAAAAGAATTGGGCATGTACGCCTTTGTGCGATGGAATTATGTTTTTATCGCCCCGCCGCTATGCATTACCCGACAGCAGGTTGATGAAGGGCTTGTTATAATCTCTGAAGCCCTGTTGATCGCAGACGCCCATACACAGCAATAGGTTGTATCCTAAAAACAGCATCCTTACACAACAGGAATATATGGTAAAAAGATCTTCCAATCTGCTGCGCAAACCAGTAATAGCCTTGCTTCTGTTAGGTCAACTCTCCGTTCAACAGGGAGTTGCGCAGAAACCTGCACAATACAAGGAGCTTTTCTCCGGAAGTCCTTCAGCAAAAGGAGGCACCCAGAGGGCGAGAGATCTTGGCGTACCATTCGATGGAATGCCTGGCAAATTTAATGCGATCACAGATGTGGCTGGTGTAACGGTTGGGCAAACTACACTGATCAGCGGTGAAGGTCCTTTGGTAAAAGGAAAAGGACCGGTTAGAACAGGGGTGACGGCTATCCTGCCCAGGGGAAAAACTTTTGATCCCGTATATGCAAATTGGTATACTTTAAATGGTAATGGAGACATGACGGGTACTCATTGGATTACAGAATCCGGTTTTTTGGAGACACCTATCCTCATCACCAACACGGGAAGCGTTGGACTTGTTCGGGATGCGGTCTGGGAATGGATGGATGACCGGCATTACTATAATACCTTTTATAAAAATTATTGGTATGCCTACCCGGTCGTAGCAGAAACTTATGATGGAATTTTTAACGATATCAACGGTCACCATGTAAAGAAAGAGGATGTCTTTTCAGCTTTGGACAGTGCCCGGTCCGGAACGGTCGAAGAAGGCGGTGTCGGAGGCGGGACTGGAATGATGTGTTATAATTTTAAAGGAGGGATTGGTACGGCTTCCAGAGTTCTGGGCAAAAGTGCTGGCGGTTATACCGTCGGGATTTTGGTACAGTGTAATCATGGCACCCGCACGCAACTAACCATCGCCGGAGTTCCGGTTGGGAAAGAATTGTCTGATACCTTAGCCTATATTATCGATCAACAATCCTTCGGCATCGCGCAATCCATTCCCAGGGATGAAACCGGATCCATTATTGTCGTTTTGGCGACAGATGCGCCACTGTTACCCGGACAATTGAAAAGACTGGCTCAACGTATACCGCTTGGCATCACACGAACAGGTGGAATTGGCGGGAATGGCTCCGGAGACATTTTCATCGCTTTTTCCACGGCTAACAAAAATGCCTTCAGCAATACGGAAGAGAAACAGGTAACCACCCTGGCGAACGACCAGATCAATGCTTTATTCTCGGCGACCATCCAGGCTACAGAGGAAGCGATTGTCAATGCTTTGTTCGCCGGTAAAACCCTTGTTGGCATCAATGGCAATACGGTGCATGGTTTGCCCCGGGAAGCCGTGATCCGCATCTTGAAAAAATATAACCGCCTTCACTGATAAGAAAAAAGTCTATTTTTTTACAGAAAATTTATATACCGTCGTTGTTTGATATTGTTTCCCCGGAGTTAATACCGTTGAAGGAAAAGATGCCTGGTTCGGTGAATTGGGGTAATGCTGGGTTTCCAGACAAAAGGCCGTCCGGAAATCATCTTTTTTGCCCCCCTTTATCGGATTGGTTCCTGCCATGAAGTTCCCTCCATAGAATTGAACGCCCGGTTCAAGGGTAAACACTTCCATATAAATTCCACTTTGATCCCCAAGTATAGTAGCAGCCCTATTCAAACCACTTCCTTTGACAGGATTCAGCACAAAATTATGGTCATATCCCTTGCCGTATTTCAATTGAATATTATCCGCTCCGATCCTGGAACCTATAGCAGTTGGTTGGCGGAAATCAAAAGGAGTGCCGGCAACCGGATCTACTTTGCCTGTCGGAATCAGTGTAGAATCAACAGGTGTATAATTATCTGCATTAAGCTGCAACAGATGATCATTGATGGTTCCGCTGCCCTGGCCATTGAGGTTAAAATAGGAATGATTGGTAAGATTCAATACGGTGGGTCGATCAGTGGTTGCCAGATAGTCGATCTTCAATTCATTGCTATCCGTCAACGTATAAGTAACTTTTACCTGAAGATTGCCGGGATAACCTTCTTCCCCATCTTTAGAAAAATAAGATAATTCCAATGCCTGACCATTGGGTTGTTTCGCATCCCATACCCCGGCTGCAAAACCTTTTTTTCCTCCATGCAAATGGTTGACGCCATTATTGACCGCCAACGTATATTCCTTCCCTTCCAGTTTAAATTTCCCCCCTGCAATACGGTTGCCGTATCGGCCAACAATAGCACCGAAATAGGCCTCCGGCTGAAGGATATAACGGCTAATACTGTCATAGCCCACTACGACATCCGTTATAGTTCCATTTTTGTCAGGCACCAACAGACTTACTACACGGGCTCCATAATTAGTTATCGCCGTCTCCATTCCCTGTTTATTCCTGAGGACATAAAGGGCGGTAGCTTTCCCATCCACCGTAGCCTTGAAAGCATTACTGTCAGGCAGCCGGATTGTTAGAGGACGGGTAGAAATGGAATCGGTAACAGGGACAGGCTTTTCATTACCGTTGCCGCAGCTCATGATAAAGCAGGCTACTGCCAGAAGGGAGGAAAGATAAATTTTGTTCATATGGCATATTATAATTGATTGATGAAAATATAGAAGGAAGGAAAAACCTAATCCAATGTAATGTCTCTACCCGTTAAACCGGGAAGTGCCGTTTTCAATCTGCCCTATATACACCTTTAATTCCTTGTTCATGGCCCGGGCATAGGCGTTAGTCGTTTCTGCCACTAATTCCTGAATAGCGTCTTCTTTCACCAGGTTGATCGTGCATCCTCCAAATCCTCCTCCCATCATCCGCGCTCCCAGAACGCCCACGTTGTTCCTGACAGCATCCACCAGGAAATCAGATTCAGGACAGCTGACTTCATATTTAAGACTCAATCCTTCATGAGATAAAAACATGCGGCTTCCGAAAGAAAGGATGTCCCCTTTCCGGAGATCTTCACAGGCGGCCAGCAAACGGAGGTTTTCCTCTACTACATACTGACATCGTTTGAAAATCAGCGGATCGGCAGGAGCTACATATTGATCCAGCATTTCCGGTGTCACATCCCGCAGGCTTTTCACTTCGGGATGATATAGGTGAATAAGTTCTACCCCCTTCTCACATTGCAGCCGCCTGGTATTATACTCGGAAGATGCTAAAGAGTGTTTGACATTCGTATCCAGCAGGACGATCCTGATCCCATCCATATTAAAAGGAACATATTCAAAATCCAGTGATTGACAATCCAGTCTGATTACCTGCTGTTTCCGGCCGAACATACTGGCAAACTGGTCCATGATGCCGCATTTTACCCCTACAAACTCATTTTCAGCCTTTTGGGCCAACTTTACCATAGCCAGGGTATCCAGTCCCAATCCAAAAAGTTCATTCAGGGCAAAGGCCGTTGCGCATTCCAGGGCAGCGGAAGAAGACATCCCGGCACCCAAGGGGATATCGCCCCCAAATACGCAATTAAATCCTCCGATGACATGCCCGTTATCCTGCAGTTGCCGGATAACACCGAGAATATAGTCAGGCCATTGGAGGGCAGAAGGCAGGATCTTTTTCGTATCCCCATCGTACCGGATATCCAAATCATGTGACACAATTTGGAGCAACGAATCCTCCCTGGGGGAAATGGCCATATAAATGGCCTTATTGATAGCGGCAGGTAATACAAAACCCTTATTATAATCGGTGTGTTCTCCAATCAGGTTAACCCTTCCCGGAGATCTTACAACCAGCGGTTCTTCTGCAAACAGGGTTTTAAATTTTTCAATCACAGCGGACGCGAGCGTAGCCTCAGCTTCTATTACAATCATAGTTGAATGACAATTGTCGTTAACAGGTCGAATGGGGATAATCCACAGTTGGAATATCTTGCAACTGTCAAAATAACATCTATTTTAACGGAAAATAAAAAATAATTGTTATTTGGCCCGGTATGCCCGCAAGGAGTCCTGGTTTATCCCGAACAGCAGGGTTTTATCAAAAAGGAGCACAGACCTGACATCTCCTTTTAAATGGAAACCGGAATGTAACTGATCGATATAACTAAAATTCCCTTTGCCATCCCCTTTAAGCAAAACGCCATAATTGGCATCCTGTTTACCAAAACGTAGTCTGGCATGATTAATATTCCCGCATAATAACAAGTCCTGGTTACCATCCTTATCATAATCAAGTGCCGTAATGGTAAATACAGGTGAAAATTGCACCTGCAACGGCAATTCTTTTTCATGGAACCTTCCGTCCGCTCCTCTTGAGAAAAAGGAAGTTTTCAGGCAGTCTGCCTGAAGGCGGATTGTTCCTTTTAATTCCTCTTCCTTGAAAATATTCGTTATCCGGGCCTTTGCGTAACTCTGATAATCCGGAAAACGTTTGCTCATATTGCCGACCTGTTGCAGCAATTCATCCCTTGACATAAAAGGATAGCTGGTGTCTTTTATGTAAAAACAAAGTATCGGATCAACCGTGCCATTCCCGTCAAAATCTTTATAATACAATTCAGCGGGATGCTGAACATCGGCCTTGCACTGGGAATTCAGGCCCAGGTTGCCGACAACCAGGTCCGGTCTTCCATCCTGGTCGAAATCTCCCACCAATAGTTTATTCCACCATCCCCCAAAAGATCTGTCAAAATAATCCCTGGTTTTATTACTTAATTTCCCTTTGTCGCTGATAAACACAGTGATGGGCATCCACTCGCCTACCAGCACCAGGTCGGGTCGTTTGTCCCCGTTCAGATCGATCCAGGCAGCATCCGTTACCATTCCGGCTTTTTGCAAATCCGGCGCGATCAAGGAAATCTGATCGGTAAAATGCCCTTTTCCGTCATTTAAAAGCAGGAAACTGGAAGGTGTTTGGGGATAAGAACCCGGAATGGACCTCCCGCCCACGAAAAGATCCGGCAGGCCATCTCCATTGATATCTGCCACCCGAACGCAGCTTTTGCTTACCCGCATTTCCGGTAAAGCACCAGGGCTTCTTTTGAAATTTCCTTTTCCATCCCCAAGGTATAACCGGTCATTCAGCAAGGCATCTTCAGGTAAATAATTATGATACCCCCCGCTGGCAACATAGAGGTCCATATGACCATCTCCGTTGGCGTCAAAAAATACGGCATCGGCATCCTCTTGCAGGCTATCCTCTTCAAAGGAAATTTCCGGCTTCTTTAGGAATGTTCCGTTTTTTTGCTGAAGATAAAGGGTGCCTGCCTGCCCGCTCCCCGCACCCGCATAAATATCCTCCAGCCCATCTCCGTTCACATCCCCTTTTACCAGGCAAGGTCCGGAATAGGATAACGGATTGATCAATTGGGGCTGTCTTTTAAAATCATTGATCGCTTTAACCGGCTGGCGAAAGGCTAATGGGGATACGATCTCCCCAAATAGGGGGGATACCCTCGCCTGCTTGCCGTCCGGGGTTGTTGCCTCTCTCTCCTTCAGCGTTAACAGCTGATCTGCCCGGACCTGGGTCAGCAGTTGTTTTTTGCCTCCTGACCAAATCACACATAAAGTATCGATGACAGATTCCTGCCCTAGTCCAAAGTGAAGGACGGGTGATACGCAGGATTGGTAACCCTGGGCGGGCATCTGCTCGAGGTATTGTTTTTTCCCTTTATCGTACAAGATCAGTTTAGCCCCGATCCCTTCTGTATTTTTCCCGGCTCCTTCGAGTTTTATCTGCAAATAATGATTCTTTGATAACCGGTCGGCATGGTTCTCATATACAAAAGCGGCCTGGTTGGTATTATTTGTCACCAGGTCGAGGTCCCCGTCATTATCAAGATCTGCCCAGACCGCTCCATTGCTGTTGGAAGGCAGCCTTATCCCCCAACGTATACCCATATTGGTAAAACTCAGGTCTCCGTTGTTGCGGAAAAGATAGCTGGTTACATTGGAAGAAGGCATATGTGCCACTATATCCAGCACATCTTCGCGTTTCATACGTCCTTTACTTTCCCGGTAAGCCTCCATGTATTTAATGAAATCCATATTGGTATAATCCCGCACATATCCATTGGTCACAAAAAGATCTTTCCAACCATCATTATCAAAATCAGCCCACAAAGGCGCCCAGCTCCAGTCCGTATTGGAAATACCTGCCAGTTGACCTATCTCGCTGAAAGTCCCGTTCCCATTATTTAACTGCAGCATATTGCGCATGTATTGATAATAAAAACCGGACCGGAGATTCAGGTCGAATTTTTCATAATTATCGGGCGCAAATAATAATTTTTGCCGGCGGTTGTCTTCAGGAAGCATGTCCAGGGTCATGATATCCGGTAACGCGTCGTTATTGATATCGGCAATATTATTTCCCATCGAGAATTGGGAAATATGACCAAAAGAAGCCTGGAGCTTATCGGTAAAAGTGCCGTTATGGTTATTGATATAATAATAATCGGGCACCGTATAATCGTTGGAAATGTAGATATCCGGCCATCCATCGCCATTGATATCGGCAATACCTGCCCCAAGGCCATAGGTCAGGGAAGAACTGCTGAGACCGGACTGTTCCGTCACATCATGGAAATGCCCTTTGTCATTGCGGAATAACCGTACCCCGCATTGCGGGTTTGGAGTCTTGAGGATAGCATTGGTGCTGACCTCATTCAATACCGGAAGGGAATTGGGATTGTGATTCAGCAAAAACATATCCAGGTCTCCATCATGGTCATAATCAAAAAAGTAGGCTTGCGTGCTGTAAGATGAATCCGCAAGGCCATATTGTGCTGCCTGTTCACTGAAATGCGGAATACCCGCTGCATCATTCCCATCATTGATGAATAATTGTTTAATCCTTTTTGGGCCAGGCAATTTGCCCGAATAACAAACATATATATCCGGACGGCCATCCCCGTTGATATCTGCCACAGAGACTCCTGTTTTCCAGGGCCCAGGTCTTCCGGAAACTCCTGCTACGGCCGTAATATCTTCAAATTTTAATTTTCCTTTGTTCAGAAAGAGTTTATTTTCCGTCATATTTCCGGAGAAATAAATATCCTGTAATCCATCTCCGTTAAAATCACCTATTGCGACTCCTCCCCCATTATAGAAATATTCATACAGCAGTACATTAGTGTTTAACCCTTCGTTCAGATTATTGCTGAACAGCACATGCGTTTGTTCCGGGGAAAGTAAAGAAAACAGGGCATTGGAATCGGCAGGAACTGTTATCCCGGCGGTACCTGAAGAATCCGTAGCATCGTTTGCCTTTGCACCGGAATTCCGGCATTCGGAGAGGAACAATATACCGAGTACCGGCAGGCAGGAAAGGCCTATTCTGGACAAACTGGAAATAGAGAGTGGCAATGGCGTACTGATTGAAATGTTTTTACCTGTCAGTTGACGGAATACAAATGGAAAAAATCTATGCCGGTTTTACATCACGGCATAGATTTATAGGTTTTTCTAAATTCGTTTTTTTCACAAAGGGTAGTACC
Source organism: Flavitalea flava (assembly GCF_054461575.1). Lineage (NCBI taxonomy): Bacteria > Pseudomonadati > Bacteroidota > Chitinophagia > Chitinophagales > Chitinophagaceae > Flavitalea > Flavitalea flava. The sequence goes on from NZ_JBTLQH010000012.1 coordinate 139,020, forward strand.
GAAGGCCCTCCTTCGGTCGCGACGCATGGCACCATCCTTGGCTGTTCCGCAACGCATTGAGTATTAATGGGGACATGCGACAAATTTTATATAGGAGCATGGCACCATTAATACCCCGGATTCTGGACCAGTTTACTGTTTTTGTTCACCTCATCCCTGCTTAAAGGAAGGAAGTACATTTTATCCACCCACTGTCTGTTTTCCAGACTATTGTCCTCTACCGGGCTATAGGTATAATTATACAATGTTTCGTCATGCCGGTAAGGCGAAGGTGCCAATGCAGCTGGTTTCAGGGTACCGGCCACACTAATATATACCAATTTTCGTCCGAATGCTGCCGGTGCTATCATCCAGCGGCGGGCATCATGGTACCGTTGTTCTTCATAGACCATTTCGATCCTGCGCTCATTCCGGTAACGCTGTCTCAAGGCATCTCCTGATTCGGTAATGGCCGGCATACCCGCGCGGAAACGGATCTTGTTCAGCCAAATTTTAGCGTCCGATTCCTGTCCTAATTCGATACATGCCTCGGCATAGTTCAATACGGCTTCCGTATACCGGAAAAATGGCCAGGGAATGTATTGGCGGGTTGTGTTGTCGACGATATTAGGATCCGGATCGATAAATTTTTTCATATAATAACCAGTCCAACTGCCGTTCCAGTTCTCTATGGCACTTTGACGGGTATCCAGGCCGGGAACAGTTTTGCCTGGGGCCGTTTCGTACTGACCAGTTTGGATCTGATTAACGGGATCGACATTTCCGGATATTTTATCACGCGGTTTCCAACCGGCGCCATCATACATGATGGTTGCATAAAAACGGGGATCACGGTTAACGTACGGGGCAGCTTTTTGTGCGGGAACCGACCAGCTGAATTTAGTTCCATCCATCATTTCATAATCGTCCACCAATTCCTGTATGGGAGCATTCCCCGCCCAGTTATGATATCCATTGGGGCCGTTGGCCAATCCTACATACATCCCGGCATATTCATCCTTATTAGGCGTAAAATCCCTTTCGAAGATCAGTTCGGAGCCGGCGGACTGGTCTATATCCGGACTTTTACTTCCCCCACCCATAGCGATAGACAGATAATTCTTTTGGGCATCAGCAGAGCTAGCAGGAGCTACAAGATCCAGTTTATATCCTCCTCCTGCTGTAGATATTACCGCCCAGGCGGCATCTTTTGCTGCCTGCCACCGGGTGGTGCGATCTCCGGAAACATAGCCCAATAACTCAGGATTGGCAAAACCCGAGATCGTGCTTGAAACCCCTTTTGCAGTTGGTATATCGTGCAGATCACTGGCTGCATACAATAGTACGCGTGATTTGATTGCCAGGGCCGCATTCACGGAGGCACGACCTTTCGGCATGGTTTTTCCGGACAAAAGGGAAATAGCCGTATCGCAGTCCGCCAGAATAAAGGTAACACACTGATCATAGGTGCTCCTCGCGATGGTATAATCCTGGTTCAGGTCATAGGTTTTACCAACCAGGGGAACGCCGCCATAATACCGGACCAGTTGCTGATAATAATAGGCGCGCATAAAATGGGCTTCTCCCAATAGGCGGTTTTTCAAAACCGAATCCTCAAAAGTGGCAGTTGGCAGTTTCTCCAGGGCCACATTAGCCGTCCTGATCTTATCATACATGCTCTTCCATTCATAGGTATTATTGGTCCACCCGATATTGGAAGGGTTCAGTGTGCCTTCATTGACGGTATTGATCCCCCGCCCGGCATGCGTAAACACCGCTTCATCCGAAAGGGCTGCCAGCATTTGCTCGTCAAAACCTCCGTTACCCAGCCCTTCATTTACTCCATTGGGGGGATTTTGAGTATAATCAATCGAATAATAGATGCCATTTACAAAAGCTTGGGCAAGCGCTCCATCCTTCCAGGTAGCATCTGCCGCGACCGTAGTCTGGGATTTTGTATTCAAATAATCTTTATTGCAGGAAAAAAGGAGCAGACCTGCCGGCAATAAATATATGTATTTAAAATTTTTCATAAACTTCAATTTTTTTTGTTTTACCGAAGGTCTTTTTTGACAATATAGCCCTTCGGCTAAAACAATGTCAATGATGGGCCTTCGGCCGATGGACAGGTGGTCCATCAAAATGTCACTTTAATACCTGTGTTAATAACTCTCGCCTGTGGATAATACTGGCCATTGCCGCTGGTGGATTCAGGATCCCAAATCTTCATTTTATCCCAGGTTATCAGGTTAAGGGCATTGGCATAAATACGGAAATTCGTGATGCCGAGCCGACTGGCTATTCTGGAATTCAGGTTATAGCCCAGTTCGATATTCTTCAGGCGGATATAATCGCTGTTGCGCAGGAAATAAGTGTTATTGCCGGCACCGCCGCCTGTATAATAAGTGTCGCCTCTGTTGGCCAGACGCGGATCCGTGCTGCTGGGATGATCTACGGACCAACGATGATCGTAGCTATATTGCAAATAGTTGCCGATATCACCCGATTCCGTACCGAAATAAAGCAATCCGCCCGTTGCTCCCTGGAAAAGAAGATAAAGATCAAAACCCTTATACTCCAAGCCGGCATTAAGACCGCCGCTAAATATCGGATCACGGTTTTTATCCAATCTTACCTGGTCATCTCCATTGATCTTGCCATCTTTATTGACATCCCTGAACTTCATATCTCCGGGCCGTAGGGTACCAGCTAAAGAAGAATAATCCACTGTGCTGGCATCAATTTCCTTTTGGTCCTTAAAGACACCATCATATTGGTAAGCCAGGAAATTGGCGCCATTGCTGCCAAAAGAATGTCCGGTGGCTTTCTGCCAGGCTGGCGCTCCTGTAGGTTCATCAATATATAAGATCTTGTTCTTGGCATAACCTCCATTCACACTGATAGAGAACTTGAGTCCGTTAGCTATATCTCCTTTATACCCGAACAGAAACTCAAATCCCTTATTTTCCAATTTGCCCGCATTGATAGGAGGCAAAAGACTGCTGATACCGGAACTTCCGGGAACAGAGCCCGCATGGATCAGCATATTCGAACGTTTATTGTAAAAATAATTCAATTCAAAGTTGACCTTGCTATTGAACAAATTTCCTTCCAAACCGATATTGGTATTCCGGCCGATTTCCCAGGTAAAATTCTGATTGGGTACCACCGTCTCCAAAAGCGTTTTTAATACCTGGTTATTGATCACATAGGAGCCAAAATTATATAGATTGGCGAAGGCGTATTCCTGTAAGGAGCCATTGTAATAAACCTGATCGCTACCCATCTGGCCATAGGAAGCCCGTAATTTCAGGTAGTTTACGAATGGTGCGGCGGATTTAAAAAAGTTTTCCTTCGAAATATTCCAGCCCGCCAGAATACCGGGGAAAAAGCCGAAACGTTTTTCCTGGGGAAAAATATAGGAACCATCCCTGCGCCATAAGAATTCTGCGATATATTTTTCCTGGTAATTGTACCCAATCCTGCCAAAATAACTTTGCCGGGCACGCTGGTAACCTGCGCCACCGGCTTTTTGCTGATCGGAACCGCCTGCAAAAAGCTGATCAACGGCAGGGGAAATAAAATACCGGCTGAAGGCATTAAAACCGTCATCATTTACCACTTCTTTGGTCGTACCAACCAATAAATTGAAGGTATGATCACCAATGGTATGATCGTAACTGAGCAATCCGGTGAGATTGGTGTTGAGCTGGTTCTCATCCATTTGCGTAAGCCTTGGATCGGTAAATGTGGAGCGGACCGATTTAGTCAGCAGCGGAGTTTTGCCATCAGCCTCATAGGTTGCATGATCCCAGAAATACAGATACCAGGGAGTCTCCCATCTTTTTCCCCAGGTATTCAATTTATCCACGGCTCCGGATAAAGTCAATTTTAAACCGGCGACCCAGGGATTGGTGATTTCCACTTTTCCATTGGATTGGAAATAATCTTTTTTCTGTTTGTCATATCCTGTTTGATTGGTCGTGATGACGACAGGATTCTGACCATTCTCAATATCAGGACCCGGCATGCCATTCGGCCATATTTCTGGTTCCGTAGGTTTGCCGCGCATCAGCATCCGGAAAATGGATCCTGCACTTTGGGTGGGATAGAACCGGTATTCTTCCCGGATAGCCAGTCCAATACTGGCATTGACCCATTTGTTGACCTTTGCGTCGATGTTCGTGCGAAAATCGTATTGTTTATAACCGGTTGCGGAATTTTTATAGTACCCGTCCTGGCTCACGTAGCCCAGAGAAGCAAATATCCGGACATTTTCCGACCCGGTGCTGATTTGAATATTATGACGGGACTGGGGAGACCAGGTCTTTAAAGCACCTTTAAACCAATCGGTATTCGGATGACCCCAGGGATCGGTCCCCGCCGCCGTTTGTTTGATATAATCCGGGGAATAAGGGGCATTCACCACCACAGAATTATCTGTGCGGGTATAACTCCCCGTTTGTTTAAAGGCAGACCATCCGGCATCCCATTGGTTAGCCGGTAAATTATTAAACAGGGACAGTTCATTGTTGATCTCTGCATATTCAGGACCATTCGCCAATTTGGGTATCCGGGTTGGTTGTGCCCAACCCTGGTTGAATTCATAGGTTACCTGTGGTTTACCGACCTTGCCATGTTTAGTCGTAACCAGGATAACCCCATTGGCACCCCTGACCCCATAAATAGCCGCAGAGGCATCTTTTAAAATGGATACATTATCAATATCGGACCCGTTTAAACGATCGATGCCGCCGGTACGATCGGTTATACCATCAACGACAATAAGGGCATCATTGTTACCGATTGTATTCGTTCCCCGGATCTGGATTTTTGACCCATCGTATCCAGGTTCACCGCTGCTTTGTATCGCTATGACGCCAGGCAGACGACCAGCCAGAGAATTCGAAAGGTTAACTGCTGGTGACCTTTCTAACTCCGCCCCTTTTACGACGGCAACAGCTCCCGTTACCGTTACTTTCTTCTGGGTTGCATATCCCACAATTACTATATCCTTCAAGGAATTATCTGCAGACTGGAATTTTACGTCAAGCGTTGACCGTCCTTTGACATAAAATTCTTTGATGCCAAAACCAACATAACTAAATACAAGAGTGGCATTTGGGTTAGTCACTTCAAGCGAATAGGATCCGTCCTCTTTGGTGATGGTTCCATTATTCGTTCCTTTTTCCATAACGCTGACGCCGCTCAGCGGTTCGCCTTTATCATTGGTAACTCTACCGGTTAACTTCACGGCCATCAGAGTTTTCTGGTTCTCAGCAACCGTTTCCCGGGTGATGACGATGAGATTTTCGCTTAACCGGTAATACGAAAGATCCGTGTTTTCCAAAACTTTCTTCAAAACATCCTCCAGATAGGCATGTTTAACTTTGATGTTGATGGATTGATCCTTTGGCAAAATAGCGTCCCGGTAAACGAAACGGAAAACGCCTTGAGCCTCAATGGCTTTAAATACCTTTTTTAAGGGCGTTTTTTCCAGTTTCAGACTGATATTATCCTGTCCGAAACCATTGGCATAGGCCTGCGTGGACAGGATAAAAACAAGTAAAATAGCAAGCTTCGTCATCAGCAGGTGTTTGATGATTACACGGTTCCTATCTCGCGATAGGCCGCTACCGGATTTTTTCATAACTTAGAGTTGATTTAATGAGGATCTGCTCAGACCTGAGCGGTATTTTTCGTTACACAGGCGGAGGATGCAGCAATCATCTTCCGCTTTTTTTATAGGCAAAAATTCATGTGACTTTTTTCATATACAAGCAGTTTTGGTGATAAAAATGATCGTCGGTGTGTTAATTCGTTGAGAGCTATAGTTTTATTATAACTTCCTTTTTATTGATCAGGTATCTGAAATTACCCGTTAACCGTAAGGCTTCCATAACCTGTTTAAGACTTTCATCTTCAAATACTCCGCTGTACTGCGTGCTTTTCAGACTTTCATCGGTGATCCGCACTTTTACATTATACCAGCGTTCGATTTTAAGGACCACCTCTTCCAGGCTTTCACCGTCAAATACCAGTTTGTTTTTTACCCACATCACCTCAGAAGCGGTACTATCCTTTTTTTGAAAATGCACTTTTCCCACTATCATGATGGGTTTTTTGCCATCTTCCTCCTTCTGGTCGGTTTTGGCTAATGCACTGGAGACAACTGCCTTCTCATTTTTAACGACCAATTTTTCATTGGGTTTCAGAATTATCTTCTTATCCGGGTGATTCCGAAGAGTGACCTCAATGGAACCACGGATGAGCACGGTTTCCGTATTTTTTTCATTCGTGTAGGACCGTATATTCAGGCTGGTTCCCAGTACATTAACATCTATAGAAGAGGTATGGATGATAAACGGGTGGTCTTTGTCTTTGGCCACATCGAAATAGGCTTCACCGGTTAGCTGGACTTCCCGTGAATTGCCAGCTCCCTGAAAGTTTTCATTATAGGTTATACGGCTATCTGCATTCAACCATACCTGGGTCCCATCCGGCAATTGTATCTTGGATTTGGAACCCGGTTTGGTACTTACCGTGTTTTGGGCTATTTCTTTCTTTTCTTTAATGCTGCCATCCAGGCTAAACAACACCACCAAACCGATAATTGCAGCTGCCGCCCCGATAGTTGTCCATAACCAGCGTTTTTTGGGTATCAGCCTAACCGGGTCTTCCGGAAAGACCAGTTCCTCTACCTCGCTTATCGTTTCATATTGCAAGGCCGGTTTGGCAAAATGATTGCTTAATCTTAAAAGGTGTTTATTCAGTGCCTCTTCCTTTCTGACAGATAGGCCAGGATGTTTTTCCCGCCAGATATTATTGAGCATATCCAGTTTTAGCCCCATTTCCGGAGATGCCTGTAGAAGAGCATCCAATTCCGACAACTCCTCCGGAGTCGCTTCCCCGGACAATTTCAAACTTACGAGCAGCCAAAATCGATCTTCCTGCATAATTACGGTCTATGCCCTATAGACAAGATTCATATTGCCGATGTACCAAAAGATTTAATTTTTTTTTGACGGGGTAAGGAAAAAAGGAGGAGGGAAATTGAAATCAGGAAAAGATCAGGAAGAAGAAAACTTATTGGAAAGGGCAAAGTTTGGCTGCAGGTAGGCGGGCAGAGTTTCACCGATCTTACGGATGGCTATGGCTAATTGATTTCGCACCGTCAGCGGAGATATATCCATTATGGCAGCGACTTCCTTATAGGCTAATCCTTCTTCTTTGACGAGTTGAAAAATCAGCTTACATTTTGGTGGAAGCTGGTCTATTACCAGCCTGATTTGTCTGACCATATCTGCAGAGATACAGAGCTCGGCAGGTCCGTTCAGGGCAAGGACAGGCTCTACGTCAACCGTATCCAGACTGATGATGGTGTTTTTATAATGTTTGGTGATATAGTTAAGGGAGAAGTTCCTGGCGATGGTAAAAAGGTAGACCCTTATGTTATCAATCTCCAACAGCTTATTACGGATCTCCCATACCTTAATAAAAACGTCTGAAACGATCTCTTCGGCAACTTCGACCGATTTGACAAAAGAGTAGGAAAACCGATGCAGGCCGTCATAGAAAAGATCATATAGCCGCCCATAGGCTTTCATATCTTCATATAAAGCAATGCGTTCCTGAATTTCTCGTATAGCAGCAAGTTGGTCCAATGGTTGCGATAAACTGTTGATCTGGTAATCCGGTCAAAACGATCGATCAATTCCGGATGTTAAAGGAAAGTTAAACAGATTCTTTGAATTTTGCTATTATTTTTAAATGTTAGTTATACACATAATTGTTACTGAGAGGAATTTACTATTGTGGTGAATTTGTTAATGTGGTGAATTGATCCGACTACTTTCTGCAGAATTATTAGTCAGCAGCCGGCGGGATCAGTCTTTTGGAAATATACCCGCAAATTCAATTCCCAGGCCTGCTGTAGCGGGAATAGTAATTTTACCCTGATCATAATGGAGACCGGTTGCCAGGTCTTCTTTCAGCAGCAATGGGCCATCCATATCCACATAATCAAGTAGCGGCAACAGATGAGCAATGGCTGCACTGCCGATCGTGCTTTCATTCATACTTCCTACCATTACTTTCATTCCCGCCTGTCTTGCCGCATCGATCATCCTTCGGGCAGGAGTGAGACCGCTGCATTTTGTCAGTTTTATATTGATGCCATGAAAATGCCCCTGACATTTTTCCACGTCCTGTTCATGAACGCAGGATTCATCGGCTATCAGCGGTAAAGAAGATTGTTCAAATAAGATTTTCATTCCTTCCCAATTGTCCCTGGCCAGGGGCTGCTCTACGAATTCAACCCCCAGATCTTTGAGTAAGGGGATTTTAACCAGGGCCTCCTCCACGGTCCAGCCGGCATTGGCATCCACCCTGAAAAGTGCGTTGGAATTTGCCTCTTTGCGCAAAGCCTTCATTATCCGGACATCAGCTTCCATATCTTCGGACCCACCCAGTTTAACCTTATAGATTGGCCAGGGTTTCTCCTTCATTTTCGCTACCATCTTGTCTATACTATCGATGCCGATCGTGTAATCGGTCATTGGTCCTTTGGCTCCATCCAGCCCCCATAATTGGTACAGCGGTTTTTGCCGGATCTTGCCGAAAAGATCCCAGGCCGCCAGGTCCAATGCACAGACAAGGAAGGAATTGTGAGGAAGCAAATGATGCAAATAATGCCAGTACCGCTGTGGATCGGTAAATGCAAAATTCTCTATGAATTTCTTTTTGGCTTCCAGGTCCCCGATCATTTTTTCTATCGGAATATGATAATAGGTTATGGCAGGAGCTTCCCCATATCCTTTTATCCCGCGGTATTCCAGTTCAACGACCAGGGTAGGCTGATGGGTCTTTGTTCCGCTGGAAATGGTAAATGGATGTCGAAAAGCCAGGTTGTAGGAATAATAGGTACAATTCATGGAGGCACAAATTTAAGGATTATGTTTATTCGGCGAATCGGGGAAAGAGGCTTTTCGGGTCGGTTTTGCTGCGGGAATTACTATTTCAATGGTATATTTCCGTACTTTTTTGCAGAAATGAGAAAAATATTCCCGTTCAGGGAATTTTGGTATAAGAAAATAAATCCTACCCTTTTTAGGATCAAGGGGTTAAAAACCGGCACCCTTTTTAAAGTATACTGGCATCACCAAAAATGCCGAACCTCATGAACCCTAATTACACTTTTTGTTTTAAAAGAAATCTTTTACTCGTTGCTTTTTTCGCCCTCCTTATTATTACCGGGATCAATAAAGCAGCCGCTCAAAGCGTAAGTTCGAATTCGAATATTGCACCTTCCCTGATCATGGGTTTTACCGGTGAGGTAAATGATAATAACGGCCAGCTTACCTGGATCATCGAAAATGAAACGAATATCAAATGGTTTGTGATCGAAAGATCAGGTGACGGTAGGAATTTCGATTCAATCGGAATGGTAACAGGTATAAATAATGCACATCATTTTAGTTATTCATATACAGATACCCGTTTGTTAAGTGGCTCCAACTATTACCGCCTGCGTGAAGTTGATGGCGACGGGTACTTCCGGTATTCCAAATGGATCAGTCTTATGAATACTGCCGTTTCCCCTAAAATAAAAGTATTCCCCAATCCGGCCAGTGCTGTAATCAATTATACCATTTCCAGTTCTTCCGCTGACCAGGTGACCGTTCAGATCTTTAACCTTGCCGGTGTATTGGTTGCTGCCCACCAACAACAATTGTCTGCCGGGATTAATCAGGAATCCATCGCTATATCAGCATTAAAGAGCGGGAATTATTTTCTGAAGGTCATTGACAAAACCGGTAGTAATCAGCATGTACAGTTATTCGCAAAAATTTAAGCTTATAGCTAACAGCTTGAAGCTTGTAGCTGTTAGTTTGCAATTTGTAGCTTGAAGCCAGCAGTTCTTCTTTATCTCCCGCTGCTCCCTATATATCCTTGTAATTCCTCATTGAATTCTTTTTCTTTTATCAGTTCTTCCAGGTTGAGATGAATCCGGTATCTCCAATAATGATGCGCATTAGCCGGGACATTGATCCGTTCATCGTGCGGGTTTTCCCTTCGAAAATGTTCGCTCATTCCCAAAATATCCTGTAATTGAAAAATGCTCCATAAGGCGGGTGAATGCAGATGTTGTAATACGATGGCCTTATTGATCCAGGGTTCGCAGAAAAAAGGAGCTTCTCCCCATTGTTCCAATTCCTGGTTGAAGAATTTTTGTATAAGCACTCTGTCCTCTTCCCACCATCCGCGGATCGTACTCATATCATGCGTAGAAGGAGCAACCACAGAAAGATACGGTGCTCTTCCGGGATGAGAAAATTCCTCCCCAGGGTTTTTGGGCATGCGCTGAATTTCTAAACTAAGAATCCCCAGTTGTTTCATAACATCCGGGACACAATGAGGGACCATCCCGAGATCTTCTCCGCAAACCAGCATATTTGTTGCCCTTTTCAGTGCCGGTAATTTATGCAGGGCTTCTTTTTTCCAGGCAAGATCCTGCCGGGAAAAAAAATAATCGAGATAGAGCTCCTTCAATTGTTGCTGCACAGACCAATCCAGGTAACGAAAGGAGGAAGTATTTTCCATGGCGATCCTGAAATGAAATTGCTGCTCACCAGATCCTTCTACCTCCAACAGGATGATATTGGAGATCAGATCTGCTAACCCGGATTGTATCCGGTCGTTGGAAGGGCTCTTTTCAAGCCCTGCAAAATGGTATTCCACTTTACGCTGCGTATTATAAGCTTCACGGAGGATAAAGAACCCATTATCCAACACATCCAGGTATTCCTCTTTAATATACTCCGAATCCTTTTCAAAAATTTCCCACAGAACAGCCTCATTAATGAATGGCCGGGTATATCGTTCGTAGTCGAACCAGATATGTCTGTCATTAAATTCTCCCCGCTGAACCGGAATGGCAGGAACAAAATGCCCTAATATCCCTTGGACTGCCTGCATAGGAATGCTCCAGATGCGGAAAAACCCAAGGATATGATCGATCCGGAAGGCATCGAAATAATTACTCATTTGTTCAAAACGTTGTTTCCACCAGGCAAACCCGTCCTTTTCCATCTCCTCCCAATTATAGGTAGGAAACCCCCAGTTCTGCCCTTTGATGGCAAAATCATCAGGAGGGGCGCCAGCCTGCTGTTCCATATGGAAGAGGCGGGGGGCCATCCAGGCATCACAACTGTAACGATAAACCCCAATAGGGATATCCCCTTTTACTATTATGCCGCGTTCATGTGCGTAATCAGCGGCATCCCTTAATTGAAGATGTAAATGATATTGAATGAAATAATGAAGCGCGATCGAATCATAATGTTCAGATCCCGGGGAGGCATACATTTCTATCGTTTCCTTGTCATATTCCTTAAAAGCAGCCCATTGATTAAAATCGGGTGTTCCTTCTTCATCCCGCAAACAACAAAATGCAGCATAAGAAACGAGCCAGTGCCGGTTCTGTTCAAAAAATTGCCTGTATCCGGGTTGTTTCGTGAATTCATCCTTTTGCAATTCATACAATTCCTTAACGGTTACAGATTTTATCTTCATGACCTGCTCATAATCCACATCAGGCAGGTCATTTAACTCCTTTTGTTTTTTTCGCAGGGGTTTGATCAGTTCCGCATATTTCCTGCCGGCGCATTTTTCCAGGTTCAGATAGATAGGATGCAAGGCAAACGCTGAAATAGCCGCATAAGGATAAGAATCCTGCCAGGTGTTATTAGCCGTGGTGTCATTGACCGGCAGGATCTGTATCAATTTAAACCCGGATTTACGGGCCCAGTCGACCAACAATTTTATATCTGTGAACTCTCCTACCCCAAAAGATTTTTTACTTCTTAGGCTGAACACCGGAATTGCCACTCCGGCGCCCTTCCAGCTGTTATTGGGTAAATGGGCAAAACCATCGTGTTGGATATTGACTTTGTTCTTCCTGGCGTCTCCATATAAAAGGCGATTGCCGCCTTCTTCATACCGGATGAATTTTCCCGTTTTTTGATCAAAGACCCCATATTTGTATTCTATGGGAAAGGATTCTTTTGGAATGGCCAACCGGGAAGTCCACCAATTTCCCTCCTGTACCATAAGCAGCGGGGAAATCGTATCCCAGTCCTTTAAGGCTTTGCCATTCCCCGTCAAACAAAGGATCTCGTCTTTTTTTAATAAGGGGGCCTTAACTTTAAAGATATGGGTAAAAGAGCTTCTGTGTTTGCTCTTTTCGTTTGCCTGCCCCAAAGCATGCGGAAGCAGGATCTGACGAAATGGTGACGTAAAAAATACATTTTCAAATTCCCCCGCATGATTCCAGGTGTCAATAAGCTGAATCTCTTCCTTATCAATCCCACGAAAATCCAGTTCCCGGTCCTCACCCCATTCAATAGTGCTGGAGCCATCTACATTACGCAAAATATAATAGTACCGGAGTTGATTGGCTGATTGTTCATCCATCTCCAGTTCCAGGCTGCATTGCCAGAATTCCTTATCCCGGTATTGCATGGGAAATGCCTTGGTTGGGTCATCATTTCCCAATGCGGCTGTATTCCCGGATATATACAAATTTTGACCCTTCCGGGTGCTAAACCTTAGATAAAACTCTATTTTCATCTTCCTGTTCATCTGGCAATGGGCTGTTTTAGTCTTTCGTTTCACTAGGCAACCGCTTAATGTGTATTTTTTACATTATGCAGCTAATTTATAATAAATATTCCGAATATGTCACACTTACATTCTATTTTGTTCCAGATTTATATAATAACAGGCAAGACTTAAAGAACGCAAAGGTAATCCTCGAAATTGAGAGCACGAACCTGTTTTTCTCTTTGGTTCATTACTAGTTTTGCCTTATTTTCGCACAAATTTTTAACGTATGGAACAGCAAAAGAAACATACCGGAATATATTGGCTCCTGTTTTTCCTTTCAACAGCCGCATTTATAGCTGCTGTCGCCTTAAAATTTGAATATCTGACCCTTATCCTGCCTTTCGTTTGCACATTTTTTGTGAAGGCAATGGATATCATGTAAATAATATTACTTTTTTACTATATAATTAAGTGCCACCTTTTCGGTGGCATTTGTTTTAATTCAATTCCCATGCAGAAAATGACAACCGTTCATGGCTTTTATGAAGAAAAGATTGTTACCTATTCGGAACAGATCCGCTCAATTCAAAAAAGAATGAATCTCATCTCCTTGCTGAGATTGACTGCTTTTTCAGCCTTCGCCATTACCCTTTTTTACCTGATCCGGGATTTTTCTTACCCGGCATTGATTGGCGTTATTGCCCTGTTCGGAACCTTTATCGGACTGGTCAACCTGGCTTTCCGGTTAAAAGACCGAAAATCTTTGCTGGAAAAGCTCTTATATATTAATAGTAATGAGCAAAATGTCCTTAATCATGAATTAAATGGATTTAGCGATGGGCAGGATATGCTTTCGTCTGAAAACTATCTGGACGATCTGGATATCTTTGGCAAACGATCCCTTTTTCATCTGCTGAACCGGACCGCTACCAGTCATGGTCTGGAGACCTTGGGGAACATGCTCAAACAACCTGTTTTATCCCCGGAACCGATCCTGCGTTACCAGGAAGCTGTTAAAGTCCTGGCTGATCAGGCAGACGGGCGTCAAAACATCCTTGCCAACGGGCTCATCAACCAGGAAGAGAAAGGAAACCTATACAGCGTAGTCAGTTGGCTGGAAACTGCCAGTTTGTTGCTCAAAAAAAAATGGCTGCTGATCCTGCGATGGTTATTGCCTTTTTTTAATGTCATGGGAATCCTATTTTACCTGATTACCGACAATTATGCGCCCCTTTTTGCCGGCATCCTTATCAGTTGGATTATTACAGGCAGCTTTATTAAATATAGTTCCCAACAACATTTGCTGATCGGCCGGAAACAGGCCGTCCTTGAGCAATACGCATCGATCCTCCGGGTATTTAATTCGATCAACCCGGAATCTTCTGCTCTCCTGCAAAAATTACAGGTAAATACCGGTAAAGCCCATCTGGCCATTCGCCAATTTTCAAAACTGGCATCCTTTTTCGACCAGCGATTAAATATACTGGTCAATATTTTCCTGAACAGTATCCTGTTGTACGATCTTCAGTGTATGTTATCCCTGGAAAAGTGGAAAGAAAAAAACAGAGCGCTTTTTCCCTCATGGATCGAGGCGGTAGGCCAGATCGAATGTCTTAACTCCCTGGCGACTTTCGCTTTTAACAACCCCGGCTATCATTTCCCCAAACCCGTTCAGGATAAACATTTGTTTATCGAAGCGACAGAATTGGCGCATCCGCTCATCCCTTCAGGGGAAAGAGTGCCGAATGATTTTACTATCGGACGCAATAATCAACTGATCCTTGTCACGGGCTCCAATATGTCAGGAAAGACCACCTTTCTGAGAACAGTAGGCGTGAATCTTTTATTGGCCCAATGCGGCGCACCCGTTTGCGCAGAGGGGTTTACCTTCACGCCCATGCATATCCTTTCTTCACTCAGGGTCAGTGATTCGCTGCAGGAACATACTTCGTATTTTATGGCTGAATTAAAAAAGCTACAGGTGATCATACACCGGCTTCAAAGCGGCGGGCCCGCACTGGTATTGATTGACGAGATCTTACGTGGCACCAATTCCGAGGACAAGACCCATGGGTCGGAAATGTTCATCCGAAAAT